>DATIQT010000034.1:0-10661 GCA_035470525.1 Rickettsiales bacterium
CAAAAATTATCTCGGACAGTAGTGTGAAATTCCGAAGTATTTTTAAGTAGAAATTAGAATTTTGAGGAAAATTATTTTAAAATTATAATTTGATTTACTATAAGTATTGAAATTGTTCAAATTTTATTTGCAGGAGGTCTAATGTTAATAAAAAACCACTAGGATAAACTAGTGGTTTCTTAATTAAGAAAATATTAAATTATTTCCAAATTAAACAAAGGTCTAACATTCTATTAGAATAACCCCATTCGTTATCATACCAAGCACCAACTCTAACAAAGTTCTTACTTAATACTTTAGTTTGAGAAACATCAAAAATACAGCTGTGTGCATCATGCAATAAGTCAACTGACACAACTTCATCTTTAACAACTTCAATAACACCATGCATTTTTGGATCTTGAGCAAATTTTTCCATTGCAGCATTAATTTCTTCAACTGTAGTTTCTTTCTTAGAAACAAAGCTTAAATCTACAAATGATACATCTGGAGTAGGAACTCTGATTGAAACACCATCTAATTTTCCTTTTAATTGAGGCAATACTAAGCCTAAAGCTTTAGCAGCACCAGTTGATGAAGGAATCATAGAAACAGCAGCAGCTCTAGCTCTTCTTAAATCTTTATGAACTTTATCCAAAATATTTTGGTCATTAGTATATGAGTGAATAGTAGTCATATGACCTTTTTCAATTCCAAACACTTCGTCTAAAACTCTAGCCATAGGAGCTAAACAGTTAGTAGTACAAGAAGCATTAGAAATCATATCATCAGTTGCTTTTAATTCTGTATCATTAACACCTAAAACGATTGTTTTAACTGTATCTGTTGATTTTGTTGGACCAGACATCATAACTTTTTTAGCACCAGCTTGAATATGTGGCATAGCTTTTTCTCTTTCTAAGAATAAACCAGTACATTCAAGAACTATATCAACACCCAAAGCTTTCCAAGGCAAATTTGCTGCATCTTTTTCAGCAACAACCTTAATTGTTTTTCCGTTAACAACAATATTACCATTTTCAATTTTAGCATCACCTTTAAATCTTCCATGAGCAGAGTCATATTTCAATAAATAAAGATTAGTTTCCAACGGTGCTAAATCATTAATAGCAACAATTTCTAAATCTTTATATTTAGCTTGATTTTCGAAGAATGCTCTAAAAACACATCTTCCAATTCTTCCAAAACCGTTTATAGCAATTTTTGTAGTCATATTTTCCTATTTTATTATTAATAATAAATTACTTCTTATTATTGCCAGTTCTTGTATCATAATAAGTAAGTAATTCCGGAAGCTCCGCTAAAGAAATTTTAGCAGTAATTTCCTTCTCCCCATTAGCAGACTGTGGATCGCTAACGGTAAACCTTATATATAGACTTTGTCCGACTTTAATTTGATTCAACATTGTTTTTTGTTTTGATGGAGAGAATGGAGCAATACCATATTCATCATTTTTAACAATTATATCAGAGGAAATTAAAGCATTTTGATCAACTTTGAACTTTATATTACTACCTTCTTTGGCAGTTGGAATTATTATAACAACTTGATTCGCAACTTTATTATTTGGTTGAATATAGATTGATGAATTTTCGTTAAAAAATAAAGCAAATATTTTGCAATTAACTTTTTCCATCATTTCATCTTCTTCACAAGACACTGTCCAATCACTAAACTTTTTTTCTTCTTTCGATACATTATCTATTAATGAAGATGCAAATAAATTACCAGAAAATAGAAAATAAAAAATAAAACAAACTATTCTTTTCATAAACTCTATTTAATTATTGAATAACACATTAAGTTAATATTATATTTTTTAAAAAGTCTAGTATTTTATTTTTTAAAAATGGAATAACGCACTTTAAGACTTAAAGTTTAGCACTACTGTCTGAGATAATTTATTTTACATAAAATTTATTGTTTTAGTTTCTTTCACTCCTTGATTGTCTGCCCCTATATTATTATGATATTTCTTGATAGAACTGTTCATAAATAATTTAGAATTTTTCAATAAAAATGTTCTATTTTATAAAAATTACATGCTAGTTGAAATTCCGAAGGGCTTTTGAAGTAGAAATTAGAATTTTGAGGAAAATTTTTTAAAATTATAATTTGTTTTACTATAAGTATTGAAATTGTTCAAATTTTATTTGCAGGAGGTCTATTGTTTATGCAATACATTTATTAAATAAAGCCTATTAATATACCATTAACCGAAAAGTATAATAAACTTCTTGCAAAAATAGTAACATTTGATAAAATTTTTGCAGAAAACTATATTTAGTGTCTATGTCAAATTTAAGCATTTTTGATATTTTTAAAGTTGGTATTGGCCCTTCAAGTTCTCATACTTTTGGACCAATGGTTGCTGCTAATATGTTTATACGAACATCTGCTAAAAAGATGTGGATTAGAAGAGTTTATTCAATACAAGTAGATTTATATGGCTCTTTAGCTTTAACTGGTGAAGGACATGAGACATTTTTAGCTATTGAATTGGGGCTTGAAGGATGGACACCAGATACTATTAAACCAGATATAATTGAAAAAGAAATAAAGAGGATAAAAGAGGAGAAAAAACTTTTATTATCAAAAAAAATTGTTGTTGAATATGATAGAGCTATAAACTTCAAAGTTCATAAAGATCAAGAATTAGAATATCATAGTAATGGTATGTCTATTACTGCATTTGATAAACATAAAAAAATTATATATACGCAAACTTATTATTCTATTGGTGGTGGATTTGTTGTAACACAAGATGATATATTAGCTAAACATAAACAAGAAAAGGTTCTAAAATATGATTTTGCAAGCTTTAAGGAATTGTTAGAAATCTGTAGTAAAAAAAATTTATCTATAGATCAAGTCATTTTGGAAAATGAAAAATGCTTTAGAAAAGAAAAAGAAATAGATAAAGAAATAAACAATGTTGTTAGTGTAATGCATGAAATGGTGCAAAATGGCTTAAATAGAAAAGGAAATTTGACTGGTTCTTTAAATTTATCAAGAAGAGCACCATCTTTATTAAAACAATTAGAAAACGACAATAGTGACCCGCTTAATGTTTTTGATTTGGTATCTTTATGGGCTTTAGCTGGAGCAGAAGAAAATGCAAGTTTAGGAAAATTAGTTACAGCTCCGACAAATGGTGCTTCAGCAGTAATACCAGCTGTGATTATGTTTTTTGAAAAATATTATCCAAAACAATACACATTTGAAAATATTAAAAAATTTATCTTAGTTGCAGGTATTGTTGGTATTTTATGCAAGAAAAATGCAACAATTTCTGGTGCAGAAGGTGGTTGTCAAGCAGAAATAGGAACTGCATGTGCTATGGCAGCAGCTGGTTTAACGGCTGCTTTAGGAGGAACAAATTTACAATGTGAAAATGCAGCAATAATTGGTTTAGCTCATAATTTAGGTCTGACTTGCGATCCAATTGGTGGTTTGGTTCAAATTCCATGTATTGAAAGGAATGCTATAAATGCAGTAAAAGCAATAACAGCTTCAAGATTAGCTTTAAGAGAAGAAAAAAGCTTGTTTATAACGTTAGATCAAGCAATTTTAACAATGAAGCAAGTTGGAAAGGATATGCCATGTCAATATAAAGAAACTTCACAAGGTGGTTTAGCTGTTAATTCAAAAGATGGAAGAAATACAATAATACCTATGTGTGTTTCATGTATAAGAAAAAAAATGTAAATATTTCTACAATAGACCTGTTGAATAAAAATCTCTCAACAAGTGGAATTTTAATTATTTTGAATTTTTACTAATTATAACAAAAGAGTTAACATAAGGGGCTTCGTCAGTGGTTGAAATGTCTATTTGTAAATATTTGTAATTGGTTTTATAGTAATTTTCTAAAAAGTTGTATCCTTTTTCTGTTAAGGTTATGATTGGTTTACCTAGAATATCATTATTTATTATTATATCATTAAAGTTTATACCTCTTCCGATACCAGTCCCTAAAGCTTTTGAAAAAGCTTCTTTCACACAGAATTTTTTTGCTAAAAATTCTGTGTGGTTTTTTTTGGTTTTTTTGTATTGTGCGATTTCTTCTTCAGCCAAGATTTTTTTTGCAAATTTTTCGCCAAACTTTTTTTCAAGTTTTTCTAACCTGCTGATGTTTAATAAATCTATTCCAATACCTAATATCATTTCTTTTTAGATTTTTTTGGAGTTTCTTCTTCAGTCTCTTCTTCGATTATTTCTTCCTCGATAACTTCGCTAACTTCTATATTGATTGGATCTCTAAAACTAGCTCTGATTTTTTCCTCGATTTCGTTCAATAAAATTAAATTACTTCTTAAGAAGTCTTTGGCACTTTCTTTGCCTTGTCCTATTCTTTGACTGTTGTAAGAATACCAAGAACCCGACTTTTCGATAATATTCATATCGGAACCTAGGTCTATGATTTCGCCGATTTTGGAAATTCCTTCACCGTAAATGATTTCAAATTTGGCATTTCTGAATGGAGGTGCAACTTTGTTTTTAACTACTTTTACAGTTGTTTCGTTTCCTACAGATTCTTCTTTGTCTTTAATTTGGCTTCCTTTTCTAACATCAAGTCTTACTGAAGCATAGAATTTTAAGGCATTTCCACCAGTTGTTGTTTCTGGGTTTCCAAACATTATACCGATTTTCATTCTGATTTGGTTTATGAAGAAAACTGTACAGTTTGTTTTTGATATGGAACCAGTGAGTTTTCTTAAAGCTTTACTCATTAATCTAGCTTGTAATCCCATTTGGTTATCTTCCATAGCACCTTCGAGTTCGACTTTTGGAACTAGGGCAGCCACGGAGTCAATAACTATAACATCAACAGCGCCTGATCTAACTAGTGTGTCGGCAATTTCTAGTGCTTCTTCACCACTGCTTGGTTGAGAGATGATTAATTCTTCAAGGTTGATGCCAAGTTTTTTTCCGTAAGTTGGGTCAAAAGCATGTTCTGCGTCGATAAATGCACAAGTTAAGCCTTGTTTTTGAGCTTCAGCAATTGCATGTAAAGTTAAAGTGGTCTTTCCGGAACTTTCTGGACCGTATATTTCTATTATTCTGCCTCGTGGATATCCGCCTACACCGAGCGCATTATCAAGTGTTAATGAGCCTGATGATATTGATTTTATGTCTTCTATTGGTTTTTGACCAAATTTCATGGCAGAGCCTTTACCAAATTGTTTATCTATTTGTTGTAAAGCTATTTCTAATGCTTTTTGTTTTTCAGTGGAGATTGTCATCTTATTTTCCTATATTGTGTTGATTATTTCTTGAATGAAAATGTCTTTTGTGATTTCTGTTAAAATTTTTGTTGTTATTTTTTACAAATCCGTTTGATCTGTCTCTTTTGTATTGGCTTAATACTAATAAAATTAGCACACCAAATAGACCTGCCATTATGTAAGATGTAGTTAAAAAACCATTTTTAGCTAATTCAAAAATCATTGTAATTATGTAAATTAAAAAAGCTGCACCAAATATTTGACCGATTCTGAAGTTCATTAAGTATTTATCTTGTAGTTTATGTCTGTGTGTTTGTTCTTTTTTAATTAATTCTACTAAATCTTTACATAAACCTTTAGAGATATTTTCATATCTTTCTAATAATTCTGGTGGAGGTAGTAAAGTTTCTTTCTTTTCTTGTATATTATTCATAGTAACCCTAATAATTATTATTTATTATTTTTCTAATGTCATTTCCTATTGTTTTCCAGTCATTTTTATGTATATCCTCAGGAAAATATCTTATATTTTTCCCAAACAAGCATACAAAAGGAAAACAAGTAATAAAACCAGATAAAAACCTTTTAAACATTTAAATTTATAATTGTAAACCTTACTTACTTTATATAAAGATTATTTTAATTTTGCAAGAAATATTCTTAAATGTACTTGATTTATACAAAAAAATTTTATTAAATATAAAGGTATATATTTTTAAATAAATTATGCATTATATTTTATTATTTATGGCTTTGAATTTAGGTAAAGAAAATATCGATTTAATGAAAGTTAGCGATATGAAAAGTTCTCTACCATCTGTTGTAGAAGTCACCAAAGAAAACGAGGAAATCACTCCTAAATTAGATATTAATGATAATAATTTAGTTGTTGATCAAGATTTCTCTAGTGAAAGTGCGGATTTTACTAATCCATATATAGAAAGTGATAATTTTGGTGAATTATTGCCTGAAGATGAAATAGGTAATGTAGTTTTACCAGAAGAGGAACAAGGACCGAAATTTTTGGATAGCGTTAAAAATAAATTAATAGAAGCAACTAAAAGTTCTACAATAGTTGGTGATAAAATAGAAGGACCATCTTTTATTGACAATATAAAAGAAAAAATTCTAGATACAAGCAAAGAAAAAAAATCAGAGGAAGTTGCTTCTGATAAAACTGAAACAGTAATTAAAAAAGAAAATGAAAAAAATGTTAATTTATTTGATAAAATAGGAGATAAAATAACTACATATAATATAAAAGATAGTACTAACAGTATTATTGATACTATAAAAGATAAAGCTTTAGTTATTACAAATAAAATTATTAATACAGAAAAAGGAAATGTTAAAATATTAGCAGAAAAACCAGATAAAAGTAATAAAAATAATATAATAGATGAAAGCAAAATAAAGATTGTGGGAAATTTGTTTGATAGTGAATTAAATCAAGTTCAAGAAGATAAAGATAAATCTAAAGTATTTAAAGATATTTTAGTGAAAGATAATTTGACTTATCAAGAAAATGAAGATTTTGAAAGATTTTTAAAAAATAAAGAATTAAAAGATTTAACAAATCCTGAAAAAATATTGATTCCTTCTATAACTCCTCAAAAGAAAGAATTATCAACATATAATACACAAAAAGTTCCTCAAGAATTACTTGAAGCAAGAAGTTTTCAAAATAGACATATACCAACTATAATACAAAATAAAGAAAAACAAAAAATAATAGAAAAAATTATAGAATACGGAATGCTTGATGAATTAAAAGCTTTTATGAAGGAAAATTTAAAAGATGCCAATGTTGTTATGGATAATCAATATACTTTACTAACATATGCTACAAAATACAGACAATACGATATTATGAAATATTTAATTCGTAAAGGTGCTGATGTAAATAAAAGAGATGATAGACTTGATACACCTTTGATAATTACTGTTAGAAATAATGATTTAAAAGGTGTTGAATTACTTACAGATTTTAATGCTAATTTAGACAAAATAGATATTATAAAAAGAACACCTTTAATTATAGCTATAGAAAAAAACTATGACGATATAGCAATTTATTTAATAGATAATGGTGCAAATATAGATGTAAAAAATGGTATTGGAGAAGGAATTTTGGCTATGAGTGTTAGATTAGGAAGGATAAATGTTAGAGAAAAAATATTAAGCATCTTAAGACAATATTCTAATAATACTATAGTTAAAAATGAAGAAGCAATATCAGATAAAAACACTACAAGAAACTAATAAATTAGCTGAACAAATAGCGGAAAATTTAAGTGTAGGACAAGTAGTGACTATAAAGGGAACATTGGGTGCTGGTAAAACTTATTTTACTCATTGTTTAATTAATGCATTGTTAAATAAAGATAATCAACCAACAACAAATGTTATAAGTCCAACCTTTAATATAGTTAAAGAATATAAATTGAATAATTTTTCCATTTATCATTTTGATTTATACAGATTAAAAAATAAAAATGAATTATACGAGCTTGATATAGAAAATTGTTTTGAAACTGGTATTTCAATAATAGAATGGCCGGAAATAGCAGAAAATATAATTTATAACATAGCTATTGAAATAGAAATCAAAATCTCTGGGGAAACTGAAAGAGAATTTATAGTTAATTGTATGAAGTCATAAAACATATATTTTGGTCTACAAGATTACAAAATATAAGTAATAATAAAAAATATTTCAACTTGTATCAAAAAATACAGAAGTTATTTTGATGGTGTACATAATGAAGATTCAACAATACAACTTATTAATTGGTTAAAAGAAAAATGATAATTAGTTGTTATATCATTATAGAGACTTAAATTTTAATAGACCTCCTGCAAATAAAATTTGAACAATTTCAATACCTATAGTAAATCAAATTATAATTTTAAAATAATTTTCCTCAAAATTCTAATTTCTACTTCAAAAGCCCTTCGGAATTTCGAAGTATTTAACAACGAAATGTATAAGTATACTATTTCTATTAAATACTTTGAAATATCCTTGTCTTTTTTGTAGAAATTATTTTTTGAGGAAAAATTTTATTTGCAGGAGGTCTAATGAAAAAATATTTAATTGTCTAAAAGATTATATATTTTTGTTGACTTTATTTAATAATGTTTTATCCTATATCCATCTTAGATAAAAAATTGGTTTTATTCGCCCTCCCACTTGAATAAAATTAATCAAAGTATTTATTAAAGATATTATAAAATAAAGAAGAAAATGGCTAATAAAAATATTACAAAAACTTTTTCTGCTAATCCAAAAGAATTAGAAAGAAAATGGTATTTAATTGATGCAACAGACTTAGTTCTAGGTAGAATGGCTGTTATCGTTGCTGACATTTTAAGAGGAAAAAATAAACCTATTTTTACTCCTAACCAAGATTGTGGTGATTTCGTTGTTATTATAAATGCTGATAAAGTTTATATGACAGGAAACAAATATGAACAAAAGAAATATATTCATCACACAGATTTTCCAGGTGGTTTAAAAGAAACTACTGCAAAGAAAATTATGACTGGCAAATTCCCTCAAAGGATTATAGAAGAAGCTGTTACAACAATGATGACTAGAAATGCTTTAGGCAGGGAAGTTATGAAAAAATTGTTTGTTTATAGTGGTTCTGAAAATCCACACAGCGCTCAAAAACCTGAATTACTTGATATAAAGGCTATGAGTCCAAAAAATAGTAAAAGAAATTAATAAGGGGTAAGTATGAAAGAAACAAAGAAAAATACTACTAAAAAAACAACAACTGTAAAGTTGGCTAAAAAAACTTTAGCACCAAAAAAGGAAGTTTCTACCGTTGAGAAGAAAGCTCCTGTTAAAGTTGTTCACGAAGAAAAAGTTGCAAAACCAAAAGTTAAAAAAGCTACAACAAATGTAACTTATGCAACTGGTAAAAGAAAAAATGCCATTGCAAAAGTTTGGTTGAGTAGTGGAACTGGTAAAATTACAATAAATAATCAACCAGCAACAGAATACTTAAAAAGAGCAATATTAGATGTTGTTATCAATCAACCATTTGGCAAAACTGAAACTTTAGAAAAGTTTGATGTTAATTGCACAGTTTTGGGTGGCGGATTAAGTGGACAAGCCGGTGCGATTAAGCATGCAATTTCTATAGCTTTACAATTATTAAACTCATCTTTAAGAGATCCTCTAAAAAAAGCTGGTTTCTTAACTAGAGATTCAAGAGTTGTTGAAAGAAAGAAAGCTGGTTTGAAAAAAGCAAGAAAAGGACAAGTTTTCCAAAAACGATAATTCATTATTGGAATTGTTTTTATGTAAAAAGGACTTATTTTATAAGTCCTTTTTTAATAAATAGCGATAATTAAAAGATAATCTTTCCATCTAGAGAAAGAATGATGAAGCTTAGTGGAAGAAAACCTTGTAGGCAATCGGTGTAGCTTGCGGTCGGTAAAGTGCGACGAAGTCAAATGTTCAAAGGACAAAGGGTAGCTACCAACAAAGATTTAAAATTGAAACAATAAAAATGAACAATCCATAAAATAGCTAATTCTAAAACCGCATTTTATTGCTCTATTGTACTAAAATTAGCTTCTTGTAAAAAATTTTAACAAGATTTAAATTAAAATTTCCGTAATACTATCATTAGCTTATTATTAAAAATTCTTAAAACCAGTCTTAAAGTAAGCGTATCCGGTAATTATTGTCATAAATGCTGAAATACATAATAATAATTCACCAAGACTTTGGATTATACCTTCTAGACTTATTCTAATATAGTCTTCAGCTTCTACTATGTCCATGATTTCATTATAGACATAATCAGAACCGTTTCCAGCTAATAATAAAGCTGTTATAGCTACCATTTGAATAGCAGTTTTCCATTTTGCTAATCTTGTAACGGGAACGCCGACATTTATTGTTGCTAAAAATTCTCTTAAACCTGATACCATAATTTCTCTGCAAATAATTATGATTGCTGGGATTAATATAAATAAATTATTATCTGAAAAATTTACTAACATTATTAAAGATACGGCGACTAATAATTTGTCTGCTATAGGATCTAAACATTTACCAAAATTTGATTGAACTTTCATGGCTCTTGCTAAATACCCATCAAAATAATCTGTGATACTTGCGCCTAAAAATAGAGAGGCAACTATTATATTTGTTATTTGCGATGAAACATAAAAAGAATAAATAATAACTGGTATTAAGACAATTCTGACCACAGTTAATAAATTTGGTATTTTATTTTTTAATGACTGCATATTTATACTAATAAATTTCTATACTTATAATATAAAATGAAAATTATTATGCAATAGTATTTAATAGACCTACTGCAAATAAAATTTGAACAATTTCAATACTTATAGTAAATCAAATTATAATTTTAAATAATTTTCCTTAAAATTCTAATTTCTACTTC
>DATIQT010000035.1:0-6109 GCA_035470525.1 Rickettsiales bacterium
TGATTGGTGAAATAAAAGATTTAGAATTTTAAGTGATAAATATAGATGTAGAAGAAAGAGATTTGGATTAAGGTTTAATTTGGTATGCGGAATAAGGAATTATGAGAGGTGAAAGAATGCTGCTGGAAACAGGTCTAATAAAATTTAGAACGACGAAGGGCGATTAAGGCAAAAGTTAGGTTTAGTTGGTGGTTAAGTGAAAGTTGTTTGACTATAATAGATCTGAACAATTAATGTGAGAATCTTATTATGTTATTTGTAAATCAAATTTGTCAAATTGATGATTAAACCAAGTGTATTGTCTTTTTGCATAATTTTTTGTGATTTTTATTGATTGGTTTATGAAGTTGTCTATTGAAATTTCATCGTTTAAGTATTTGATACCTTCGGTTAAACCGATTGTTTTGGTTATTGAATATTTATTAGGGTCGTCGATTATTTTTTTATGATTATTTTTAAATGTTTTGATTTCTTCTAGTACATTATCTTCTTCTACTAGTTTTTTAAATCTTAATTCACATCTTTGATATAGTAAATCTCTTGGTGGATTGATATTTATATGAAAAAAGGTATCTCTTGGGAAAAGTTTTATATTACCTTTTTGTGTGAAGTGTCTTAGAGATTTTCCTGTGATTTCGAATATTTCAAGAAGTCTTAATAATCTTTGTTTATCGTTTGGATTTAGTTTTTCTGTGTATTCTTTGTCTATTTTTAAACCTTTTTTGTAGCATTCTTGATAACCGATTTCTTCGTATAAGTTGTTGATTTTTTCTCTTATATTTTGTGGTACTTCTGGTATTTGTGAAATACCGTCAATTAACTTAGAAATATACATTCCCGTACCGCCAACGATTATTGGAGTTTTGCCTTTTGAAAAGCAATATTCTATTTTTTCTTTTGCTAAGTTTAACCATAGTCCTATATTGCAATTATTTTCTGGCTCTAAATATGAAAATAATAGATGTTCTATATCTGATTTTTCAGCTTCTGTTGGTTGTGCAGATAAAATAGGCAGACCTTTGTAAATTTGCATGGAATCTGCGTTTATTATAATACCATTTTTTTCTTTTGCTAAAGCTATAGAATACGATGTTTTACCGCTTGCTGTAGGTCCGGAAATTACAATAATTTTGTTGTTCATTATGATCTGATTGGCATCAAAACAAATAATAAGTTCTTGTTATTTTCTTGTTGAATTAATAGTGGAGAGCTTCCATCTTCTATTTTAAAAACAAGATTTTCTTCATTGATTTGTCCTAAAATATCTAATAAATATTTTGCATTCAAAGTTGTATTTATATCTTCACCTGAATAGTCTGTTTTTATATCAGCTTTAGCCATACTTCCATCAGAACTTGAAATTTCTAAATCAATATTTTTTGATTGTATCGCAATTTTTACATTTTTAGTTTTGTCGTTTGAAACTATGCAAACTTTTCCAAGTACATCTTTCAATGCATTGTTATTGATTTTTACTTCCTTACTATTATTGTATGGGATTACTTTTTCATAATCTGGGAATTCACCTTCAACTAATTTTAAAAGTATTTCTAAGTTTTCAGTTTTTATATCCATTTTATTTTTGCTGAAAGAAATTGAAACTTCATTCTCGCCTTTTTCTAATATTTTAATTATTTCAGGAATAACTTTTTTAGGCATAATAGCTTTTTGAAGAAGTTTATATTCATCTTTCTTTTCACCATATGTGGCAAGTATATGACCGTTTGTTGCTACCATGAATGTATGATGATTGCCTTTTTTGTCTGCATAAACCTCGATGTGAATACCGTTTAAGTAATATCTTACTTCGTCATCGCCCATAGCGATTTTAACTTTTTTCATTGATTCAAGTAATTCATCTCTTTGAACTTTATATTCTTCCCCTCTGTCGTCTCCAATTTGATTTCTGCCTTCTTGTTCGCAAGTTTTGATTTTGAATTTAATACCATCAGCTTCAACACTAATCAAACCTTCTTTTTCTTCTTTGAATGTAATTTTTACATTATCGTCAAAACTTTTTATGATATCCTGTAATCTTTTTAGAGGTAATATCATTTCTATGTTTTCTTTAGTTTCTAAAGCTTCTTTCCCAATTAACAAATATCTGAAAGATAAAATTTCAAATAAAAGTTTGCCATCAGATACTTTTATAAATACACTGCTTTCCGTATTAGATAAATCATCAGGTCCAACTTCTGGATTGAATAATACTATGTTTTTCAACTTTTTAGCTTCTATCGTAAATTTCTTGTCCATATTCAATTAAATCAAGTTCTAACTGTTAGAAGATATATTTTACTGAAAAAAAGTCAAGATATTTTGTTTGATTTATTATTTCTAAATTTTAAAGTAATTAAAAATTAAATATGTAAATGTATGTTTAATGAAGGTAAATTTATAATATTACAAACTGAACAGCCATATTTTTCATTATTTTTTGAATTAAAAAGCAAAATCCTAAAATACGATTTAGAAAATTGTCCTAATATAGATGATTTAAAACAAACCATTAATGATTTAAAGAAAGAACACAATTTAGTTTTGATAACATCAAATGAATTATCGAAACAACTTAATTGTATTTGTGATTTTGAGGTAAAAGTAAAACAACCTACTAATAATTTTTCTTTAAAAAAACCAAGACAAATTACACTTATAGCTTCTTGTATGCGTGCTTCTAAAAGTAAGATTATCATAGACAGATTTTATGATAATGAAAAAGAGGTAGATGCTTTTAAACCAATGGTTGATACAAGAGATGGTGATTTTATAAAAAGTAGGGCTTATAGTGATGAAAAAACAATACCTTGTCTAAGAGTAAATAATCCAGAAGAAATGCTAAAGTCTACTAAACCGATTATTATTATAGATGAATTTCAATTTTTTGATGCTGATTTATTGAAAGACACCGTCTTAAACTTAAAAGAACAAGGTAAAAGTATTATTATTGCTGGTCTAGATTTATTAGCTAGTGGTGAAGAATGGCCTGCTTATCGAGCTATAAAAGAAATATCAGATGTAGAAATAAAGCCAAAAGCTAGATGCCAAATTTGTGAAAAACCCGCAAGTTTTACATCTTTAGTCAAAGGTCAAAAAAACAAGTCTGTTCAAGTTGAGAGTGAACAGACTGTTTATGAACCAAGATGTAAAGAACACTTTACACATTAAGTTTACAAATTTTTATAATAATGCAAGGTTTCTTTCCCATATCCAATTGGAAAATATGGTTTACCGTTTTTCTTATTTCTTTATCTAAATAAAGTTCTTTATCTTCATCTTTTTCAAAATGTCTAAAGTCTTCTTGATTTATCATTCTATTTAAAGCACCATTGTAGGTTTTAGTAATATCCTCTTCAAGGATATCTTTCATATCTTTTTCATGCTTTAAATCGTAATTTCCAATAGTTGTAATGCTTGGCATTTCTCTTAATTTGTAGCCTCTATCAACTACCAAAACTACAATTATAGCACCAGATTCAGAAATTTTCTTTCTTTCGCCTATAATATGACTATTC
This sequence comes from Rickettsiales bacterium, assembly GCA_035470525.1. GTDB lineage: Bacteria > Pseudomonadota > Alphaproteobacteria > Rickettsiales > UBA1997 > CALXSC01. The sequence continues at coordinate 3,516 of DATIQT010000035.1, forward strand.
AGAGGAAGCATTCTTCTGCCATCAATAGCAACATTAACCAAATCGAGTTTTTCTAAAATTTCTGATTTATTTTCATTAATCTTTAATAAAACTCCATCTTTTGCTTTAAGAACTTGTTTAATTCCACATTCAGTAGCTATTCTCTTATGCTCTGCAAGGTGCATTTCCTCACCATGCGTTGCTATAACTATTTTAGGCTTAATGAGTTTATACATTTCAATTAAATCGTCTCTATTGTAGTGTCCTGATAAATGAACAAACTCATTTTGATCAGTAACAATTTTTACATCTTTTTCAGACAATTTATTATAAACAGCATAAATATTTTTTTCATTACCTGGTATAACACTTGAAGAAAAAATAACAGTATCCCCACTAGCCAAATGAACAGTTCTATGAGTATCTGTAGCTAATTTATTAAGACCAGATGTTGGTTCACCTTGACAACCAGTTGAAATAATCATTAATTCTTTCTTGTTGTATTGTCCTAAGTCATCTTCAGCTATGAATTCCAAACCTTTGGGTATATAATTCATTTCATTAGCAACTTTTAAAATTCTGTATATTGACCTTCCAATTACACCAATTTTTCTACCACAAGCTTTCGCAGCTAAAGATAAAGATATAATTCTAGCAATATTTGAAGCAAAAATAGCACAAACTATTAATCCTTTATCATTTTCTTTCATGATATTTTTTAGATTTTTTAGAAGTTCTGCTTCTGTTTTTACTTTTTCAGTCTTAAACACATTTGTAGATTCACAAACAGCCGCTAGTATTTCACCCTTACTACCTAAGTCTTTTAATTTTTTCTTATCAGAAACATTACCAATTACTGGTTTTTCTTCAAATTTCCAATCCCCAGTATGTAAAATATTTCCAACTTCTGTTTTTATGAGAATTGCATTCATTTCTGGAGTTGAATGAGTTAATCCTATAAATTCAAGTTCAAAAGGTTTTAAGTTTAATGTTTTTCCTTCTTGAATTTCAATTATTTTTACTTGTTCTCCAAATTCGTATTCACTTAATCTTTCTTTTAAGAATGTAGAAGTAAATTTTGAAGTATAAATTGGAAGTTTTAATTCTTCCCATAAATATTGAACTGCTCCAATATGGTCTTCGTGAATATGTGTTAATAAAATTCCCAAACAATCTTTTAAATGTTCTTTTATAAAAGATATATCAGGTGCAACAACATCTATACCCGGTATTTCGTTTGTAAAACCAATACCCATATCAACAATTAACCATTTTCCATCATAATGATAGAGATTACAGTTTAATCCGATTTCACCACTTCCACCGAGTGGTAGGAACAAAAGCTCCTTCTTAAATTTATTCAAATTTAAATTCATAATATATAAAAATTATAAACCATTTAAGGTTCTAAAATAATAAAATAGCATACAACTAAAAATGATTGCTTAGCAATCTAAAATATCGTGGATAAAATCCTATTTCTAATACTAGTATTTATTATTTAAATTGCAATAAATTTGTTGCATTATTAATAATATTGGTTTAAAATCACTTTTGGTGGGGTAAGTAGGTAGGTTGTTTATGAATCCAGACAGATCCGAAAGGAAGCATCTGTAAATAGATTAACTTAGGTTATTTACTTCACTTTTAATTATATACTATTGTCAAAATTTAAAAATAAATAAATTATGAGTATTAAATTATCAGCGTATATTGTAACATTAAACGAAGAAGCTAGATTGCCTAGAACATTGGAAGCTTTAAAACAAGTGGCGGATGAGATAATTGTTGTTGATAGTGGTAGTACGGATAAGACGGAAGAAATAGCTAAAAAATATGATTGTAAATTTATGTTTCATAAATGGAAAAATATTTCTTCGCAAAAAAGATTTGCTCAAGAACAGTGTGAAAATGATTATTTGATAAGATTGGATGCTGATGAGGTTTTGTCTCCGAAATTAATTCAAGAAATTAAAGAAATAAAGAAAAATCCGGAATATCAATTGTATGTTATTAAACATAGGGATATGTATCCCGGTGATAAGAAGCCAAAATTGTTTGCTGATGGAGATGAATCTATTAGAATTTATGATAGAAAAATTGCAACTATGCCAGATGATTTGACTCATGATAGAGTTGTTGTGTTAAAAGAAGGTGTTAAATCGAAAAAGTTGGAAGGTTTGATTTATCATTATTCTTATTTGAATTTGTATCAATTCTGGTATAAATTGAATATGTATACAGATGAGTTGGTTAAAACGGCTGTAGCTAAGGGTAAAACATATTCTAAAACTAGATTGGTTATTGAAATGCCGTATCAATTTATTAGGTATTATTTCTTTAGAATGAAGTTTGTGCAGGGTTGGTATGGTTTTATAATTTCAGTTTCACTTGCTTATTTTAGATTTTTGAAAATTGCAAAGTGGTTTGAGTATCAGATGATGAATAAAAAGAAATAATATATTAGATCCGTTACAGATTGTTCACTTATTATTGTTGCATATAAAAATAACAATTATAATATTAAATCATATTAGAATAATAAATATAATTAAATATGGTTAATATAATTAGATGTACTCATTGTGGTAGCTATAACTTCAGAAAGAATGGTA
>DATIQT010000036.1:0-49712 GCA_035470525.1 Rickettsiales bacterium
ATTTAAATCCTATAGAACATTATTGGCACTTTTTAAAAGATTTAATTAGAAAGTTTAGATTAAATTGTGATAGTTTCTATGAGAATTTAGATAGGGCTTTAAAAGAGAGGTATGTTGCAACAAGAATTTAAATTACTATAACAACAATAGGTTCAGAAACCTCTGAATATTCTTCAACAATTAAATTTTTTGTATATCCCTTTCCAACTCCGGATGGTCCCATTAATGCAACTATTTTACTATTATACATATTTAAAATTTTAATAATTCTTCCAAGTGTATAATAATTAAAAATTTTATCATTGCAATATCTTTTTATTTTTATAAAGTTCTATTATTCTTAAAAAAAGTTAAAACCAATGGCAAAAGAAATAGAAGCTAAATTTTTAAATGTTGAAATAGAAGATGTTCGTAATCGTTTAAAAAAATTGGGAGCGAATTTAAAAACACCTATGCGTCTTATGAAGCGTGTTATGGCTAAAACACCAGAAATGAAAATTCAAAAAGCTTTTGTAAGAGTGAGAGATGAAGGTGATAAAATCACGATGACTTATAAGAGAAATAATAAAGAAACTGTTGATGGAACATATGAAGTAGAAATTAAAATAGATGATTTTGCGAATGGAATAGAGTTATTGAGTGCAATTGGAATACCTTATGAAACGTATCAAGAATCTCGTCGTGAAACATGGATGTTAGATAATGTTGAAATTGTTATTGATGAATGGCCTTGGATAAAACCATATATAGAGATTGAAGGTAAAAATGAGGCATCTGTTAAGATGATTGCTGAGAAGCTTGGATTTGATTGGAAGCAGGCTAAGTTTGGTAGTGTTATGAGTGCCTATATAGCAGAATATCCAGTAATGGAAAGGGATAATATTTTACTTTCAGATTTGTCAGAGGTTAAGTTTGGTACAATGATACCAAAATTGCTAATAGATGGAATTACTAAATAAGATTACATTGAATTATTTGTTTTTTGGTGTGTCTTAAGTGTGTCTAAACTGTGTCTATTTAAAAAAATAACAAACGAAAAATAAAGGTTTAAAAGGTATTCAAATACCTTTGATATTTTTTGTAAAAAACCATTTGAATATTAATAAATAAGGTTTTATAATTGTATCATTAGGCAAAGTGAGTATAACTCTTAATCAATTGGTCGGGAGTTCGAATCTCGCCGGACCCACCAGCATTTTCAATAGAACAGAATTGCTGTGTCTTAAAATCAAATTCCCCTGTGTCTAGATTGTGTCTATTTTGACTATAAAATTTGGTTGTAAAAAATGAGAAAGTTTAGTTTTTGGTTTTATGGTGAAGGAAAGCACTGAAAAAAAACTAACTTTCTTGTGGTGTTGGGTCTCCAAATATAATACTCTGTGGGAATGGTTTTACAAAACCATTCCCGCAGAATACTTTATGGGAGAAAGAGTTTGTAATTCTTTCATTAATGTTCAGAATAAATTTAATGACAAAATTAAAAAAATCTTTTATTTTTTATTTCTGTTTCCCTATATAAATCTGCGTTTAATAAAAAACTAAAAGATAATAAAGAAATTACAGTTATGGAACCACCATAAGAGAATAAAGGTAAGGGAACACCGACTACCGGCAACAAACCCATTACCATACCTATATTTATAAAAACATGAAAAAATATTATAAATCCAACACCAGCTATTATTACTCTTCCATAAGTATATTTTGACTTTAGAGATAACCAGAATATGAAAGTAATTAGTACTAAATACAAAATTATTATAAAGAGTCCACCAATAAATCCCATTTCTTCTGTATATGTAGTAAAAATAAAATCTGTTTGCTTTTCTGGTAAAAATGCCAATTGGCTTTGAGTTCCTTTTAAATATCCTTTACCAAAAAATCCACCTGAACCAATAGCTATTTTAGATTGTGTAATATTGTATCCTGAACCCAAAGGATCACTTTCTGGATTTAAAAAAACTTCAAATCTTTTTTTCTGATAATCATGCAATACATATTTCCAAGCAAACGGAATACTTGAAGCAAACAAAAGAAAGCATATAGTAAATTTCCACCATTGGACACCAACTAAAAAGAAAATACTACCACCTATCGCAATTAGTATAAATGAAGTTCCTAAATCCGGTTGTTTTAAAACTAGCATTGCCGGAGTAAGTATCATAATTAATGGTATAATCAAATTCCTATTCTTTTTTATTTCTTTTATATTTTTTTCAGAAAAATATCTAGCTAAGCCAATTACAAGACCTAACTTCATAGTTTCAGATGGTTGCAAAGAAAAACCTGCAATTTTAATCCATCTAGTAGCTCCCATAGCTGTATGTCCAGAAAATTCAACATAAACCAGAAGTAATAAAGCAATTAAATAAATAATATATGAAAATTTACACCAAATATTTATATCCAATAAAACAATTATAGAAGCTATAGGCAAAAAACAAATAAAATACATTATTTGTTTACCAGCCCATGGTGAAAAACTACCATTAGCGGCGGAATACAATGTAAAAATACCAATTACAAAAATAAGTACTAAAAAAATGAAGAAATTTTTATTAATTTCAAATATTTTTGCAAAAGAAAAGAAATTATTCATTTATATTAAAAAACTACATTATTAATTTAATTAATAATTTAAATTATGAAAACAGTCAATGGTTTTTATTAATAATTATTATAATAGACTTCCTGCAAATAAAATTTGAACAATTTCAATACTTAGCAGTAAATCAAATTATAATTTTAAAATATAATTTTCTCTTCAACCTTAAAGAAAATGCTTAAGTAGAATTTTTACTAAAAAAATCCTCTTATATCGTTTATAGTAGCAAAAATCATTATAAATACTAAAACAGCGAATCCAAACTTAAGCAACTTATCTTGTAATTTCTCTGGTATTGGTTTTCCAATAATGATTTCAACAATAAAAAACATCAAATGTCCGCCATCTAATACAGGTATTGGCAACAAGTTCATTAATCCAAGATTAGCTGAAATCAACGCCATAAAATACAAAACCATCATTAACCCACCTTCAAAACTTTGCGCTGAATATTTCGCAATTTTTAAAGGACCACCAATACCATCAGTGTTTCTATTTCCAGTAATCATTTGACCTAAAACAACAAGTGTATCTTTACACATTTTATATACAGTTTTATTGGCTTCTACGAACGACTGAACCATATTTAACTTTTTATTTTCATTACTAATAGAAACCACACCAATACTTGGAGTTTTAACATCATTTCCGAACATATCTTTATTTTCTATTAACTTAGGCTGAATATCTTTAACAATTTCTTGGCTACCTCTTAAAATTTTAACTTTTAATGGTTTCAAATTGTTAATAACAACAGTATGTGCGACATCACTAAAACTATCTACTTTTTTATTATTTATTTCTATTATTAAATCATTTTCTTGTAAACCAGCATTATAAGCTGGAGAATTTGCAACAACAGAACCAATTATTGGTTTTAAATCACTAACACCATTGTGTTTAACAACAACAGTGAGAAGTAAAATTGCAAATAATAAATTAAACAATGGACCAAAAAAAACTATTAAAAATTTTTTATAAACATTTTGAAAATAAAAACTAACCTCTTTATCTTCTTCAGTCATATTTTCTAAGAGATTTTTATCCGCTTTTCCGGAAGCTATATCATCATCACCAAACATTTTAAGATAACCACCGAAAGGAAGTATTGAAACTTTCCATCTAACATCATTTTTATCAGTCCAACCAAATATTTCCTTTCCCATACCAATTGAAAAAGAATCAACTTTTACACCACAAATTCTGCACCCTAAATAATGTCCATATTCATGTACAAAAACTAAAATTGACAAAATTAATATAAAAGCAAAAAAATTTTGTAGTATAGTAAAAACTATTTCCATTTGATTTCATTAAATAAATTTAATACTTGTTAAAGAATTATATTAAAGTACTTTGTATTAGTCAATACTTTTACCTATATTTATAAAGGTAAGATAAAATAATTTACTATAAAAATATACCTCTTGAAAATTCAAATATTTCCAATAAAATTTCTCGAAGAGAAAATTACAAAAAAATTATGAAAAAAGACATTAAAGATTTAAAACTAATGGCTAACGCTGTTAGAGTTTTATCTGCTGATATGGTAGCGAAAGCTAATTCTGGGCATCCCGGTTTACCATTAGGTTTTGCAGATGTAGCAACAGTTTTATTTAGTGAAGTTATGAAATATAGCTCGAAGAATCCAAAATGGTTTGATAGAGATAGATTTGTTTTATCTGCGGGACATGGTTCTGCAATGCTTTATTCTTTGTTATATCTAGCTGGTTATGAAGATATAAATGTTGAAGATTTGAAGAATTTTAGGCAGTTGCATTCAAAAACTGCAGGACATCCTGAGTATGGATTTTTGAAGGGAATTGAAACGACAACTGGTCCTTTGGGTCAGGGTTTGACAAATGCGGTTGGTATGGCTATTGCGGAAAAAATGGCAGAAGCTAGATATGGTAAGGATTTGGTAAATCACAAAATTTATTGTGTTGTTGGTGATGGTTGTTTGATGGAAGGTGCTAGTTATGAAGCTTTGGGTGTGGCTGGTGTTTTGAATTTGAATAATCTTGTTGTTTTGTGGGATAACAATTCGATAACTATTGATGGTTCTACGGATCTTTCAAGAAATGAAAATATGAGAATGAGAGCTGAAAGTAATGGTTTTAAATTTATTGAAGCTGATGGTCACGATTTTGAAAGTATTAGAAAAGCTTTTGATGAATGTAATTCAAGCACTCAACCAGTTTTTATGTCATTTAAAACAAAAATTGGTTATTGCTCTACAAAAGAATGTACAAATAAATGTCATGGTTCTCCAATTAAGGGTGAAGAATTGGAAGCTTTTAAGAAAAATATAAATTGGACTTTGCCTCCGTTTGAAGTTTCTGATGATATTCTTGTGAATTGGAATGAAGTGGGAACAAGAGGAGAGGGTGATTATGCTACTTGGAATAATAGATTGTCTAAGTCTAATAAAAAAGATGAATTTATTGATTTTATAGAAAGAAGGCTTCCGGAAGGTTGGAAGGGGATGTTAGCAAAATTGAAAAAAGATGTGTTTGCTGAAAAACCAAATGAAGCTACGAGAAAATCTTCTCAACGAGTTTTGGAAGTGTTGACAGAAGCTATTCCTCAAATGATTGGTGGAAGTGCTGATTTAACTCCGTCAAATTTAACTCAAACTGTTGCTACAAAGCAAATTATTACTAAAAATGATTTTAGTGGTAGATATGTAGAATATGGTATTAGAGAACTTGGAATGGCTGGTATAGTTAACGGTATTTACTTACACAGTGGATTTGTGCCTTATGGTGGAACTTTCTTATCATTCGCTGACTATGAAAAACCTGCCTTAAGACTTGCTGCAATTATGGGATTACCTATAATTCAAGTTTTCACACACGATTCAATAGGTGTTGGAGAAGATGGACCAACTCATCAACCAATAGAACAGCTTGTTTCTTTGAGATCTACTCCAAATTTGAATGTATTTAGACCATGTAATATACAAGAAACAATTGAATGTTATGAATTGGCATTGGAAAGTAAAAGAACACCTAGTATGATGATTTTTTCAAGACAAAATGTTGTATTTTCTTCACAAGAAAGTACTGAAAATAAATCTGCTAAAGGTATGTATATTTTCAATGATTGTCAAGGAACTCCTGATATTATAATCATTGGTACAGGTACAGAAATTGATTTAGCTATGTCAGTAAAAACTGAATTGGAAAAGAAAGGTTTGAAAATTAGAGTAGTTTCTGCGCCTTGTTTGGAGTTGTTTGAAAAACAATTGCCAGAATATAAAAAATCAGTTTTAGGTGGTGATAGTATTTTGAAAGTTGCTGTTGAAGCTGGTTGCAGTATGGGTTGGGAAAAGTATATAGGACAAAATGGTTTGTTCTGTGGAATACCAGATGATAGTTTTGGTGTTTCTGGTCCAGCAGAAAAAGTTTATGAATATTTTGGTTTAACTACTGAAAAAATAAGTGAAAAGATTTTAAAGAAGTTAAACACCGTTATCAAAGGTTTATAAAATTTATTATTTATATTTACTCTTGTATTTTATTAATAGTATTTTGCATTTAAACTCTAACTTATACTTAGATCTACTTCGTCATAAATAAATTTTATTGTTAGATGTATAACATACACCATCACAATAAAATTTATGACCTTTCTTGTATTTCTTCGTATAAGCGAGTTTAAAAAACAAAACATTTGATAACAGTGTCTAGGAAAATAATTTAAATACTTTACCCACTTTATTTTTTTTGGGGAGGTAATTCAGTTGTGATTTTGTGTTTTCAGTTTTGGTGTTAGATTTTTTAAATCTAACACCAAAAAAATATCAAAACTTAAAATTTTGAGGAAAATTATTTTAAAATTATAATTTGATTTACTGCTAAGTATTGAAATTGTTCAAATTTTATTTGCAGGAGGTCTAATTAGTTTGATATAAGATTAAGTTTATATGTAGATTCATATACTTATTTAACATAAGGATTTTTGTTTAATCTCCCCAAAGAGTAGAAGGATTTGGACATATATCTTCATTATTTACACCTCTTGAAGTTATAGCATATTTAAAGACAAAACTTCCATCTTCGCATTTATAAAAGAACTTTGTTCCATATCTTCTGTCTTTATATTTTTCAACATCAGGATGATAAAAGAATGTGAAATTAGAATAACTTCCATGATTAGCACTTAAAAATTTTCTAGTAATAGAAAAACTACTTGATTTAACTTCAGTCTTATCATCATCAGCACAATATCGTGTTGTCACTCTTATTTCGTTATCATCATTCGCAATGGAAGCTATAGTGTTACATGAAGTAACTATATCGCTTGCATCTTTATCTGTTATTTCATCTCCATCATTATCCTTTATAGCCATATATGAAGAACTGCAACTTCCTAACCAAGCTGTATCAACAACATATCGTGTAACTGATTGAATAGCACAATCAGCACCACACCAAGCATCACCACTTTCTTCCCATTCACCTTCATCATTACAAGTTACTGTTAATGTACTTCCAGAAGTAGTATCTTTAGTATAACCACTATCACAATAAGCAAGTGTATATGTAGCACCAGGACACAAAATAGAGCTTGTTCCATCTCCACATGTTCCATTTTGAGATAAAGTAAAGCTTCCATTATATTGACTATGATCAAATGTAGAACATTGTATAATATCACAAGTTCCATTAGTAGTAGCACTCCATACTCCTGTTGAACCAGTTATACTGTCTGAAGTACATTTAATTTCTACTGTAGGTGTAGTATCAGTACCATTAGTACTATTAAAAGTATACCCAGTAGCACAAGGTAAATCTACTTTTAAAATAGTTCCAGATGTTGCGTAATCTGCATCACCATAAGCAGTAGGAACATAAGTACCATCAACAGTAATATTACCAATATAGGTATATGAAGTTCCAGTGATTCCAGCAGCATATTTTAATGGTGTGTAAGAAGATTGTCCTGCTTTTGCATAATAATTTCCTCCGCTACTATAATTGGCAATAGTTGGTTTAGTTATACTACTTCTACCAGTTAAACCAAGATTGCTCATGTTTAAACTACTAAATTTACAAACAGCTGGTACACACTCTCCTGTTCTATTCCAAACTGTATTATTTGAACTATTTAAAGAACATGTATATTTTATTTTACTTGTAGTATCATTAATATTAGTAATATTAGCACTAAGAGCATCATTGTAATAATAACCTGTAGGACAAGAAACTTCAAAACTATTATCTATATATCCATATGTATTACCATCATAAGATAAACTTAAACTTCCTGTTAAACCAGAATCAGTAGGATAATATAGATTTGTAATTTGGTTAGTGCTTTTTAAGTAGTTAACCACATATAAAGATGAGCTTGTATTCATAAATCCATATATTGCATGATCGCAAGTCTTTAATACACAACTTCCACTAAGATCATTCATCCATTTACCTGTAGAAACATTACAACTTTCGATAACAGTACCACTTTCATAATTAGGATTATCTGAACAATCACTACTAACTTCTACTGAACTTGAAGTTTCTTGATAAGTTATACTTCCTCCTGATAATAATACTACATTTTTTTCACTATCTATATTTGTTGAAGAGAATATATCGGAATTTGAAATATTAATATCAGGACAAGTTTTAAAATTAATACAAGGATTTATAACAGGTCCCCAAGTTCCATCAGCTAAACATTTTCTATAAGGAGCACCACTATATGTAGTATCGGTACCGTTCCTCATAAATTGTACACCACTTGTTGGGAATCCAACTGAAGTATATCCTTCTCCAACAGTTGCATCACATTCACCAACAACATATTCGCCATCATCACTAACAACGGCTCTTGGCCACTTTGCACCACCAGTATATTCATCACCATATGTAATTCCTGTTGTACTATTGGTAATATAATAATCCCCTCTATAATGTGGAATTTTATAAAATTTTGTAATTTCGTGATTTTGAAGCTTTTCATCTGAATTTGTATCTACAAAATTAGTTCTAAAAACATCAACAGCTTCACAAGCAACTTCGCATCTATTATTAATTTCACTCCATTGTCCCCATTTACTACAAGTTCTTGTTGGATTTACTTCATTATCTGAACCATTTTTAAATGAAATATTTTTTATATCAAAATAAGTAGCATCGGAAAAATCAATAGTATTATATTGATTATCAAAACTTGATAAGAACACAACACCTGATGGGTAGAAATTTTTAGTTTCTAAACAAGTACCTTCTACATCATCACTTACATCATCTGATCTTGGTGAAGGAGTTTCTGACCAAGTAGCTCCACCAGCATGTCTCCAAATAGTATATTTATTGTTAACCATGGAATATCCTCTTGTATCACTACAGTTAGTTGTATCTTCAGGATAATTATTATAATTACCGCTTGGTGTTTGAGAAACGCAACTAGAATTTTTGCTCCAACTAGTTTCATTATTTGGATAAGCTACATTATTTGAAGTATCAATAGTATCCAATCCAAAATCTGATGTATCAGTTTCTGATAAAGTATAAGTTAAACCACTATTTGCATCAGGTTCACTATCTTCTATTGATAATAATCCTACATCATCTTCTGTAATTGTTTGACAATATAATCTCTCGCAGAATCTTTCACTATAATCTATTGTATCGCCATAAGTATTTTCTCTTGCTGTTGGAATGCTATAAGTGGTTTTAATATCATCACTTAAGAATCCATCACTTTCAGTACCTGGACTATGAAATACTTCATCACTTGTGTAATAAGGATTTACCCCAAATTCGGTATAAATATCATTCATAGACATCCAATTTCCAAGTTGACTACAATATCTAACGGGCAAATGTTCTCTAGCTGTATAACCTGTTTTACTAACAAATTCTTTATAATTTGAAATATCTGTTGTAGTAGCGGCTGAACTTTCATTACCACTTGTATCATAAGTAACATTTTCAACACCATAACCAATCAAAGTTTTAGCTAACCTATCTGATATAGTTTGAATAGTCTTAGTAGTTTCACTGTTTGATGTTATACTAACAACTGGTATATAATTCTTTATTGCAAAATTAGAACCAGCTGGAGCGTAACCTTGTAAACAATATAAAGCGCTTCTCTGTTCCAACTCATCGCCATAATCATTTTCTAAATCATTTGCAAGATCTGTATCACTCATACCATAAGTACCTTTCTTGTACTTTTTCCAAGTTGCAAAACCATTAGATTTACCTTCAGTATTAACAGAATCATCGCTTTCTTCTGTTGCATTAGCAGATTCTTCAACCTCTTCATCTGTTGGAGATTCACTATCGGTAATGGCTGCACAACTATATCTTTCACAACCAGTTCCTTCTACTAATTCAAATTTACTATAAACTTGACCAAATTTATCAGTTTCTGTTTCACAACTTGCTAAAGGTGTTGTATTATATTTTGTTTTCCAAAAACCATTACATGTACCATACTGCAAATATTTATCACATTCACAATCTTCATCAGTAGATAAACATGTTTGACCTTTTGTAGTAGAATTGGTGCTATAACATCTTTTACTTAATAAACAAAAATCATCTGGTAAATCATCACTAGAATCACTATCATTCTTTTTACAATCAGTAGTCTTATCAAATTCAGCATGACCATAATTATCAATATAGTATTTTCCAAATACGATTTGATTTGTCCTCCAAATATTACTCTTATAATCAGTTTTAATTGTAGATAAAAGTTCACCATCACCACCATCATAATACACTTTATTTTCATTGTAATATTTTATAGGGTCACAAAAATCAACGTGCATTAAATCAACACACAATCCCATTTCTCTTGCAGTTGATTTTCTAATAACGGTTCCAGATGTACTACTTGCTGAAGAACTAACGGTTGTACAATTACAAGAATACATAGGTATTCCTTCGGAATCTAAAACTGATAAATTAGCATTAAATCCAGGCAAGAAACAAGCTTCCGGTAAAGTTAAACAGCTATCTCCACTACAACTACAATCAACTTCTTTTATACATCCATAGCTTCCACAAGTGCAAGAACTACTTCCATCTAGACATTCGCAACCATCACTACCTGCAGTACTACAAAATTCATAATAACCTGTTTTTCTGCAATCCGAGTTCTTCTTACTATCATTATCAAGTATACATTTTCCAGCAACACCATCAACAGAAGGTAAAGCTTCAACATAAGTTTGATAATCTTCAAAACCCTCACTTACACACATTTGATTATAAGCACCATTAGCTGTATTGTTAGCTTTTACCTTAATAAAAGTACTATCATTTTTATTTTGAACAAATTTTTCACCACCATTTTGAGTATTACAATAAGTCTCAATAGTATTTTCACATAATTCAATATTACCTTCTAAATCACTTAATTCTTCATCTGTTGTAGTGCTTAAATCTTTCTTTTCATTATATTCTTTCTGATAAAAAATACATGAATAATTTATTTTACTACAATATGAATCTTCTAGAAAAATACGGAAACCTTGTGCATAAACATAAATTGAAGAAAGTAAATTTTTAGTATCATTAATTTCATCATAAAAAGTAATAAATTTACTATCATCATCTAAATCTAAAGCGGTAGTAACGTCAGTTAAATCTTCTTCATGGAAATAAGCATTAACTAAAGGTGAAGTGATATTTACATTATATGGTTTAATAACAAAATTACTAATTTCTGGATTTACTCTATTTAAACATTTTATTTGTTGCTCAGTTCCACTAGTTAGGACTTGATATAAACAAACTCTAGCAGAAGGTGCAGGATAGTATTTACTAGTTTTTCTAAATACATAATTTGCCGTAATATCTTCACCATTAAATTCTGTAGTCATAGAACCAGTTATTTCGGTAGCAGCAAAAGGTATAGTTGCTGTACTTGTTTCTTCATCGTATTTTGCTACTATAGATGGTCTAAAGAAATCAAGTTCAATATTATCAGCATCAGCATTAGCATAAATAGTATAAGAAACATCTTCATATTGTCTAAAAGAATATAAAGTTAATAATGGTAAGAATAAATCAGGAGTATTCTCACTGGTAGCATATTTATAAAAATATTGAGGGTGTATCGGTATATCAACCTTGAAAGCTTGCATTTCCCTTACAAAACTATCATTTTTATCATAATAACCTCTGCAATTATCTAAAGCACCTATAGTACAAAAAGTTGAACTTATTTGCTGATTGTTTCCTTGATATTGTACAATATCCCAAGTAATCCAATTTGAACTTGTATCGCTAATAGTTGGATTTTCTCCATTATTAATTTTGTAACTACTACAGTAAGGATGAACTTCTCCTCTTTCTTCAGCTGTTTGCTCATTATCATCTTTATAACACCAAGTATCAGCTGAAGCTATAGTAGGTTCTTCTACATTTTCACTATCTTTTGCATAATCAACTAATTTTTGACAATTCCATATGTTAAATAAATATTCACCAAAAATATCTTCGTCGGTAATTTCACCATCACAATTATAATCCGTTAAGCTATTATCATCAAATAAACTATATTCATCTAATCTTCCTCTAAAAGTTCCACCTATAGTACTTTCATTATCACCTGCAGTATTATAACTGTCTTGTGTATCGCCTCTTCTTATACTAGACATATTACCAATATAACTACCACCACTACTACAACCAGCGTCTTGTACATCTAAAAATACATAAACTCTTCTATCTATCATTGTTAAACGAAATCTTAAAGCACTATCAGATAAAGAACTTTTTGAAAATACTTTATAACAATTTTCACCACTTTTACCTTCTCTAACATCTTCTAAGCTACAACTTTCACCTTCTTCTAATTTAAGACTTACACATCTATCTATACCACACCATTGATATTTACAGGTTCCAAATGCACAATCAACTCTGCATTCTCTATTACCGCAAACACCAAGTTCACCAGTATTTTTTTGTCTTAAACATGCTCTTACAGAAACTGTAGAAATATTTGCTTCATCATCTTTCCATTCATATGTAGGTTCACCTCTTATATAATAACTATCCCAATAAGGAGCATTACAAATATAACCATTGTTTCCGCACAAATATTCTCTTCCTTTACCTTTTACCCCAAGACTAGACTTATCGCATAAAGGTAATATATGTGGTAGAACTCCAGATTTTGTCACTCTCCAAAATCCATTATAATACCTTCCATAAGTATAAGTAATTAACAAAATTTTCTTTGTATAACTCTCAAATTTTTTAAAACCAGAACTATCAGTACACATATTATCTCTATCGGTACTACTTAAATCATCTTTAAAATAATCTTCAACACTTTTAGGTCTTTCATTAGGATAATCATTTATACCTCTCAAAGTCCTTCTAATTATAACTCTATCAGTTTCACATGTATCATTTCCATCACTATCTTGATTATCACTAGGACAGATTTCAGTAGCTGGATTAGGTGGAACCGGTTTATAAAAATAGGACAAAGTTTCATCTCCATCAGTAGTGTCTTCAGTATCTTCATCTGTGTCAATACAAACTTCATAACTGGAATCAGCTCCGCAATCATAAGTCTTATAACAATAATATTTTGAATTAGATAGATAGCAACTTGTTTGTTCTGATAAACCGTAATCAGTAGGATCTGTAATACTAGTGAAATTAACATCAAAACCCGTATATTTATCACAGCTACTATTTAAAGTGCTTGCATTAGTACATTCTAGATTAGTAATGAACCTAGCAGTTGTACAACTAAGTGCGGAGCAACTAGTGTCTTTTAAAGGGTTACTTAAGGGATCGGAAGATGTATTTTCAAGTACATATTGTTCATAATTCTTCAAATAACTGCTACTTCTGTCATAAAATAAATAATAGTTTGTATCGCAAGATAAACTTTGACCACTAGAAATAGGGCATTGATGCAAAACACATTCATAATTACCTTCTTCATCATCACTACTACCTAATGCTTTACCATACTTCCATAAAAATTCAAGAGCATCTTCATCTTCAAATTCATGACAATATACATATTCATCATCATAGCCATCAGAACTAGGGTCATAATATTTAACCTTAGTTCCTGTATTCATTGTTATAGTCCCAGTATATTTGTGTGGTTCACAGAATTTATACAAAAGTATACCGTCATAATCAGTAGTTTCAGCATCATATGCTAAATTACCATCACTATCAGTGGAGAAATTAGTAGAATAATCTATTGCTTCAAATTCTTCAGTAGTTAAATCAAGACAGCTTTTTAAAAAACAATTTTGGTTAGAACCAGTTTTACCATTATGTCCTGTTGTAAAATAAAATGCAGCTGGTTCATCTGCATTCTTAACTGTAGTTCCGTCCGCTAAATAAACCGTAGTTCCGCTAAAAATTAAAGGAGTTAACTTAATTTTTAAACATTTAGAACCACTATTTATAGACTTTGCCGTAACAATTTCGGATAGAGAACCTTCGGAAGTTATACCACTATTTATAGTATTAGAAGATTCAGCAGAACAACTATCAGAATCACTCATATTAATAGTACTTACGATTACTTTGTATTTTACATCGCTATTATCACCACTCACTACTGATGTTACGTAATAATCACTATCATCTATACCTTTTAAATCACTAGAACTTGTTATTGAAACAACGGTATCATCAAAATCATTTAAACTTTCACATTCACCTCTACATCTATCAAAACCAGTAGCTTTAATAATCGGATATTCAATATCAGAACAATACCTTTTTTTTAAACAAGCATGATTAATTGCACTAGGCGTGTCAGGATAATCATTCCAATCAGTCGCACAACTGCTATTGTAAGGTAAATAAACACCTTCAGTACTTGCTAAACAAGTACTGAAAAATGCATAAAACAAAACTACCCATGTTAAAAAAATACACGCTTTTGAAAATAAAAACAAATCATTATCTTTATTCATAAGTAGCTCTTTTTCAATAAATAACTACTTATCTGAAACTGGTATATCGTCCCAAACAACTGGTTTACCATTTGAATCAAGTATAATTTCAGTAGTTTTAGCATACTTAGCTGATATATATTTACCAAGACCAGCATAGCTACCAATATACTTTATAGGTTCTATTTCTTTTCCATTCCAAAATTTCTTTCCACCTGCTAAACCTTTATTTTTCGGGTTGTTTTTTGTTGCCATTTTGTTCCTTAATATTTCTTATTAGAGCAATATAGATTAAATTTTACATATTAATTTTATTTTTTCAAGAAAAAAAATCAAAATCAACGTCATATTTATCAACTTTTCTTATTCAATTATGACTTTTAACTAGATTTTTTATTTTTTATTTATACAATATCTTCTTGTAATAAAAAATATAATCGAAACATGCAAAATGACAATTACAATAAAAGAATCTTGGTAGCAACTTTATTGTCAACGGCGTTAATAGTATTATGGATCAAATATTATGGTACAAAAACCATACCACAAGAAGAACTTAAAAATGATGTTAAAGAAGAACAAGTTGTTAAAGTAGAAGAAGAAAAAAATATTGTAAAACCTGAAGAAGTTATTGAAATTGTTGAACCAATAGATAATGCAGAGAAAGTAAATATAGAAACTGAAAATTTACAAGGAAGCATTAATTTAAAAGGACTTACTTTTAATAATTTAATTTTGAAGAAATATAATGAAGAAATTGATTCCGAAGAGAAGATTAAATTATTAGATAATGATTACTTTGTTGGTTTTGGTTGGGAAAGTGAAGATAAAAATGTAGATTTACCTAATAAAGATACGGTGTGGCAAGCAAATCAAAAAATATTAATGCTTAATAACCCACTTACATTGTCTTATAAAAATAAAGATGGTTTAGTTTTTAAGATAATTATTTCAGTGGATTCAAATTATATGTTTAGATTTAAACAAGAAATAATAAATCCTACAGAAAGTACTTTTAATATAAGGACAAAAAATATTATTAGCAGAAAAATGCCAGCTTTAGATAGAAAAGTTAGTGTTCATCAAGGATTTATTGGTGCTTTTAATAGAACTATTGAAGAAATAAAATATGGAAAATTAGAAAAGAAAAAATTTGATTTTAAAAATGGTTTTAGTTGGGCTGGTTTTACAGATAAGTATTGGTTAGTTGCTTTTACACAAAATGGAAATAGTAAAAATATTGTTGATGTTACAACAGAATACACAAATGAAAATTTTATAATTACCTTTAAAAGTAATAATATAATAATTAATTCAAAAGAAAAAGTTGAGTCAGAAGATTTGTTATTTGCAGGTCCAAAAATATTAAATCTTTTAGATGAATATGCTTTTCAATATGACTTAAGTTTATTTGATAGAGCGGTTGATTTTGGTTGGTTCTATTTTTTAACTAAACCGATTTATATAGTCTTAAAAATGTTTTATACATTTTTAGGAAATTTTGGTATGGCAATTTTATTATTAACATTAGTTGTTAAAACAATAATGTTTCCATTCACAAAAAAATCTTTTGTATCTATGGCTAAAATTAAGCAAATCCAACCTAAAATAGAAAATATAAAAGCAAGATGTTCTAATGATAAATTGAGAATGAATAAAGAAATAATGGAACTATATAAAAGAGAAAATGTTAGTCCGCTTTCTGGTTGTCTTCCTATGTTAGTTCAAATACCGGTATTTTTTGCTTTATATAAGGTTTTAGCAATTTCAATAGATATGAGACAGGCACCATTTTTTGGGTATATAAAAAACTTAGCAGATAAAGATCCTACAACAATTTGGAATTTATTTGGTTTATTGCCTTATAATGTGAATTTTATACAAATAGGATTTTTGCCATGTTTGATGTCTTTAACAATGTGGTTACAACAAAAGATGTCATCTAATACAGGTGGAAATCAGGAGACACAAACAGCTATAAAATTAATGCCTATTATATTCTTGTTTTTATTTGCTGGTATGCCTGCTGGATTGTTGGTTTACTGGACATTTAGCAATATAATCAGCATAGGTCAACAATATTATGTTGAGAGAAAAATAAAAACAAAATAAACCCATATTTTAAACTTTATATTTTATGGTGTTGGGTTTCTTAATCCAATACCATAAAAGTGTGTTATTCCCTGTTATATTAATGTAGTTGTACTTGATTTTTATAATAAATAATATAAATCTATTTTAGTAAGTGAAAATACTAAAGAAGTATGGTAAAAAGTAAAAACAATACAGAAACAGATATAACAAAATTAAAGTTAAATTCTAAAAGTATTAGAGCACTAAGTAATCTATTAAAATTATTTGGAAAATCAGTAAATTTAAGAAAACTAGAAATGTTATTTTCTAAGAATTCGTTGAGTCAGTTAGGAAAAGAAGGAATTGAAGCAAAAAAACTTAATCAATCTCAATCTCAAAAAAATAAATCACAAGGTCTAAAATTTTAAAGATTAATAGTTATTATTTAATCTTATATAACCATCGCCAGGCATACCAGGCTTTGCTTCTCTTAAAGAGTTGTCATGTAAAGTTAGTTTGATTCTAAAAACTAACTTTTCTCTTTCTTTTTGTGTTTCAACTTCTTTTGGTGTAAATTCAGCATTTTCAGCTATAAATGTAACTTTAGCATCAAATATTTTGTCTGGATAAGCATCTAATTTGATTTTTGCTTCTTCCCCAAGTTTAATTTGTCCGGCTTTTTCAGAAGGCATATAAATAGTCATATATAACTCATCTGGATTATACATTATAAATAGTTTTCCACCAGCACTTAACATTTCACCATTTTCTACTAATTTATATAAAATCACTCCATCTGTTGGTGCATAAATTTTCATATCATCTAAATTTATTTCCATAGATTTTATAGATGCTAATAATGATTTATGTGAAGCTTGAAGGGCTTTTTTATTAGCTTTTAAACTTAATAATTTTGCTTCAAATTTTTCTAAATAATTGTTATTTCTATCAAGCTCTAATTGAGATGAAAATTTTTGTTTCATTAAAATTTTTGTTCTCTGTACTTCTTTTCTGTAAAAAGTGATATCACTGTTTGTTGCTTTAATTTCCGCATCAACAGAAGCAATATTTTTTAAAATTTCTTCAGATTTTGCTTTTTGTGCTTCTATATCAGAACTAAGTGACCTACTATCCAAAACAGCAAGCAATTGTCCTTTGCTTACGACATCTCCTTCATCCGCATTAACTTCTGCAAGTCTTCCAGAAAATTTTGTTGCTACCGCAACTTCTCTGGATTCAATTCTGCCATTACCTTTAATTAATTCATTTTTATTTCTAAAGAAAACATCTCTAATTATAAAAATACTTAAAATAATAACTGAAAGTAATGCTATAAAAATTAGTATGATTTTTTTAATACTATCTTTTTTATTATAATTCATATCAATATTTAATATAACAATTGTAAAAAGAATATAAATAATTTTTAAAAAAACAATTAAATTATAATAAGAATTTATTTGTTTAACCTCCTAGACACTGTTATCAAAGGTTTACAATTTTTAACAATTAAATTATCATTTATATTTTGATTAATATACCTCCTGCAAATAAAATTTGAACAATTTCAATACTTTGCAGTAAATCAAATTATAATTTTAAATAATTTTCCTCAAAATTCTTATTTCTGCTACAAAATACTTCGCTTTTTAAAAAATTTAATTTAGGTCAATGTATAAAAATACACCTCCCAATTAAATTTTTTAAAAAACTTGTCTTTTTTGTAGAAATTATTTTTTGAGGAAAAATTTTATTTGCAGGAGGTCTATTAAAAAATCGTAAATTATTTGCACAACAGGTCTATTACATAATCATAAACATAAAAGAAGAGACCATTTGGTCTCTTCCTTTAAACAATTAAATAACTTAATTATTTAATCTGTTCGAATAAGTTTCCAAACACACTACCCAATGTAGCACCTGTATCTGGTCCTGTGTATTGATCTACATCAAATTCATCTTCCTCTTCCATATTTTCTTCAATATCAGAAATTGGTTTTAAAGAAATTAAGAATTTTCCACTTTTTGGATCAAATAAGAATACTTTTCCATCTAATTTTTCACCAACTTTGAATTTTTCAGTTTTTTGGTCTTTTTTGTCTTTTGCTATATCAATTCTTTTAATTATAGCTTTCAAACCACAATCAACTTCAACTTCTAAGAATTCTTTTTTAACAGTTTTTACTATACAAGATACATCTGCACCTTTTTCAAGTTTTTTAATTTCTTCTTTTAAGTTTCCTTTTAATTGTTTAATACCAATACTAATTCTTTCTTGTTCGTAATTAGTTCCAAGTAATATAACTTTAATTTTATCATTCTTATTATATTTCTTAATATCTTCTTCATTTTCTAAATCAGAAACATGGACTAATCCGTCAACACCGCTTGGGAATTCAACAAACAAACCGAATTCTGTGATATTTTTAATAGTTCCCTCAAGAACATCACCAACATTGTGAGATTCAGCAAATTCTTTCCAAGGATTTGAAGTACATTGTTTAATACCCAATGAAATTCTGTGGTGTTCTGAGTCTATATCAAGAATCATAACATCAATTTCTTGTCCTACTGATAAAACTTTTGCAGGAGATAAATTGTTCTTAAACCAAGACATTTCAGAAATATGAACTAAACCTTCAATACCATTGTCAATTTCAACAAATACACCGTATTGAGCAATTGTTGTAACTTTACCTTTAACAATTTTACCAACTGGATATTTATTATTGATAGTTTCCCAAGGATTTTCTTGTAATTGTTTCATACCTAAAGAAACTTTTTTAGTTTCTGGGTCGTATTTAATAACTTGAACTTTAACATTTTCACCAACTTTTAATACATCACTTGGGTGTCTAACTCTACACCAAGAAATATCAGTTAAGTGTAATAAACCATCAAAGCTTCCGAAGTCAATAAATGCACCGTAATCTGTTAAATTCTTAACGATACCTTCAACAACATCACCAATCTTAATTTTAGAAAGAATTTCATCTCTTTCTTTATTTCTCTGTTCGTCCATAATAGCTCTCTTAGAAACAACAACATTGCCTCTAACATCATCTATCTTTAAAACTACAAATTTATCTTTATTGCCAATTAAATTAGCCATATTTAATAAATCAGATGTATCAACTTGACTTTTTGGTAAAAATGCAACAACGCCATTTAGTTCAATAGCAAATCCACCTTTTACTTTACCAAGGATTTTTCCTTCAATAATAGTGCTGTCTGCCATGAATTGTTTTAAATTGTTCCAAGTTTGATATTTTTTAGCACTTTCTCTACTAATTAAAAGTTCACCTTTTTTATTTTCAATTTTGTTTAACAAAACATCAACTACATCTCCGACATGAATATCTTCATCTCTAAATTCACTAACTGGAATATATCCAATAGATTTTGAACCAATATCAATACCAACAGCTTTGTCATCTATATCAACAATAACACCTTTTACAAGATTTCCTTCTTCAAGTGATTGAGTTTCGCCATCAAATTCAGCTAATAATGTTTCAAAATCATCTTTTAAATAACTTTTTTCTTTTGTCATCTTTTTTCTTTAACGGGTAGATTAATAATATAAATGTAACATTTTATGAAGCACCCATAAACTTTATAATTAGATTACATTCGGTTGTAAATTATATACTATTATAATTTTAAAAAGCAATAAATATGTCAAATTCAATATTACTTTTATTGACAAGTTCTAAAATATAGAATAACATATGCCAAAATTATATTAATTCAGATAAATACAGTGGAAAATAAAATTCAAAAACGAAAATTAACAAATAATAGCTTAGAAGATAAAATAAAAAGTAATGATAAATTAAAGCAAAAAATAGAAAATAATATATTACGATTAGAACAAGAAAAAGAATTACAAAAAACAAAAGAAAATATATTAAATGATGATAATACAGAATCTTTTTTAAAAGATTTAATAAAATTTATTGATTCAAAACTTACTCTAGATAGTTTTATTAAAAAATATCCAAGAATAATAGATAATCAAATAGAAAAAGAACATTTTAACAATCAAGAAAACAATAAATTCAATCCTATAGAAGTTACGGTACCAAGGTTATTTTCATTAACTTCTAAAAAAATCCTTGAAAGTAATGAATTAAAGTGGCAAATTGGGGAATGCGCTGCTTATTATTATTTAAATAAAGAATATATATCATTAGAACCTCAAAAAATGTCAGAAATTGTTATTTTTGAATTATTAGAACAATACAATCCTAAATTGTATATACTATATAAATCAAAAGAAGTCTTTAACATTTTAAACGAAATAAAAGAAAAAAATTTAAAAATAAATTATAATTCTATATTTATCCTTAATGAAGGAAAACGTTTTATTCCTTCCCTAAACCTTAAAAGTATTTTTGTTATTGGACAAAAATTAATGAATAAGGAATTAACCGAAATAGATTTAACAGGACAAAATATAAATCTTGTATACTGTGAAGACTGTTATGGTTTAACTAAATTAACCGCTCCTGATGCAAACGAAATAGATATTACTAATTGCGAAAATTTAACTAAATTAATTACTTCTAATAACAAAAAATGTTTTATTAATTGTAATGACTTGAGAAAATCAAATATACCAAATGTCACAATAACAAATACTACTAAATATAATACTTTGATTCATTCAATTACTTTAGATAATGCAAAAGTAACAATTAATAAACCTAATAATTTAATTCAATCAACCAGAAAAGAAAACGGAATAATGAATATTTCTAATTTGATAAATTGATTTTGTGAAAAAATTATTCATGCAACATATCTAATATTAAATCAATTGATATTAAAAAAATAATGGCTACGATAAAGATAAGTTATTTTTAAAAATATAATGCAAAAATTAAAACTATATAATTCATTAAATAGAAAATTAGAAGAATTTAAACCAATAGATGAGAATAAAATTGGAATGTATACGTGTGGTATAACTGTTTACGATAAATGCCATTTAGGACATGGAAAAACTTATATTTGCAGTGATATTTTATTTAGAGTTTTAAAAGAATTATATAAAAATGTGGTTTATGTTAGAAATATAACCGATGTTGACGACAAAATAAATAAAAGAGCAGTTGAAAGAGGTATTACAATTCAAGAGTTAACACGAGAAAATATTAAGTTAATGAATGATGATTTTAAATATTTACATTTATTAAATCCAACAGTTGAACCTAAAGCTACAGAGCATATAAAAGATATGATTTCAATAATTCAAAAATTGATAGATAATGGAAATGCTTATGTTGCTGAAGGACATGTATTGTTTGATACTACAACATATAAAGATTATGGAAAATTATCTGGTAGAGATACTGAGGATATGATAGCAGGTGCAAGAATTGAAGTTGCACCATACAAAAAAAATCCAATGGATTTTGTATTATGGAAGCCAAGTCTTGATATTGATGATGATTCTTCAAAATTTGAAAGCCCATGGAGTATCGGCAGACCGGGTTGGCATATTGAATGTTCCGCAATGTCATATAAATATTTGGGTGAAAGTTTTGATATTCACTGTGGTGGAAATGATTTAAAATTCCCTCATCACGAAAACGAAATAGCTCAAAGCAGATGTGCTTTTAAAGGTAGTAATTTTGCTAATTATTGGGTTCATGTTGGTTTTTTACTTGTAAATGGTGAAAAAATGTCAAAATCTTTACATAATTTTACAACTATAGAAGATTTGAAAAATCAAGGTATAAAAGGTGTAGCAATTAGATATGCTTTTTTAAAAAACCATTATAGAACTCCTTTTGATTTTAGTATGAAATTAGTTGAAGAGGCTGATAAAAATTTAACTGATTTACATAAAGCTATTAAAGATATAAAAGCTAGTGAAAAATTAAATGAAAAAGTTTTAGAATATTTATGTGATGATCTGAATACTTCAAAAGTTTTGGCTGAATTGCATACTTTAAAAAATACAGATTTGCCAGCACTTAAAAAAGCTATGGAGTTTTTAGATATTTATGATGAATCTTATTATCAAGAAAATAAGGATTTGAGTAATTTAAATATTACAGAAGATGAAATTTTAACATTAATCAATGAAAGATTAGAAGCAAAAAAGAATAAAGACTTTAAAAAAGCCGATGAAATAAGAAATTTACTTGATACTAGAGGTATTTTGTTAAAAGATACCCCTAGCGGTAGTGAATGGAATTTAAAATAAACATAAATAATAATTTATATGTAAATTATTTATATTTAAAGTCTATTCAAAAAATGATATTTTTCCACTATCTATATCATATAAAGTATAATGAACTTTTATATCTTTAAATTTTATAATATCTAATTTATTAATTTCTTCGAACATAATACGAGTACTTTCTAAAGTAGAAGATGTTAATAAATCATATTCTTCAGAAGATTTTTGAATAGCAATTTCTATAGCTGGTCTAATTTTGTTTATTAAAATATTATCTTCTTTTTTATCAATTGCGGCTTGAATAGCTCCACATTTTGTATGTCCTAACATTATAATATCGGAAATACCTAGATGTTTTATTCCGTATTCAATGCTATTCATTATAACATCATCAATAATTCCTCCTGCTACTCTAATTACAAAAAAATCTCCAATTTTTGCATTGAAAATATATTCTGGAATAACTCTACTATCAGAGCATGATAAAATAATTGCTTTTGGATTTTGTCCATTTGTGGCTAAATCTTGTAAAAGACTCTTGTCGACATTTTTTAAAAATTCATTGTTTCCTTGAGTAAGGGCATTTTTAAAACTGTCAGTAAATAAACTTGTATCAAACATATTTGTTTAATTTATTGGCATTGAACTTATTATAACATTTTAAATTATGAAAGTAAATAAAATTTAAAATAGACTCCTTCTACATAAATAATTTAGTTTTTAATCTATTGATTTTTTCTAATTTATCATTATATAATATTAAAATATAATTGTATTTATTAAAATGGAAAACAAACAAACTTATTTTTTATTACCCGTTAGAGATTTAGTGGTGTTCCCTAATTCAGTTACAAGTATTTTAATTGGTAGAAAAAAGTCTTTAAATATGATTGATGAATCTTACAAAGAAGGTAAATTAATTTTTATTGTATCTCAAAAAAATGAAGTAAGTGAGAGTGTAAAACCTAATAATATTTATTCAGTTGGTGTTTTAAGTAAGATTATTCAAAAATCAGATTCTCAAAATGGTCAAAAGAGAATTGTTGTAGAAGGTATTAAAAAAGCAAAATTAATCAAATTCATTGATAATGATAAATATTTTTCTGCTCAAGTTGAAGAGATTAAAGAAGAAGAAATAAAAAAAACAAAAGAAAAAAAAATAGAAGATTTAAAAAAAATTGTATTTTTAAAGATGAAAGAAATTTTGCAATTTAATGAAAAGTTTAATGAAGATATTTTTGCAACATTAGAGTTTTTTAAAAGCACAAGTGAAATTATATTCTATGCATCTTCTTTTGTATCTTTATCAGTTGAGAAGAAACAAGAGTTACTTGAAGAAAATGATAGTTTTAAAGCCATTAAAAAATTTATTGAGTTCCTTGATGTTGAATTATCTCTAGTAAAAATAGATAAAAAAATTAATAATGCCGTTGAAAGAAAATTTGTTAAATCTCAAAAGAAAGTTTATCTTAATGAAAAAATTAAGATGATAAAAAAGGAATTGGGCGAAGACATTGATGAAGATAATGAAGATGATGAAGAAATAATAATTTTAAAGAAAAAAGCTAAAAAACTTAAATTAAGTGAAGAGGCAAAACAAAAGATAAAAGAGGAATTAAAAAAGATGGAAGGTATGATGTCTTTTTCATCAGATTATCATGTAATAAGAAATTACATAGATACTCTTTTAAGCTTACCTTGGGGAACAAAATCAGAGTTAGATACGGATTTAAAAAAAGCTGAAAATATTTTAAACAGAGATCACTATGGACTTAAAGAAGTTAAAGAAAGAATACTTGATTTCTTAGCTGTTTATAAAAGAAAACAAAATCTAAGTGGTCAAATTATTTGTTTAGTTGGAGCACCAGGTGTTGGAAAAACTTCTCTTGCAAAATCTATTGCGGAAGCTTTAAATAGAAAATATATTAAAGTATCTTTGGGTGGTGTTACAGATGAATCTGAGATTAGAGGACACAGAAAAACATATGTTGCTGCTATGCCTGGTAAAATTATTAATGCAATAAAAAAAGCCGGTACAGATAATCCATTAATATTACTGGATGAAATTGATAAATTAGGAAATGATTATAGGGGAGATCCTTCTAGTGCGTTGCTTGAAGTTTTAGATCCAGAACAAAATAAAAAATTTGGAGATCACTTTTTAGAGGTTGATTATGATTTATCTAATGTTATGTTTATAACAACCGCAAATAATGTTGGTAATATTCCAATACCGCTAATAGATAGAATGGAGATAATTAGAATTTCTGGTTATACCGAAGAAGAAAAATTAAGTATTGCTAAAAATCATCTAATAACAAAAGAATTAGAAATACATGGATTAAAATCTAACGAGTTTTCTATAGATGATAAAAGTATTTTGGAAATTATTAGAAAATATACTTTTGAAGCTGGTGTTAGAAATTTGGAAAGAGAATTGCAGAAAATAATAAGAAAAGTTACAAGAAAAATAATAGAAAATCCAACGGTTAAAAAAGTTAATATAACAACTAAAAACTTACATGACTATTTAGGTGTTGAAAAATTTGACTATAATAAAGTTAACGCAGATGACAAAGTTGGTGTAGCTGTTGGTTTAGCTTATACTGATTTTGGTGGAGATTTATTGAATATTGAATCATTAAAGTTTTCTGGAAATGGAAAATTAATTACTACAGGAAAACTTGGTGATGTAATGAAAGAATCTGCGCAAGCTGCTTTTAGTTATGTTAGATCTATTGCTGACAATTTTGACATAAAAGCAAAAGAATTTAATAAATACGATTTCCATTTGCATGTTCCAGAAGGCGCAACACCAAAAGATGGACCATCAGCAGGTGTAGCTATAACAGCTAGCTTATTATCTTCAATGACAGGTATGAAAATAAATAAAGATGTTGCTATGACTGGTGAAATTTCTTTAACAGGAAAAGTAATGCCAATAGGTGGTTTAAAAGAAAAATTATTAGCCGCTTTGAGAGGAAATATTAAAACCGTTATAATACCAAAAGCAAATGAAAAAAATTTAGAAGATGTTCCGGAGAATGTAAAGAAAGACTTAAAAATTATCCCTGTTGATAATCTTAATGATGCTTTGAAAATTATAGTTAAAGGTTATAAATAAACTCTTAAACATAATAATTTAAAATAATTCTCTTTTTGCGAGATCTAATAAATAAAAGATGAAATCATTTTTTTTCTTAAGTTCTTCTACAAATTCAACATTAGAAATGTTATTTGTATTAACTATATAGTCAAACAACTTTCACTTAACCACTAAATAAACCGCTTTTGCAAAAATATACAAGGAGATTTAAAATTTTATTGCGATAGCATATAACTTAATACGGTGAGACAATAAAATTTTAGAGCGACGAAGGGTGATTAAGGCAAAAGTTAGGTTTAGTTGGTGGTTAAGTGAAAGTTGTTTGACTATAAATAGACCTCTTGCATAAATAGATCTCCTGCGAAATAAATTTTTCTTCAAAAAATTATTTATGCAATAGATCCATTGAAGCACCACCAAGAGGATGAATAAAAGTACAGTTGAGACCTTTTTTTATAAGGTGGATACCATGTTAGCAAAATAAATTATCACTAGGGATGGCTGTCCGTTGTTATATGTGTTGCCTCGGGTGTATAAACTTAAATTCTGTCCTACTTAGTAGTAAATTAATTTTACATATTATTAACATTTTTTGCAAGTTTTTCTACAAATTTGATTATTTCGTCTATGAATTTTAGTATTTCATCACTTTCTTTTTTGTTTTCATCTAGTAATTTTTTGATATGTTCATCTTTTATTTCAACTACTTTCTCTTCTTTTATATCTGAAGTTTGACTTTCTTTTATTATATTACTTAAAATTAATTGGTTTTCTAATGTATCATTTCCTATTAATAATGGAGCTATTGTTTTTAGTAATTTTAAAATATTTGTTTCAAAGTTGTTAAAAATTTTTTGTTCTTTGTTGGCATTTATTAATAATATTATGAAAAGTATTAGTCTGTCGCTGATTTTTCCGTTTTCCATCATTATTTTGTTTGTTTTGATGTTTAGGGATTTGACTATCTCTTTGAATGATTCTGTTTCGTCATCATTGCATTCTATGGTGTGTTTAATTGAACTGATTGAAATGTTTAATTTTGTCATTTTGTTATGTTGTCAATTATTGTTTCTATATCCTCTAGAATTGTATTTAATTCTTTTTTCAACGATTCTAATTCTTTTGTTTTTTCTGGATTTGTTGTTGGTATTTCTTTATTTAAAGCTGTTATTATATTATTTTTTTCTGCAATTTTTTCCTTAACATTTTCACCTAATAAATTTAGAGCATTTATTAGTTCGTTTTTTTTATTTTTTATGGCACTTTTATAAAGTATTTCGTCCATTTTAAAAAAGAGTTGATTACTTAAATATTTTCTATATTATGAAATAAGATTATAATGTGAAATTAATAATTTCAAGTTAAATATGGTTAAGATTAATCTCTTAAATTCTGAAAATACTCTACAATATCCAAATGAGGAGTTTATTCCTTATGCGTGTTATATTGATAAGAATATAATTTTAACAAAAAATGTTGATTTACTTATAACGTTTAAAATCCCAAGTTTTATTTCTAATAAATCTCAACTTGATTTGTTTGAAATTAGAGAAACTATTAGATTAATTATATCTAATTTATTTAAAGAAGAAAATATTTCTATCTATTTTAATACTGTTAGAAAAAAGGCTGATATTATACCATTCGGTGAAGACAAAGGATATTTTGCAAAAAATGTATCGGAAATGTGGAATAAACAAAATGATTGGTATAATCAATTTGTTAATGAATTATATATAACAGTTATACTTTCTCCTAATATTAATGATAATCTTTTTAACCCACTGTTCTTCTTAAAATCATTGACACAAAGAGGTGTTAATCATATTTATTCAAAAAAGATTATTAAAGCCGCTAATAATTTAAAAAAACTAGCTTCTCAAATGATGGAAAAAATGAGTGAATACGATATAAGATTATTAGGTATGAAAGAAGGAGAAGATGGGGTTATTTATTCAAGTCATATGAAGTTTTTTTCATTATTGATTAATTTAGAAAAATTAAATTTTCCAGTTAGTTATGATGATATTTCTGATATTATTAGGCAGAAAAAGATGGCTTATGGAACTGATACAGTTGAGGTTGATAAAAATGGTGAAAAAAAATTTTGTTCTATTTGTTCAATTAAAAGTTTTCAAGATTTTAGTTTAAATCAACTAGATAATTTACTCCAATTACCAATGGAGATGGTGATAACTGAAGCTCTTAGTTTTATAGATAATAAGTTTGTTGTTGCGAGTTATGAAGAGGAAAAAGCTATAGTTGCATTGAGTGAAGATAGTGATTTATCTTATTTGTCAGGTTTGAGTGAGTTGATTGCGAATAATACAAGTAAAGATACCGATTATTATATAGGACAAGCCACAATAATGGTTATAAATAAACTTAAAGGTGAATTAATAAATGACCTTAAAAAGTTATATAAAGCTATGGATGATATAGGTTTAGTTAGTGTTAAAGAAAATGTTTATTTACCAACTATTTTTTGGTCTCAATTACCAGGTAATTTTAGATATTTAAGAAGATTTCATACTGTGCCTTCAAGTAAAGTTGGAAATTATGCTTCTTTATTTAATTTTCCGGTTGGCAAATTAAGATATAACTATTGGGGTGAAGCAATTACAATTATACCAACAGTATTGAATTCCCCTTATTTTTTCAATTTTCATAATCAGCTTAATGGAAATACTATTATTGTTGGATTAAAGGGTGCTGGAAAAACAACTATAATGAATTTTTTATTATCTCAAACTTCGAAAATTAATCCAAAGATTTTTTATATTGACACAATGAGAAGTAGTGAAGTTTTTATAAACGCCATTGGTGGTAAATATTATAAAGTTAGTCCAAATATAAGAGAAGGAGAAAAATTAAAAATAAATCCTTTCATGATCGAAAATAATATAGAAAGTAAAAAATTTTTATATGATTTTATAATAAGTTTAGTACATTTTCAAGATGATGGTTTTGTTGAATTAGAAGAAAAAGAAAGTCAGTTAAAACGTCAATATAAATATATTCCAAATATAATAGAGGAAATATTTAATATAGATATAAATGAAAGAACATTTGAAAATATCGCTAAATTATTTGATAAATCAGAAACTAAATTAATTTATTCTAAATTAACAATATGGTATAAAAGAGAAAATTTATCATTTATATTTAATCACAAAGAAAATACTAAATTTGACGATAAAATTATCGGGGTTTCTTTAAAAACAATTATTGATAATGAAAATTTAGTTATACCTGTTTTTGATTATTTATTATATGCTTTTAATAAAATAGCAGATGGACAACCTTGTATTTTAGCAATTGATAATGCGTGGCAAGTTATTAATAATGATTTAATAGCTCCAAAATTTTTTAAAATATTGTCAGAAATGCAATGTAAAAATGTTGCTGTAGTTTTAACTACAGATGGGATTGATAAGACAAATAAAAATATTATTAATAAACCTATTAATGATTTTTTTGCTACAGAATTATATTTAGCAAATCCAAAAACAAGTTCATATCAAAGAAAAATATTTTCTTTACAAGATGAAGAATCAAAAATACTATCTCTTATGAGATTAGAAGATAGAAATTTCTTATTAAAATGTATTAACAATGTAATTGTAAGTTCTATTAATTTAAAAGATTTTGGTTTTTATACAAATATTTTTTCTAATGATAATATTTCAATTAATGCTATGAACAAAGCTAAAGAAGTTGCCAAAAATGAAAATCCAGAAATATGGATTCCTATATTTCTAAAAATTATGGAAGAATATAAAAAAATTGTTGAACAAAATAAACAAAAAGAATATGAGAAAAATCAATTAAAATGGGAAGAATCAGCAATTAATGGAAATACAAAGAAAAAAATAAATTATAATGACTAATTTCTCTAATATAAAATCTATTTTAATAACAGGAGCAAGTAGTGGATTAGGCAAAGAATTATCAATACAATTCGCTAAAAAAGGTATTATATTATTTTTAACAGGTAGAGAAAAAAATAGATTATTAGAAACAGCAAATATATGTGAAAAAAAAGGTGCCAAAGTATTTTTTAAGTCTTTAGATATTAGAAACAGAAAAGATGTTAAAAAATGGATTTTGGAATGTGATAAAATAGCCAATATAGATTTAATTATTGCAAATGCTGGAATTTCTGCAGGAACATCTGATGGCGTTGAAACGGAAGAACAAATTTATAATATATTTGATACAAATATTTATGGTGTATTAAACACAATAGAGCCAATTATACCAAAAATGATTAAAAGAAAAAAAGGACAAATTGCTATTATATCTTCAATGTCGGCTTTTATTGGTATGGCAAGTTGTCCTGCTTACTCTGCTTCAAAAGCTTGTGTTATGAATTATGGTCAAGCTTTAAGAGGATATTTAAAACAATATAATATAAAAGTTTCTGTGGTTTGTCCTAGTTTTATAAGGACACCATTAACGGACAAAAATAAATTTAAAATGCCTTTAATAATGACGACAGAAAAGGCTAGTAAAAAAATTATAAAAGGTTTATCAAGAAATGAAGGTTTAATTACTTTTCCAATAATAATTTATATTGTATTGAAATTAATTAGAATATTACCATTTTCTTGGATAAATTTTATTTTCTCAAGATTACCTAAGAAGTAATTTTTAAAATATTGTTTTTTATATTTAATTAGTTATAAAAAATTATGTTTAATTTTTTTACAAAAATATGCTTAATAAAAATGGTGAAGCTCTTAAAGAATATAAGACAAAGGTTAATATAAAAGTAGTTTTAATGTTATTTATATTGATTGTAATTTGCATAATTCAATTTAATCAAAATAGAAAAATAGATAGATTAGTTAAATATATTATTTTGAACAATTCACAAACACCTAAAAATTTTCCTCCATTTCCTTCTGAAGAAATGGACGATATGTCTAGAAAAAAATTTATAGGACATATTAGACATGAATTTTTTAATAATTTAAATAAAGAAATGAGAGAAATGGATGCTATAAAAGAAAGAATTGAAAGAGAAATGAAGCAATATTATAACGGTAACACAGATTCTGATAATATTGAGATTGGAATGGATAAGCCCATACACCCAGATATAAATTTCGATCTAAAAACAGAAGAAAAATATAATAAAGAACAAAAAAATTATACTTTAAATGTTTTTTTACCTAAAGAAATAAAAGAAAATAATATTGATATTTCAATTGATAAAAATTTGTTATATTTGAAAATTTCAAAGAATGAAGCTAAAAAAGATAATAAAGAAATGATTGAAAGTGATTTTACTTCTTTAAAAGTAATAAGTTTGCCAAAAACAAAAGCATTAACAAAAGATATTAAGAAGACTTTTAAAGATGGAAAGCTAACAATAGTAGTTCCAATTATATAGTTTATCTATATTTGTATTATTTCTACATTCTGAAATAAGGAGTTTAAAACCTCTCCCTGTTTAGATTTCTTTATCTTCTTTAGCAATTTTATAAATTAACTAATTAAGGCTTAAATTTTCATTGTAAATGTCAATTAAATAATTAACATTAGGAATGATAACTTAAGCCTTAAAGTAATTGTTATGAAAAAATTATATTATTTTATATCGATAACAGAAACTAATGGATATTCTTTTCCATCAATCATATTATAAGATATTAATAAACATTTTTTAGCTTTATAATCTTTAAATGATTTAACAGCTTTTAAAGCTTCTTTAATCGTAGCTTCATAATCTTTTGGATTAAATTTAATAACCATTGAAAAAACACTATAAGATAAATTTAATTTTTTGCTGGTTAATTGGTCGTCAGTTATTGCAAAAATTGGGTATTCTGGTCTTTCATTGGAAATTATTTCAGCCATTCTTCCTGATTTTGTTAAAATAACTATAGAATCAACTCCTACTACACTTTGT
This sequence comes from Rickettsiales bacterium, assembly GCA_035470525.1. Taxonomy (GTDB): domain Bacteria; phylum Pseudomonadota; class Alphaproteobacteria; order Rickettsiales; family UBA1997; genus CALXSC01. The sequence goes on from DATIQT010000036.1 coordinate 31,812, forward strand.
AATAATTTTATTGATGATATTGCTAATTGTTGATTTATATAATCATTATTATCAAAATCTTCTTTAGTGTACATTGAATTATCATAGGTAAGCTCTTCTTCAGCGGCATTGATTATTTCGCTCATTGTTTCAATAGTGTTAACTGGATCAACACTTTTTGCTGTTTCCTCAGATGTCATTGTGGCGTCAGCTCCTTGGTAAACTGCATTTGCAACATCAGAAATTTCTGCTCTTGTTGGTTTTGTATTTGTTACCATTGAAAGAAGCATTTGAGTCGCAACGATTACAGGTTTTGCGTACATGTTACATAATTCAATAATCATTCTTTGAACTTGCGGTACTCTGGCAAATGGGAATTCATCAGCTAAATCTCCTCTAGCTACCATTACTGCATCAGCTGTTTCTACTATTTCTTCTAAGTTTTCTACTGCTTTTGGATTTTCTATTTTAGCTACAATACTAGGTATGTGTCCTTTTTTCTTACAATAAGTTCTTAATTCTTCAATATCTTTTGCATTTCTACAGAAAGATAAAGCTACAAAATCAACCTTTTTTTCAATACCGAAATCAATATCTTCCCAGTCACTTTTTGTTAATGTTGGCAATGAAACGTGTCTTCCCATTAAATTTATGTGTCTTTTAGAAGCGATTTTTCCTTTTCCTTTTGCTACTGTACAGAAAATATCGTGTCCTTTAATTTTATCAATTTTTATTTGTAAAACACTATCAAAAAGTAATATAGCACCTTCTTCTACATCTTTTATAAATTCTGGATAATTAACAGATAATTTTTTAGTTTCATCATAAACGCCTTTATCAATAGTTAAGGTTATTTTATCACCAGTTTTAATTTCAAATTCATTTTTAACTTCACCAGTTCTGATTTCGGGACCTTTGGTATCAAGCATAATAGCACCTGGTAAATTTAACTTTCTAATATTGTCTATTCTTGCACCATGTTCTGCATGATCACCATGAGAAAAATTTAATCTAAATACATTAACACCAGCTTCTGATAATTTTTTTAATATCTTTGGATCTTCTGATTTTGGTCCAATAGTAGCAACTATTTTTGTTCTTTTCATTTTCAATACTTTATGAATTAATAAAAAAATTCTAAATATTGTTTTATATATTTCAAGAAAATAATTGATTAATAAAATTAATTTTATATTTTATAAGCAAATTAATTAATAAATTAAATATGAAAAACAATTTAACTAAAGTTATAAGTATTTCAAGTGCATTATTATTAACAGTATCTTGCGGACCAAAAATAAAAACAGAAAGAGTTTCATTAGACAAATCTGATAAATTAGCTTTAACAATTACTGATGAATGGGTAATGACAGATACACAAAATGCAGTGCAAGCTATTTTGCAACAAATAGAAAAACATAAAGGATATCAAGCTTATTTAGCAAAATTAGGTAGAAGACCAAAAATATTTATAGCTGATGTTCAAAACCAAACATCAGAAGCATATTTTCCAATAGGTGATTTGAATGATGAATTGTTGAATGAATTTTCTGATTCAGGTGATTATATTTTAATAGATAACAATGCTAGAGAAAAATTATTAAGTGAAATTAAATACCAAAATGATGGTATGGTAAGACCTGAAGATGTTAAAAAAATTGGTAAAGCTTCTGGTGCTGATTTGTTAATTTTTGGTGATATAAGAATGAAGCCACAAACATTAGGTGGTAGAACTATAAAAGATTATTCTGTTAATTTGAGAATGACAGATTTACAAACGCAAGAAGAAGTTTTAAGAACTAGATATAAAACGAGCAAATATTCAAAAAGAAGTGGTGCTGGTTGGTAGATAAAACATGAAAGTAAAAATTTTTTTATTAATATTAGTGTGCTCTTTTCTAGGAATTTTAATTAATGAACAAAATACATTAATCAGAGTTCCCAAAGAAGAGAGAAATCTTACAAAAGCTTCCATTGAAACCATAACAGGAAAAATAACTCATATAAGTGATGGTGATAGTTTTACATTAAACAATGATACAGAAATTAGATTATTTGGAATAGATGCTCCTGAATTAAATCAAATTTGTTTCTTAACAAGTGAAAATGAAAAAGAAAAGGATAATTCTACAGAACAAAACAATAAAGATACATTATTTGTTGACATAATTAAGAAAGATAATACAGGAACTATAGCAAGTGCTGAAGAAGTAAAATGTGGTGAAAATTCAAAACTTAAATTAGCTGAATTAACAAAAAATCGCACAATATTTTGCTCTGTAAAGGGAAAAGATGTATATGATAGATTAGTAAGTGAATGTTATTTTGAAATTCAAAACAAAAGAACAAAAAACAATAATAGAATAAACATAAATAAAGAAATGGTGTTAAGTGGTAATGCTGTTGCATTTTTACAGTTTAGTGATAAATATGTAGACGATGAGAACAAAGCTAAACAAGAGAATAGGGGTATTTGGGCTACAATATTTGATATGCCATCTGTTTATAGAAAGAAAAATCAGAAGTAATCATGAATAAACCAAATGAATTCTTTTTAAAAAATCCACCAGTCTTCAAAATCGGTGCAACAAAAGAAGAAGATTTGCCATTAAACAAAATAAAAGAAGTAGCTTTTATAGGTAGATCAAACGTTGGGAAATCAAGTTTAATAAATGCTATAACAAACTCAAAAATAGCAATAGTTTCAAAAACACCTGGTAGAACAAAACAAATAAATTTTTTCCAAGTTGGAGATAAAATAACAATAGTTGATATGCCTGGTTATGGTTATGCCAAAGCCGAAAAAAAAGAAGTAGAAAACTGGAATAATTTAATTTTTAAATATTTATTAAACAGAGTAAATTTAAAAAGAGTTTTTTTATTGATTGACAGTAGACACTTAATTAAATCAAATGATGAAGAAATGATGGATATATTAGACAAAAGTGGAATTTTATATCAAATAATTTTAACAAAAATTGATGAAATAAATCCTAAAGAATTGGAATTAAAAGTTAAATCTTTAGAAAAAATATTTAAAAAACATCCAGCACTTTTCGGAGAGGTTTTGTATGCTAGTGCTGAAAATAATTTAGGTATTAGCCAAATAAGAGATATTATTTATAATCTATAATTGTTAACTATATCATCTTAATAACTTTAATTGATGATTTTTGTCCTTTCATAATTTCTATATCATTTTTTGGTATTTTGAAGTAGAAATTAGAATTTTGAGGAAAATTATTTTAAAATTATAATTTGATTTACTGCTATAGTCAAACAACTTTCACTTAACCACCAACTAAACCGCTTTTGCAGAAATATACGAGGAGATTTAAAATTTTATTGCGATAGCGTATAACTTAATACGGTGAGACAATAAAATTTTAGAGCGACGAAGGGTGATTAAGGCAAAAGCTAGGTTTAGTTGGTGGTTAAGTGAAAGTTGTTTGACTATAAGTATTGAAATTGTTCAAATTTTATTTGCAGGAGGTCTAATAATTAATTAATACTAATAATTATACTCAGCTTTTTTCATTTCAGCTTCAATTCCAGCTTTTATTTTTGCTATAGTTTCTTTTTTCTCTTCTTCTGTGTAAGGCTCTTTATGATTTCCCCATACTGTACCCGGCCAATCAGCATCTCCCTCTTTTCTGCAAAGAATATGAACATGCAATTGAGGGGTCTTATTTCCAATCATTGCTACATTTGTTTGGTCGTGAGGAAATAAATCAGACATAACTTTTTCAACAATTGCCATTTCTTTCATTAATTGAAGTCTTTCTTCCATGGTTAAATATGTCATATTTTTAATACCATTTTTCATTGGAACCAAAAACACCCATGGATATAATTTATTATCTTCAAATAATACAGTTGATAATTTTAAATCCATTATATGAGATTTCTTAGCTAATCCTAGAACTAATTCAAATTTTTCAGTCATTTTATCCCCTTTTTATTTACCAATAGTTTTTATAGTGTAATCTACAGTTACATCTGCTTTTATTATCAAATCTTCTAGCTTGTTGCCTTTTTTGATTTCATCAGCTATGACACCAGTTTCAACACATAAAACAGATACTATGCCTGCATTATTAGCACCTTTTATGTCTGTTCTTAATGTGTCACCAATCATACAAATTCTTGATTTATTTTTTGTACTTATATCATTTTGTGATAAAACATGAAATGCAAAATCAAATATTTCTTTATCAGGTTTTCCATATTCAATAACTTCAGAACCTAAATTTCTCAAAGCTTCAGCTATTGCTCCTTGTCTAATCATAAATATTTTTTTATCGCTATCTTTTACTCCTTCCAATGCTACATAATCAGGATTTGCATTTAAAACGGGTAATTTACTTTGTAATAAAATTTTGATTTTTTCAGCAAAAGGCTCAAGTATTATCGAGTTCCACCTTCTAGGTTGACCTTCTTTAGGTTTTGCTTCAAATAAATATTTGCCATATTTTTCTTTTAAAGAATCGTATTCTTCTTCTATAAATTGAGGAACGGAAATATATATTAATTCAGCTTCTTCTAAAGTGTTAACCATTATATAGTCAGTACCTTCAAAAAGCTTTTTATTTGGAGTTCCAAATTGATAAACTTTTCTACCATTTGGATTTTTTATAAAATGTATATCATCATTTATTAAAGCTTCTTTTGTTGCATCTCCTGATGTTACGATTTCGCTATAATGAGTACCTTTAATTAAACCTTTTTCTTCATATTTTTTCTCAGCATCTTGTGAAAGTTGGGTTGTGTTAGATAAAATATAGACAATTTTACCATTGTTTACAAGTTCAGCCATAGCTTCTCTGCTACCCATGTAGAAGTCTGAACCATCCCAAAAAACACCATAAGCGTCAAATATAAAAATATCAAATCTATCTTTTAAATCTAAAATATTATTTAGTTTTTCCATTACATTTTTATTTATTTTTAATTGGTCCAAAATCAATAATGACTGATGTGTCTAAATTTTCTTCTGTTTCAGATTGTTTTTTCATAGATTTAAAAACATTAGTTTTACTATTTTCCTTACTAGTTTCATTACTATTCTCCTTACTAGTTTCTCCAATATTTTCTTTTTTTATATTATGTTTTTCTTCTTTCCAACCTCTAGTTATGTTATATTCATTCTTACTCATAAATTTACATTATTTTTTATTATTAAATCCAAATTCTTCACCTTTTAATAGTCTTTTTATATTTTCTATATGTTTAAAGAAAATTATTAAACTCAAAAATATCATCATTATAAAATATACTTTTGATATAAAAAGTGAAAATATTAATGTTATAATTATTGCACTTAAAGCAGATAAAGCTGAAATTCTGAATAAAAAAAATAATAATATCCAAGATAATAAGAATACTAAACCCATTCTATAATCAAGAACGAATAATGAAAATAGCAAGCAAGCTACACCTTTTCCACCTTTAAATTTTAACCAAATTGTAAATATATGTCCTATTATTATAGTACATGTTATTACAGCCATAAATGTTTCACAGTAATTAAATATATATTTTGCTATTAATAAAGGAATAGTCGCTTTTAATCCATCTAATAATAAAACTAAAGCTCCCCATTTTTTACCTAAAGTTCTTGCCACATTAGTAGAACCTATATTATGAGAACCATGTTCCCTAATATCTATATTTTTAGCTAATTTTGAAATTATTAAACCAAAAGGAATTGAACCGCATAGATATGCAAATAATTCAAATAACAAAAATTTTGTAGTAATATCCACTATGTAATTTTATATTAATATAATTTAAATATATATGTTCAAAATATTTTTTCAAGTATAAATGTCATTAATTATAAAATTATGCTTTTTGATCTTTTTTGTTATCTAATTCTTCAATATCTGTATTACATTGCTCAATATCTACGAATTTTATTCTTTGTTTTGAAACTTCTTTTATTTTGTCTATAGCCTCTTGAAATTCAATATTTACTATTACCGCATATTCTGAAGCTAATCTGTTAATTGCTGTTTCATAAATCATTCTTTCGCTAAATGATCTTTCTGCATCTTCAACATCTCTGGTTAAATCTCTGATAACTTCAGCTATTGCAATAATATCACCAGAATTTATTTTTTCTTCATATTCTTTTGCTCTTCTAGCCCACATTCCCTTAACTTTTTTTAAACCATTACTTAGAATAGAAAAAGCTTCTTCTATTTCAATTTTTGTGGATAATTTTCTTATTCCAGAGTTTTGTAATTTATCATTTACTGGTAAAGTTAATGTTAATTTTGTATCTGATAAGAACAGAACTAAACATTTATTTTTAAAACCATCTAATTCTACTATTTTAATTTGTTTTACCATTGCAATACCATGAGCTCTGTAAAAGCAATAATCTCCGACCTTAAATTCTAAATTCTTTGACATTTTGTAATAAATACTTGAATTAATAAATTACTCTGTGTTATAATAGTTAACATATTGAGCATGTATTCATTATATATCACGATTTTAATATATGCAAGTAATTTTTAAAAAAAATGAAAATATTTGATAAGATTGTTAGTGTTTACTTGGTTTTTAAAGAAAAATTTAGTAAGTTGATTTTTTTACAAAATACAAATAAAATTAGAAATTTTGATAATTCTGATTTTCTTGAAGAAGAATTTAAAAAGAAATTACTTTTTGTAGTTATTTTTTTATTTATAATTATATTGTTTGTATCTACATACATATTTATATGGATTAATATTGGTGATGATTCTGAAGCTTTAGATGAAAATGTTTCACCTTTAAAAATTGTAATTCCTTATCCGAATAATGCTATAAATATAGATGATTATGAAATTATAAAGTATAAAATTAAAAATGGTGATATTCTATTAAATATTTTAACTAAAAATGTCGGTATATCAAATAATGATGCTTTTGAAGTATTAAGTGCATTAAAAAAAGTATACAATGTTTCTCAATTAAAAGCTGGTCAAATAATAGATTTAAAATATAGAATATTGGTTAGTCAAGGAGAAGGTGGACAAATAGAAGAAAAGGTGGTTTTAGAGGAATTAAAGCTAACTCCAGATGATAGAGAGAAAGAAGTTGTAGTAAGTTTAAATAATGATAAATATGAGGCTAGAAAAAACAAAGTTGCTTTAAATAAAAGTTTTTTAAAATATAAAGTTACAATTAATGAAAATTTATTTAGTGATGGTGTTGCTGCTGGTGTTCCTCCTAGTATAATGTTAGATTTTATTAAGTTCTTCAGTTTCGATATAGACTTTCAAAGAGATTTAAGACAAGGTGATACTTTTGAAGTATTGTTTGAGAGTTATTATACTGATGATGGCAAAAAAGTAAAAGATGGTGATATTTTGTTTGCTAGTATAAACAATCAAAATAAGAATTTTGAAATATATAAATTTGGCAATAATTATTATGATGGTAATGGACAAAGTGTCCAAAAATCATTGTTAAAAACTCCAGTTAATGGTGCTAGAATTTCTTCTGGTTTTGGTATGAGAAAACATCCAATTCTTGGTTATTCAAAATTCCATGCAGGAAAGGATTTTGCTGCTCCAATAGGAACTCCGATTTTTGCCGCAGGTAGTGGAACTGTTGTAAAAGCACAATTTTGGAGTACTTGGGGAAATTATGTAAGAATAAGACATACGAATGGTTATGAAACAGAATATGCTCATGCAAGTAAAATTGTACCCGGTATAAAACCTGGTGTAAAAGTTAAACAAGGACAAGTTATAGCTTATGTTGGAACTACGGGTAGATCAACTGGTCCACATTTGCACTATGGTGTTATTTATAATAATCAAAGAATAAATCCTGATAGAGTAAAATCTTTACCAACAGTTAGATTAATAGGAAAAGATCTAATTAATTTTAAAGATGCATTAGTAAAAACAGATTTATATAGATTAAATATTCCTAATCAAAATTTAAGATTGAAAAAATGAAACAAAATACAAAAAAAGATTTTTCTATAATAGAGTTATTTATAATAATCATAACTTGTAGTTTTATTTTAGCATTTGTTATTCATGTAGAAATATCTAAAAATAGGAATGAAATTAATAATTTAATTTTAAATATAAAATCTTATAAAAATGCTATTAATGATTTTGATAAAAAATATGGATTTTTACCTGGAGATTTAAAAAAAACACAAGTTTTTGATTTATCAGTTAATAATACTGATGGTAATGAAAATGGACTTATTGAGGACGAAAATCAAAAAACTGGTGATTATTATAGTAATGTATATTTAAATGGTGAAGTTTTGAATTTTTGGTTGCATTTATATAAGTCTGGCTTTGTTAATAAAACTAGTAAAATATTCCCTTATATTGATTTTTTAAGAAGCGGAATTATTGTTTTTACAGATGGAGAAAATAATTATTTTCATTTAAGTGTAAGTGGTGTTGATAAAGATAATAGAATAAAAGCTAAAAATAATCTTACACCAAACCAAGCTTATATCATTGATAGAAAAATAGATGATGGTTTGCCAATTGATGGTAATGTTTTTATTATTGGTGGTAGTTTTTTAAATCCACAAAATATGAAAATAGCATATAAAAATTGTGCTACAGAATACGAATACTTGACTGTTTTTAAGAAAAAACTTTGTCAAATAGTTATAAAATTATAAAGGGAGAAAATGCCATTCACAATAGCAATAGTTGGTAGACCAAATGTGGGAAAATCAAGTTTATTTAACAAACTTGTAGGAAGAAAAATAGCAATAGTTAATGACTTTGCTGGTGTTACAAGAGATAGAAAAATTGAAAGTGGACATCTTGGTGAAATGGAATTTGATGTTGTAGATACTGCAGGACTTGAATACAATCTTTCGAATGAACAATTAGAAAGCAGAATGGTGAAACAAACAGAAATAGCTGTTTTTGATTCCGATTTATGTTTGTTTATGGTTGATGCTAGATCAGGTATACATCCAGCAGATAAATATTTTGCAAGTTGGTTAAGAAAAAAGGGTATTCCAACAGTTTTAGTTGCTAATAAATGTGAATTTGAAAAAAGCGGACATTATACATTCGATACTGATTTTTATAAACTTGGTCTTGGAGAACCAGTGCCAATTTCTGCAGAGCATAACAATGGATTTAATTTACTTTATGATGCTATCGAGCCTTTTTATGATAAATATCAAGAAGAATATAAAGATGTTAATAATGTAGAAGTAAATTTAGATACAGACAAAAATAAAGAAGATAGAGAAATTACTATTGCTGTAGTTGGTAGACCTAATGCTGGTAAATCTACATTGATTAATACATTGTTAAAAGATGAAAGAGTAATTACAGGTAGTGAAGCTGGAATTACTAGAGATGCAATAGCTATAAAATGGAAATATAAGGATAAAGATATTAAATTAATTGATACTGCTGGTATTAGAAAAAAGCATAATATTGATAGTGAACTTGAGAAGTTTGCAGTTGAAGATAGTTTTAGAGCTGTTAGATTTGCACAAATAGTTATTATGATGATAGACTCAACAACTCCTTTTGACGTTCAAGATTTAGCTATAGCTAATTTAATAGTTCAAGAGGGTAGAGGGCTTATTTTTGCATTAAATAAATGGGATACAGTACCTGAAGATAAAAAACACAAATTTATGAACAATTCAATTACAATGATTGAGGAAAAAGTGCCTTTAGTGAAAGGTTGTCCTATAGTTCCGATTTCTGCTTTGTATAGTAAAAATATAGATAAATTGGTGGATGCTTGTTTATTAGTTTATAAAGAATGGAATGAATATATTAAAACATCAGATTTAAATAATTGGTTGAGAATTGTTGAAAAAGAACATACACCGCCATTATTTAGGGGCAAAGTAATAAAGCTAAAATATATGACACAAGCTAAAAAAAGACCACCAACTTTTGTGTTATTTACTAATAGCCCAGAAAAATTAGAAAAAACAACTTATTCAAAATATTTAGTGAATAGGTTGAGAGAGGATTTTGGATTGAAGCAAACAATAGTTAGATTGTTATTGAGAAAAGCTGATAATCCTTATGATAAAAAATAATTAAAGTTATACTATGGAAAATATATATATAATATTCTCATTTTTGTTTGGAGTTTGCTTTGGTAGTTTTATTACATTAGCAAGCTACAGGCTACCTAAAAATGAAGATATTTTTATTAAAAAATCTTATTGTCCAAAATGTAAAAAACCACTAAAGTTTTTTTCATTAATACCTATATTTTCATGGATTTTTCAAAAAGGAAAATGCTCTATGTGTAGTAATAAAATTTCAATAAGATATCCATTAACTGAAATTACTACGGCTATTTTGTTTATTCTTTCTTATCTAAAATTTGGTGCTAATTTAAATACTGTTCTTTTTGATTTAATAATAGTTGTTTGTCTTATAATGTTTATAACAGATTTAGAAACTTATACTTTGCCAGATTCTCTACAAATATCGCTTTTTCTATTAAGTCTTTTATTTATATATAATAATAATTTTGATATTTTTTATTCTGTTTTATCATCTTTTTGTTATTTTGTATTGATTTATTTAGTAGCATTAATTGTAAGTAAATGGAAGAAGAAAGATGCACTGGGTGGTGGAGATTTAAAATTTATAACAGTAGCTGGATTAATTTTAGGAATATATCATATTACCATATTTTTATTTTTATCTGGATTAATTGGTGTTGGTTTTGGATTAATATGGAAAAAAGTAAAAAAGAATGAATATTATCCTTTCGCTCCCGCATTAATTATTTCTTTTTTATTGTTAATATTCTTTATGTAAAATGATAAAATTAATCACATTTGGTTGTCGTTTAAATACATATGAAAGTGAAGTAATAAAAACTTTTCTAAAAGATAGGGAAGAAGATATAATTATTTTCAACTCTTGTACTGTTACATCAGAAGCTGAAAAACAATTAAGACAAGCGATAAGAAAAGAAAGAAAAGAAAATCCTAAGGCTATAATCGGCGTGGTTGGTTGTGCGGTACAGACTAATGGAGAAATCTATAAAAATATGGAAGAGGTGGATTTTGTATTAGGCAATGCTGATAAAATGAAAAAAGAGAACTATGATTTAATTTCAAAAATAACAAATATTTTTGAATCAAATGAATTAGCACCGCAAATAATTACAGGTTTTGAAGAAAGGACTAGAGGATTTATTCAAATTCAATCAGGTTGTGATAATCATTGTACTTTTTGTGCTACGAGATTGGCACGTGGAAAAAGTATTTCTATATCATCACAAAAAATTATAGAACAAATTAATGTTTTAGTTAATAACGGATATAAAGAAATAGTATTAACTGGAATAGATATTACAGACTACGGAAAAAGGCTTGGAGAAGATATAAACCTTGGAAAATTAATGAAAAAAATTTTAAAAGAAACGGATTTGCCAAGATTAAAATTATCATCAATAGACATTGCAGATGTAAATGATGATTTGAAAGATGTTTTATTTAATGAAGAAAGAGTAATGCCGCATATTCATATTAGTTTACAATCTGGTGATAACACGGTTTTAAGATATATGGCAAGACGACACAACAGAGAACAAGTTATAGAATTTTGTAATGAAATTAGGAAATATAGAAAGAATATAGGTATAGGAGCAGATTTAATTGCAGGTTTTCCACAAGAAACAGAGGAAATGCACCAAAATTCATGTAAATTAATTCAAGAAATTGGCTTGGTTTATGGACATATTTTTCCATATTCAGTAAGAGAAAATACTCCTGCTGCTCTGATGAAACAAGTTCCTGTTGATGTAAGAAGGATAAGGGCTAGAGAGTTAAGGGAATTAACCAATAAACAATTACAAGAGTTTACTAAAGAACAGATGAAATTACCTCATAAAATTCTTATTGAAAGTGAAACAGTTGGTAGGACAGAAAATTATCTTAATATAAAATTACCAGAAAAAATATTAGAAAAACACAAGGTTGGTGATATTATAGATTATGAAGAAGCTCAACATTTGTAATTATTAAAGATTATTTTAAAAATAATAAAAAAGTGGAGAGTTGAAGTAATTTGCGATCGGAAGAATTTATTAATTTGACTTGAAGTCTGATATTGGTAGAACTATAAACAACATAATATGAATTGTAACTACCAATTTAATAAGTTCTAATCAACTCCCCTTTATAGGATATTTCAATAATATCTTATAAAAAGATAATTAAATGCTATAATTTGTCAAGAAAAATGTCATAGCAAAATAGAAATGTCGTATTTTCTGCAAAATAGAAATGTCGTGTAGTTTTTTGTTTTTTAATACTTATTCATTAGCTTATTTTATTATATTCAATCTCATTATTTCTATAAAATATCTTTATAATTCCATTTATTGTTTTTCTAACAAATACTGTTGATTTACAAGGAGGATTATATTTTGATTGTTTTTTTAATTGATACCATTCGTTTTTGTAGGATATAGTCCAATCATTATTTAATTTTCTTGTTTCTTCAGTGTAGCAAATATCATCTAATTTAATACTTTTACTAATTTTTGTATATATATCTATGATATCATCGATGTTATTATTAATATTACTATATTTTTTAGTATTTTTTATATTCATTGCAAATTTTTTATTATGTTCTTTTATGTATTCATTTAATAAATAATTATTTGCTTCTTTTATTGATTTTATATTATTTAATCTCATTAGTTTAGTTAATCTATCTTGATGTGTTTGATTAGATCTTTCTACTCTTCCTTTTGCCTGTGGACTATTTGTTGTAATGACTCTTATATTAAGGTTATTACACATTTGTCTAAATAATCCTTTATCATTATTCAATTCTTCATAATATTTATTAGATACATACATATTTCTTTTATCACAATAAATTGAATAAGGTATTCCATATTTCTTAATCCAATTCCATAAGACTAAACAAGCACAATTCATTGTTTCTTGCTTATCAAATAATAATTCATTTATATTTGTCGCATCATCTATAAGATTTAATAAACAGGCTTTTCTATCATTATCAAATTTTATTTCATCTGTTATAAACCATTTATGAAATGTTCCATCTATTTGAAGCATTTATCCAAAATGTAATTTTCTTTCTCTTTTTTGCCTGTATGGTTTCCTTCTTTTTTATTTTACATCTTAATTTATTTTCTTTTAACCACAATCTCAATGTTTCTCTATTAACTTTTTATTTTCATATCTTTCTAAACATTCATTTAATAAAGTTGCTCCAAAGTCATAATATTTAGTTTTTATTAATTCCAATACTTCATTCTTAATATTTTTATTAATCCTATGATTAGATTCTTTATTAGTTAAACCATGAAATAAACTTATTTTACCATTCTCTTTATACTTTTTTATTAATCTTTGAACTTGTCTAATACTTATATTTAATAACTTTGAAGCTTTATTTTCTGTAATCCTGCCATTAATACATTTTTCTATTATTTCTATTCTATATAATATTTTGTTATTATCCATTCAATGGCTTGTATTTATTGTAATACAAGAAATATTACTACACGACATTTCTATTTTGCAGAAAATACGACATTTCTATTTTGCTATGACAGAAAAATTTTCAATAAATAAAATTAATATTTTTCTTTGAGCAAGAAGGAGTTTATAATTTCTTAATCAATGTTCTAATATAAACAATTTTAAAATAAATAATAAGAGTGTCTAGTGTAGTTTTTCCCGCGAGGAACGCACTACTATCCGAGATAATTTTAACAAAAAATTTTTCCTCAAAATTCCAATTATATTTTTTATTTCTGATATAGGATAAATTCACAGATGTGTTGGGACTTTGATGTTATATAATTTTATTTTGATATAAGATCTAATTTACTTCTTACTAAATCTATAATATTTTTTATTGTTTCATCTTTTTCATCATCAGTTGATCCACCCATAGCAAACCAAGCTTGACCGCCGCCTCCATTTCCACCTGCAACTTTTACAGCATCGACAATTAATTCATTCGCTTTGATTTTGTTGTTTAAATCTTTTGAAACACCGATGATTATTGTTAATTTTTTGTCAAATTTAACAATGCTTAATATTACTGAATTAGAATTATACTTTTTGTTTTGAATATCAATGAAAGCACCTTTGATATCTTTAGGATTTGCATCTTTTATTGTATTGAAAGCAAATTTGATATTATTGATATTTTCTTCTTCAAAAGTTAGGTTGGAAAGATTTGCTTTTTTGGTTTCTTCGATCTTTTTTCTCAAATCTTTATTTTCTTCAATAATTGAAGTTATTTTATTTTCTATGTCGTCTATATTAATTTGTAAAATAGCATTGATGTTTTCTACAATGTTTTGGAATTTATTCATAAATTCAATAGCTTTTAATCCGGTGCAAGCTTCAATTCTTCTTATGCCAGATGCAATAGCACCTTCGTTCATTATTTTGAATAAACATATATCACCGGTTTTACAAACATGAGTTCCGCCACATAACTCTATGGAACAATTATTTCTTAGTGATGAATTGTTTAATTTTGTTAATTCGTTAGCAACTGCATGAAATTCTTCGTCAAAATTTTCATTTTTGTTTTCTAATTCGTAAGGTTTTTCGCCCATGAAAATAACTCTTACTTCATCTTCATATTTTTCACCAAATAAAGCCATAGCACCACATTCTTTAGCTTCGTCAACTTTCATTGTTTTGGTTGTTATTGTGGTGTTTTGGTAGATTAATTCATTTACAATATTTTCAACAGTTCTTAATTGTTCTTTGGTTGGTGCTTTGTTTAAAGTAAAATCAAATCTTAATCTGTTTTCATCAACTGTAGAGCCTTTTTGCATTACAGTGTCACCAAATACTAGTCTTAATGCATATTGTAATAAGTGAGTTGCTGAGTGGTTAGCTTTAATTTGATTTCTTTTTTCTATATTTATTGATAAATTCAAGTAATCACCAACTTTTAAACTTCCGCTTTCTAGTTTTGCTTTATGTAAGAAATAATGAGGAAATGGTCTTTTAACATCAGTAATTTCTACTGTAGAAAAAGGTAGTGGAATTACTCCGTTTTCTTTAATTTGAATACCTAATCCATTGTCTCCAACTTGTCCACCACATTCACCATAGAAAGGTGTTTTATCAACAAAAAATTCAAATTCATCGCCTTGTTTAACTTCGTTTACTTCTTTTTCATTTTTGATTAAAGCTAAAATTTTTCCCATAGAAGTATTTTTCTCGTATCCTACAAATTCTGTTGGTTGAATTTTTTCTTTTATCTCAAAATATATTTTGCTGTTTTTTATATCACCACTACCAGCCCATGCTTTTTTTGCCATTTCTTTTTGTTTAGCCATTTCTGCATTGAATTCTTCAACGTTTATTTCAATTCCTTTTTCTTTGAGAATACTCTGAGTTAAGTCCAATGGAAAACCATAAGTATCATATAATGTAAAAGCTACTTTTCCGCTAAATAATGGTTTTTGATTTTGCATATTTTTCAAATTTCCAACAACAATAATTACTATTTTAATTATTTAAAATACTTTATCAATTACTTTTTTGAATGATAGATTATTCAAAATTTAATATTTTTTTTTCAAAATCAGAAACTTTATTCATATAAACATTACTTGTTGGAAGAGCTATTTCTGCGCCGTTTTCTTTAATAATATTAGCAATTTTTAATAAAACATCTTGTTTAATTTCTAGAAATCTTATGTATTCTGTAGTGTTTGTGAAGACATTAATGATTAAACTTAATGAACTTTCACTAAAATTTATGAAGTTTACATACATTCTATATTTTTTATTAACACTAGGGTGTTCTTTAAGCATTTTTGTAATTGCATTTGTTATTCTAGAGACTTTTGACAAATCAAACATTCTAATCTTGATTTCTTCTCTTACCCTCATAGCTCTATATCTGCTTTTATTTTCTATTATTATTGTTCCAAAAATAGAATTTGGTACATAAATAGGATATTTATCAAATGTTAAAATTCTTGTTTGTCTCCAACCTATCACTTCAACATCACCTTCTATTTGCTTATCGGGTGATGAAATCCAATCACCAACAGAAAATGGTTTGTCTAAATATATTATTAAACCACCAAAAATATTTGTAAATAAATCTTTACCAGCAAAACCTATGATAACACCACCAGCACCACCAAATGCTAATAAAGCATTTAAATTAAATCCCATTTTACCAAGAACTAAAATTGTCCAAATTATAAATATTGCGACTTTGGATAATTTTTCAACAGTATCAAGTCCAGCATAATCTAATGCTTTATTCATTTTCTCTTTTTGCATTATATAATGTTTTTTAATTTGAGAAATAATACTCATAAAAAACATAAACACTATAATATAAATTATTACATATCTTAATTTGTATGTGAATTTTAATAAGTCTTCATTGAGTTGCTCTATGATTAAATCGCTACATATAATAACACTATATAACCATATAAAAAAGAAAATTGGTTTTTTAAGAGCAACAATAATACTATTATCAATAAGACTATTAGTTCTCATGAAGTACTTAAAAAGAACAAATAATAATGACTTAATTAATTTAGATAAAAAGAATGTAAGTAAAATTATAGAAAAAATCTGTATAGAAATTTTTAAGTAAACATTCAAATTATCAAAAAAATTAAAATAAGTCGTTAAAATATTCATATTATTTCTCCAAATCGTCTTGGATCTCTACTGAAGCTATACAACCATAACCAGCAGCTGTTACAGCTTGCTTAACATGTTTATTAGTAACATCACCTGCTGCATAAACAAAAGGAATATTTGTTCTTGTACTATCAGGAGCGGTTTTTATGTAACTATATTCATCCATTTCTAATCCACTATTTTCAAAAACTCTAGTTGCTGGTTCTCTTCCGATAGCCATAAATACAGCACTTAAAGAAACCGTCTTTTTTTCACCAGTTTGTACATTTTTTATAATTACACCATTTACGGCTTTTGGTTCATCGGTTCCTAAAATTTCTTCTACAGCACTGTTTACAATAAATTCTATATTTTTAGAAGCTTTAACTTTATCAAGAATACCATCAGCCATTTTAAATGTGTCTCTTCTATGGATTATATAAACTTTTTCACATAATCTAGATAGGTATAAAGCCTCAGTTCCAGCAGAAGAACCTCCTCCAACAACAGCAACGATTTTACCTTTATAAAAACTTCCGTCACAAGTAGCACATGCAGAAACACCTCTGCCTTTAAATTTTTCTTCAGAAGGAATACCAAGCCATCTAGCTGATGCACCAGTTGCTATAATAACACTTCTTGCAATATAAACATCTCCACCTTCCAAGTTACAAACAAAAGGTCTTTTTGAAAAATCTACTTTTGAAACACTGTCATAGATTACTTGAACACCTAAATTTTTTGATTGTTCTATAATTTTGTTCATCAAATCAGTTCCAAGAATTGGTTTTGGAAATCCGGGGAAATTTTCTACTTCAGTAGTGCTTGTTAATTGTCCACCAATAGACATACCTGAAATAATAACAATTTTTAATCCTGTTCTAGCTAAATAAATAGCAGCAGTATTACCTGCAGGTCCAGAACCGATTACTAAAACATCAACTTCGAACTGACTCATAAAAAAACCCTTTTAATTTTATTAAAAAACTATAACATTTTATAAAAAAAACAAGATATTATTTAACTCCAACTTATCTTTTTAAATAAACTGTGAATTTAAAAAGAAAATTTGTAGACACTGTTATCAAAGGTTTACAATTTTAACAATTAAACTATCATCTCTATTTTGATTAATCATATTTTGCATTTAAACTCTACTTATACTTTGAACAACCTTCGTCATCAATAAATTTTATTGCTAAATGTATCACATACACCGTCACAATAAAATTTATGACCTTCCTTGTATTTCTTTGTATAAGCGAGTTTAAAAAGGT
>DATIQT010000037.1:0-7138 GCA_035470525.1 Rickettsiales bacterium
AACCATTCCAAATTCCATCATATAAAATTTCATCAAATATTTTTTCTTTTTTAAGTATCTTTTTTACTTTTTTTATAAATAAATTACTCGTATTATGAACTATAAAATGAAAATTTGTTACACCAAGTTTCTTATAATGTTTAATAAAATGCGGCAATAGCTCACAGTTTTCTCCAATCATTGAACATAATCTAATAATTCTTCTCATATACTATTTACCCCTCTGAAAAAATTCTTTCAATTCATGATGTAATTTTCTTTTATTTTCAACATTTTTAAGTAAAAATATAAAATCAGTTATATTTTTTATTGGAATAGTTGTTTTATAATTTTCTACTATATTTGTATTTTCAAAATCCATTAATATATGTTCATCGAATTTTCCTAAAACAAATATAAATGGCAGCATTTCATTTGAAGCACTATTATAATCCAGCCATGAGTCGCCAATAACTATACAATTTTTTACATTAAGCTTACTAGTTTTACATAATGCGTACAATCTATCTGGTTTAGCTTTTGTTTCTAATTGTCTACTTCCAATTATGAACATATTTTTTATCATGAATTCATTTAGTTGACCAACTTCAAAACGCCTTTTAATTTCATAGTCAATAAAACTTTGAGGACGCATAGTATGTATAAAAAATTTTGTTTCCCTTTCTCCAGATAATTTTAAAACATTTTCTAAATCATTATGTAACGGAATTTTTGGAATTAAATATTCAATAGCTAACTGTGATATTAAAAGAACAATTTGTTTTGTATAATTATTTTTAATAATATTTGATGAATTTCGATGCAGTTTATATTCTGACAATATTTTATTTAAACTTTCAATAATGGATGTACATTGTGAAGTATATAGCAATTTTTGGTATTTTTCCTTTAATAAAAATTCTGAACAGCATTTATCAATTACATTATATTCTATTTTTCCTCTATTCATAAAAATTGTAAAAAAGTCCATATATTGTTCGCCACTGGTTTTTTTAATAGATGCGATTTCTCTATATAAATCAGTACCATAAAAATCATTATAAAATTCATCAAGAACTTTTCCAGAACCTATAGCTACAGTATCATCCCAATCGCAGAAAATTGCTTCAATTGATGGCATTAGATAACTAATCCTAAATCTATAATTGTATATAAGTTCTTCAATTGTATTATACATTACTTTAAATTATTATTAATATTATTCAAAAATATTTGTTTATTTTCTTTAAAATATTTGATTTTATTTAAATCTCTTTCAAGAAGTTTTGTAAAAAATAAATCCTTGCTTTCATATAATTTGTTTTCTAAAAAAAATGATGATACCAATCTTAATATTGCATATTCAAGTCCAAAGTCCATATCGTTTTTTGTTATGGAATTACATTCATTATAATGATTAATAAATATTTTAGATTTCTTTAAATTAATTTCTTTAAATCCACTATTACAACAAGCAAATAATATAAAATTAATAACATCTTCCATTTTATTTCCAATATGCATTTCTTCAAAATCTAAGAAGCATAAAATCTTATCATTTAAATCAAATAAAATATTTTCATTATGGAAATCTCCATGAACTAAATCATTTGAGTTTGTTATAATATTGTTAATTGAATTTAAATTAATATCACTCAACATTTTCTCTTTTTCCTCAATTAATTTTATTGTTAAATCATGGGTTTGATTATCAATAGGATTATTTTCTATATAGTTAATAGTTCTTATTCTCTCTTTATTAAAGTTATTTAATGAGAATAATTCTCTCCTCTTAATACTATTTATATTTTCTGTTGGTATCTTATGAAATTTTGTTAATTCATAAGCAATTTGATTATAATGTAAATCTTCTAAATTAGCTTCATGCAAAACCTTACTATTTTTAAAATATGGAAATAAAATAATAAAATTTTCATTAACCTTAGAATAATATTTATCTTCAATATTAATAACTGGCATTGCTAGTGGTAATTTAAATTCATTTAATAATAAATAATTTTCTATTAAATGTTCTAGATAACCTTGAGTTTTATTCTTAATAATTTTTAACAAAAATTTATCATTAATAACAAAATTATCAGAACTAAATCCACCGATCTTTTTTATATTTTCAATATAATTTATTTTATATAATTTTTTTACTAATTTTTTTATATTTTCCATATTTATCCTTAAATTTATAATTTTTATATCTGAGTTTATTAAATTAAATACTAAACTTATAATAACTTAAAATAAATCCTTATAGTATAAGATTATTATTGAATTAACTTAGTAAAACCTCATTAAAAATTTTAATAAATTTATCACTTATAATATCAGAAGAATATTTGTTTGCATATTTTATACATTTTGAAGAAATTTTGTCTAAATATTTTGAATCTGATAATAAATGACGAGCGATACTTATACCATCATCATTTTTATCAAATAATAATTCATTTGGTATAAATTCCGAATAGGCTGCAAAATTTCTGGCAATAACAGGTACACCTAAACTCATACAATCTATTGCTGACATAGACCAAACGCAAGCTTTTCTAAAAGCTCCAAACGATATTTTACAATGTTGAATATTATTTTTATATGCCTCTCTTCCTAAATCTCCATTAACTAAAACAGCATTTTTCATATTTTTAATAATATTTCTAAAAAATGAAGGTGAATTACTTAAAGAATTTCTTTTTTCTGACCTATTAGGCATCGGATCTGAAAAAATGAATTTACATTCATCTTCTTTAAAATTTTTGATGAAATTTAAAAATTCTTGTGTTCCATAACTTGCATAAAGTCTATGATTATAAAAGATAGTATTATCTTTTTTAAAATTTATATTACAATTAATATTTTTTAAAATTGGATCTTGTGGCGGTTGGATAACATTAATATTTTTAAAATTTTTTATATTAAAATATTTTGCTGATTTATCTAACAAATTTTTAGCAAAATTACTTTGAATTATAAATGCATCAGATGTAATAACCGAACTAAGTATATTAAATAAAATTGGAGTTCCTAAATTGAATGAATTTAAAGACTCATCTAATTCAGGAATGCCTTCTTTAGATATACTCCATAAAGATGGATAATGGCAATAAGTTACTAATTTTGTTTTTGCAAATTTTAATACAGTAAGCAAAGCTCTTAAAGCTGATCCAAGTTCAGCTTGATTATTAAAAATTATATCTGGTTTTTCTCTAGCAATAATTTCCTTTAATGAATTCCAATTAAATAAAAATCTAGATGAATATCTATCATCTCCTAATTCTGTATAAATTTTTTCACATTTAAAATTATTGAATTTTCTAAAATTTTCTATATTAGGCCCAATTATTTTATATTCTATACCTTTCTTTAAAAATTCATTTGAAAGTATTCTTTGAAAAATAATACCAGAATCACATTCCAAGTCATCTACATTAGAAATATTTATTAAAGCTAAAATTTTCATATAATTTCCCTATTTATTAATAATTTTTATTTTCCCACCAAGTAAAATTAAATTTTCTACTAAATTTTCATAACCACGTTTTATATGATAAGAATCATAAATTAAAGATTTTCCTTCACTTTCAAGGGCGGCTAATAAAATTATGGCACCAGCTCTTGTGTCGCTACATATAAGTTTTGTTTCATTACTTTTTAAAATTGAGGGATTTATTGTTAAAATATTATCAACTATTAAAAAATCTGCTCCTATTTTTTTTAATTCTTCAGCATAAGAAAATCTATTCTTCCATACAAATTCTCTTATAATTGATTTTTTATTTGCTTTTAAAAGCATTAGAGCAAAAAATGGGTGATGATCGCTTTGGATTGTAGTATCAGTAACATCAATATTAACAGCATTTAATGGAAAATTTATTTTATTCACTGTTATAGTATTGTCATTGTGCGTAATATTAACACCCATAACTTTTAATATAGAAAATTCTTGTTTTAATCCATTTATAACTTGCTCCATATTATTAACTTTTAAATTTATGCTAATATTATTGCAAACGGCTAAAGTTATATATGTTATTACTTCACTTACACAACTTGTTAAATAGAAATTTATTATTTTCTTTTCATTTTTTATTTTCGTTATTTCTATTCTTTTATTATTATCTAAAATTTTAACATCAAAACCAATATTTTTTATAAATCTTAATAAATCAGCAACATCAGTTTTTAAATATGGATTTAATATTATTGTTTTTTCAATATTTAAAGAGCAAATTATTGCAATTTTAGTTGAACCACTTATTTTTGGACCAGACAAAAAACTAGTATCTTCTGAAAAATTCATTATATCAATAATAACGTTTTTATTTGTGTTATTTTTAAGCTTTCCATACATCAAATTATTGTTATTATCTTTAACAATATCAAAATCAAATTTTTGTAATACTTCAGCAATATGAGAAACTGGTCTTTTTCCATTTGAATTTTTATTGCCTATTTGACATCCACCAGATTCAAAAAAATCAAATTTTTTAAACCTTACAGCTAAAGCTGGTATTAAATAAATAGAACCATGAATTTTTTTAGTTAATTCTGGATCTATTGAACAATATTTCATATTTGTTGGATCTAAAAATAAATTTCTATTATTAATTTTAGCTATACCACCTAAAGAATTAATTATATTGCAAAGTATTATTGTATCATCTACTATTGGTACATTTTTTATATTTATTATTTGATTACTTGCTATAGAGGCACATATTATTTGAACCATAGCATGTTTATAACCATTTATTGTAATTTCTTGATTATTCTTTATTGTACTTTTTTCTACTTGTAAAATTTTATTATTTAAATCTATCATATTATTTAGCGTTATTATTAAATTTATTGGTTTTAAACATATTTTTTAACCAAACTGGATCATTAATTTTAGATAATTCAGCAAGATTTCCAAAATTTTCTTCAGCATATTTTTCTCCTTCACAGGCACCTTTAATACACCATTTGCCAAAATCTCTATCAAATCCAGTATTCTTCCATATTTCTAATTTCTGTCTTGCTTTATTGCATTCCATTTTTATTTCTGGATCAATTTGCGCTGTTAACATAACAGCTTCCCTAAAACCAGCTTTCCAAGAATTAAAAGGAGATGTATTAAATTTGGTTATAGAAGCTGTAATCCTAATTCCATTCATTCTTTCAATTCCACCGCTTGCAACTGGATCTATTCTATCATTTTCAATATTTCTAAAATTTTTAGTAGGACAGACTTTTATACCACCATAACCATAAATTAAATCATTAACTGGATTTTGTGCCATATATAAATTTATAACATCTGGTTCTTTTGGGAGCTCTATATTATTTAAATCAAAATCATCTTTAACCTCATTATCTCCATCTATTAAAACATAGTATTCAGTATCTATTAAAAAACTAGAAATTTTAAATGCTCTTGTTAAACCTTTCACACCATGCAATCTTTTAACATTTGGATATTTTTTTAATAATTTTAAAAACAAACTTTCAGCATTATCTTCATTATATGTTAAATATAAAATATCATGATAATTACTATTTAAGGATAAACTATTAATAATATCAAAATCTTTTTTCTTAAAAAGAAAATCATATTTAAAATTTAATAATTTTTCTTTATTAATGTCTAATTCATTTGCATAAATAACAGCAAAAACTTCACTATCTACTACACTTGCAGCGATACTTAATGCTCTACTTTTTTCTTGTATGCCATGAATTCTTTTAATATTTGGAATTTTTTCTTTTAAAAAACTAAAATAATCTTCAATTTTTTTTGAAAAGTCACCAAATGACAAAAAAACAATATCAATATCTTTAAAATCAGGCATTATAAACTCCAAATTATTAAATTAATTTCTCACTCCAAGTTTTAGGAGTTTTCTCATTAACTATTTCTAAATTTATATTATATTTAAATTCTTTAGTGCCATGCTCTTTTATATAATCCACCATTTTTTCTAAACCACTCCTTAATTTAATTTTTGTATTATAGTCCAATAATTTTCTTGCTTTATTTGATGAACAATAAGCTAATTTAACTTCATTTGGACGGTCTAGAACATAAATAGGTTTGAGATTAAAATTTAAAATATCAGCAATAGTTTTTGCCAAATAATTAATTGTTACGAATTCTTCATCTGGACCTATATTTATAGTTTCATTAACTACAGATTTTCTTGTTAATGACTCTTGCAAACAGTATACAACATCATCTATAAAAGAAAAGCATCTCTTTTGTTCGCCATTACCGTAAATTATTGGTTGTTTTTCTTGTAACATTCTATTTATCATAATTGAAGCAACATTTCTAAATGGATCATCATATTTTTGTCTTGTTCCAATTATGTTATGAGGCACCAATATAACATATTCAACATTATTAACTTTGCAAAGTTGTTTAATAACTAATTCTGAAGAATATTTTGCTATACCATATGGAGTAACTGTGGTCTACAAGGCATATCCTCAGTAAATGGTACAACATCTTGTTTTCCATATCTTGCCATACTTGAACAATAAATAAAACGTTTAACTTTATTTTGAATGGCCGCACTTATCATACTATAGGTGATTTGCGAAGTATTTTTTGTTACAAAATAAGGAGAAGTCATTGAAAGTCCATCATGCGCCATACATGCTGCATGAAAAACAACATCACAACCTTTTGTTATATCTATCATTTTTGATAAATTATCACAATCATCTTGAAAAAATTTAACACTTTTCGGAATATTTAAAATATCTCCACCAGCTAAATTGTCAACACCAACAACTTCATGTCCCAATTTAATCATTCTATCAGCTAAATGACTACCCAAAAACCCAGCAACTCCGGTTATTAATATCTTCATTCTATCCTTTTATTTTTATATAGTATGATCGCACTTAACAATTTATAATTGCTAATTTAATCCGCCAAAAATCAATGTCAAGTTTTTTTATTGATTATTAAAATGGATAATAAATCCAAGCTTCTTCCTCTGATCAGCCCAATCTAACTCTGAACAATTATATAAATCACTCAAAGTGAGACCTATTGGAGCATAACCACTTAAAATCGCCTTTTTAATGTCTGGAGCTAAAAATACTAAATTTAATACTCTAGCTACATAAGATGTCTCTTTGTTTTCTCTTTTAGCTATAT
>DATIQT010000038.1:0-11548 GCA_035470525.1 Rickettsiales bacterium
AAGGAGGGGAAAGATATTCTTGGTTGTTGAACCATATTGTCTTAACCACCGCTCGTAATCTTTCCCCTCCTTGAGGGGAAATGTCTGAAGGACAAAGGGGAGCTTAAGTTAATTGTTTAACGATATTAAGGGATAATTACCTCATTACCTCATAATTGAATAATTTTTAAAACCACATTTTATTCATAATTAAAAATTACTTCTTAATTTCTTTCATCATTTTTCCGGCAAGGATCTTTCTTTCTTCAACAGCTGGTTGACCGAATGGATTTAATCCTATAGCTTTTCCGCAAATGATTGTTTCAAGCATATATTGCATTAATAATTGAGATAAAGCTCTTTCATTTAATTCTTTAAATTTAATTACTCTGATTGGAAGTTTTCTGATGTTTAAAACTTCAACCGTGCTATCAAATTCAACAGTCATAATATCATCAAGAGAAATATCTTTTAAATAATCAAAACCTTCATTGTAAGTTTTTGTGATTCTTAAAGAATTTTTATCTTTTTCTTTGAAAATAAATGTGTAAAATTTATTTCTTGGTCCATCCATGTATAATTGTAATTGACTATGTTGATCGACAGTTCCCATTGCGTTTACTGGGATTGTTCCATTTCCACTTTTTCCTAAGCTTTCAGCCCAGATTTGTCTGTACCACTCATTTAAAAAATATAATCTGTCAATGTATGGCATAACAACATTCGCATCAATTCCATTCTTAAACATATCAACTTGAGAACCGCAAATATCAGCAACGAAATTGTTTTTATTATTTAAAACATACTCAATTGTATCAACCGCTCCTTGTCTAATTTCATCAATATTTAATCCTGCTATGCAAGCTGGAATTAAAGCTGTATTTGATAAATATGAGAATCTTCCACCAACTGTTTTGTGATGTTCAAAAGTCTTAATGTTAAATTCTTTGGCTAAGTTTGTTAACGGACTTTCTTTATTTTCTGTTAAAAAGAAAAAGTGTTTTCCAATAGCTTCTTTTCCTAATTTTTCTTCAACCATTTTCATAACAATTAATGTTTGAGAAATACATTCAATAGTTTTTCCAGATTTACTAACTGTTAAAAATGCTGTTTCTTCAAGATTTAAGCTCTCAAAAACCGCTTTTACTGTTTCACTATCAATAGATTCCAATATAGTAATATTTGGTTTATTCATTAAATTAAGTAAAGTTTTTGCACCTAAACTTGAACCACCAATTCCCATAACAACTGTATGTTTAAAATTGTTTTTTATAAAATTTGAAAATTCTTTAATTTCTTTTAAATCATCTTTCTCATAAGCAATAGCAACACACTTCATGTCACCTTCTTGTTTCATTTCCTGTTTAATCTCTTCAACTGCTTTTTGAATTTTTGTAGATGTCTCAGCTGTTGCTGGATTTATATTTTTTAATTCTTGACTATACAACATATTTTTATGCTTTTTATTTCAATGAATTTATTGATTATAATATTTTTTTAAAATTTCAAGATATATAGTTAATAAATGTCATATCAAATAGAAATATTAATATACAACATTTCTATTTTGCAGACATATAAAAGTTTTTTCATTGACTTTTAAAAAAATATATGATAATTTCTAGCCTGTTGGGACAATAGCTCAGTTGGTTAGAGCAGGATGCTCATAACGTCTTGGTCCAGGGTTCAAGTCCTTGTTGTCCCACCATCTCTAAATTTTGTAAATAAAATTAATGGAGAGGTGGCTGAGTGGCCGAAAGCGGCTTCCTGCTAAGAAGTTATACTGGGATAACTGGTATCATGGGTTCGAATCCCATCCTCTCCACCACTAATTCAAAAACTAACCAATTTTCAATAAATTCTCAACACACTGCGAACCCTTAAAACAAGGGATTTTTTAGTATTTATCTCAAGTCAATCACTTGACTTTTCAACAACATATTCTCTGCTTTTTATCTCAAATTCTCTCTCTTTCTCAGTGAGACTTGACTTTTAAAAGTCAATTTAAAAAAATCAAGTCAACAAATTTAAAATTGACTAATCCTTTAAAATCAATGTTTCACTCAAGTCAAGTCTTGTTGAAAACTCAAAAAAGGTTTGTGATGTGTATTTTCCAGTAGAATACAGGATACGAACTTTATAATTTAATTTTTTTAAATTATTCAAAATATTAATACCAAACTACTTTGACTTAACTTTCTATATAAAATATTAACTATAATTTTATAAAAATTTTATATCTATAAAAATGCATTAATTACAACTAACTTATTGAAAAATGTAAAAAATAAGACTGATGTAAATTTTTGTTAGTTGCAATTTTTCCTATTCCACAAAAAAAGGTGCAAACACTGAGTTAAGTCTATATTTAAGTGTTGTTTTTCAATGTGTGGATAATTTACTGTAAAAAGAATAGAAAAACAAAAACATAAAATCTGAAAGCTTATTTAAGCATTTTGCATGATTATTTATTCAAAACTACATTTTACAAGAAAATCATATTGTCCTTTAAATTTTTCCCGTATTAATGTGTTTATAATCCAATCAGCTGTTTCTTTAACTTCCTTGTAGTGCTCTTCATCTATTGACTTATTAAAATCTGAATGTGACGAATCATTCGATATCATCGTGTTTTTATTTATTGTATTTTCTATTGATTTTTCATAAAAATAACTTTCTATTAATTCAAACAAATTTTTATTATTTGTATTTGGTTTTAGACAATAAAAGTTAGCAATGGTTTCCAAAATAAATCTTAAATCACTTCCAGCAATTTTTCTATCATCTTTTAAAGCTTTATAAACCCTTTTTAATATAAGCATATATTCGGACTCTGCAATTAAATCAAGCATTTGTTTTTCTTTTAATTGTCCATTTAGCAAATTATAAACTCTTATTCTATCAGTTTTTTTGTAATAAATATTATTTATTAGAATATTAAAGAATTTTGAGTTATGAGTCATTATTATAAATTGTGGATTTACAATACCACTGTCTTCTTTTCCGTAATAATATTTTGAGATATATTTTGAGATATCGCTAATTAAACTGGATACATAATAAAAATTATCACAATCCAAACTACATATTGGATCATCTATAACGATAGTCATATTTTTAAAATCATCAATGCTATCAATATTATTAATTATGCTACTTATAAAATAAACTAAACCAATTATATTTTTTTCACCATCACTTAAAGTTTTATATATTAATGTATTATTTACTTCAACATTTGTTCCGTTTCCTCTTAATTCCAATATCCAATCTTCATTAACAGAATATTTATTGGCATTAGAATTTTCTAGTAATTTATTAAATAATTTTACTTTTTCTTCATTTTTATTTTTCTTTGAAAGCAAACTAATCAATTCAATTTTCTTATTAGAAATAAATTTTCCTATTTTTTGAATTGTATCAATTTTTCTATTAATTTTATCTATTAATGATTTATTTTCTAAATAAAAAAGTTTTGTTTGCTTATCTATAATACACGGCTTCAATTTTGATTTTTTCTTGCTAGCATCTTTTAAACTATAATTAATTTCATCAATTCTTTTATTTAATTCATCATCTATACTTTTAAACGAGCCAATAATACTTTCAAATTGAATTTTATCAATTTTTATTGGTTCACTAATTTTACTATCTTGTTTTTCTCTTATTTGGGTAATAATTGTTTTGTCTAAAAAATTGTCTAAAACATCAATATACTCTTTTTTATATTCCTTTTTTTCATCATATTCTTTTAATCTTAATAATTTAATTTTAGATTTTATATTTAATAAAAGATTTTCGTATTTGCTAATGTTATTTTTTATTGTTGTTCTTATATTTTCTACTTGCTCTTGATATTTTTCTAATTTTTTTATAAAAATAGTTTTATCAGATTTAAAAAATTGGTCATATTTATTCATTAGGTCTTTTTTAACACTTTGATTACAAAAAGGACATTTTCCTTCAACTCGTTTTGGATTTTTTAAACCTTCTTCTATCCAATTCTTTCCAATATTTAATATATAATCATTAATATGTTTTCCAATATCTTCGTAAGATTTATCACTTGACATAGTATTGCTAAAATCTTCATAATCAAAATTTGGTAGACTTTGCAAATTAAAATTTACTCTATCCTTTTCTACATCTATATTTTTTAGTTGTAGAACTTCATCTTCATAATTTTGAGTAATATCTACATTCAAATTTTTTACATAACTTTCATTTGTCGCATTATCATATAAAAATTCACTTAAATTGAATTTAAAACCCAACTTTTCCGTTTCTTTTTTCTTTTTCTCAAAAGACATTTTATTTTTGATTTCATCAAGTCTATTAATTAAATCAATATTTTTTAAGTATTTTTCAAATTTAGAAATGACAATTTCTATAATTCTTGCCTGCTTTTTGTCCTTTCCTTCTTCACCTATTGTATATTCAATACTTTTATTAGTTTGTTCTATTCCCTTCAAAACTTTACTTTCAACATAATCGCGATTATATACAAATATTGTATTTTTTACATTATTATCAAAAAATTCTAACTCAATTTCTGGCAACTTTGAACTATCATTTTTAAATTCCAATGATTTAATATTATTAATTTCATCTTCCTTTCCATAAGCACTCAAAGCTCTTGACAAAGATGTTTTTCCACTGGCATTATCAGCATAAATTATAATATTAGTAGGCAATAATTCATTTTTTAATTGTGATTTATCCTCTTTTTCTTTTGATTCATATTTTTTTTCTTTAAAAAGATCACAAGAAAAATTAAACAAATTTTTTATATTATTTATCTTTTTTATTCTTTTTATTGCCATAATTTTCCATTTTTGAATTAGTTATTTTCTACAATTTCAATTTCTGTCTTTTTTAAACCATATAATTCATAAAGTTTTTTGTCAATTTTGATTTGAAGATGTAAGATATATAATTTAAGGTCAGATATGGTGGATAGAAGAAAATAATCTATGGAATAAATCAATACTTTCGCTTTAACAAATCAAGACCTAGTCCAGCACAAGTTATAGCCATGATTACCGGAGATACTGTAGCAGAGTTGAAACATAAAGAGATGGATAAACACAAAAATGAGAAAAATGAAATAGAAAGGTATAAGGAAGCAAAGGAAAAATATCAAACTCTAAGAGATGAAGCTTTAAAACAATACTTTGGAGAAAACAAAGAGAATCCAAACATAAATCCAATAAGACAAAAATTTAAATCAGAATCTCAACTACACCAACTTATGTATCCAACACCAATAGAAATACTTGATGAAATCATGACCGACTTTATATCAATTCAAGCACATATACTTTCATTTGGAATCGCAAAACTTAATGGATATGGAATAGGAATAACAAATCACCTTTCAAAAATCTCTACAAAGCCAAATGATCAATCAACAAGATTACTTGATGATTGCTTTACTATGTATCTACGAAGCAAACCATTCAGAGATCAAGTTATTAAATCTGGAATAGTTAGAACAGAGATACCAACTGCATTCACAAATTATATAGAAGATTTAATCGTGAAGCATGAGATGTATAAGAGAAACAACAAGAAACAGTGAAACGGAATAAAAGAAATAAAAAATTAAAAACCAACAAATAGGAAAATCATGACAAAAAAGAGAAACAAGTCATCAAAAAGTATTCATACTTACAAAGAAGACAAAGTTATTTATGAAAGTGGTAGTGATAGTGACAATAGCAGTAATAGAAGCAAAAACAACAAAAACAATCCAAACACTAAACAACCCATCAAGCGAAGACCAAATGACCTTTTAAAACTTTATGAAAAAGAAATCATAAACCAGTCGCAATATGCCTCCGGAGAAAGACTCTTACTTGACTATGAAACAAGTTTTAGAAATAAGTGTTCTACAAATATTATTGATCAAGTGAAAATACAAAACTCTACAAAAATGAATAACGAGTTTCATTTAATTCAAAATTTAGATGCTTGGGATAGATATAACAAAGCAATATCATCTATTGTGGATTTAAATACAAGAGAGGTTGTAAGAGAGTTTATAATAGAGGGTAAAGGATTAACTGAGATTGATGCTAAGTTAAAGAAAAGAGGTGTTGCGGAAGTTAGATTGCATTATGGATTAAAAGAAATAGCTAAATATTACAGACATTTAGCGAAACTACACAAACAAGCAAAATAAAAGAGGTGGAGAGCTGAATTTAATTTGCGATCGGAAGAAATTATTAATTTGACTTGAAGTCTTGATTGCTAGCAACCGGTCGTGGCAATGATGATGCTAACTTTAATAAGTTCTAATCAACTCCCCATAATTGAATGTTGTACCTATTTTTATAAATAAAAATCAACACAACTATTACAAGATGTAAAGTAGGCAGAAAATCATAAATTGTCAAGAAAATAATTTTTTACATTGTAATAAAAGGTGGGGAGTTGAATTAATTTGCGATCGGAAGAAATTATTAATTTGACTTGAAGTCTTGATATTAGTAAAGTTCAATATGAATTGCAAAATTATACACAACAATACTAATTTTAATAAGTTCTAATCAACTCCCCTTTATGCGATATCTGAAATAAATATTCTAAATAAATGTTTTATAACAAATATCTGGAACATAGTTTAATTACAAAACGACAATTTGTCAAGAAAAAATACAGCTTATAGTTTGCTTTGAGTAAAATTCAAATCATTTAAAAAAACTTTTTATGAAAGTCAATACAAGAGAATATATAAAAATACTATATTTTCTTAATGAAAATTAAATAAATAAAACTAGCATTATTTTATAAGATATACTATAATATCGCAGTTTAAAATACTAATTAATAGAAAATAAATACAAAAAATATAAAGGTTTAAAATAAAAAATGTTTAATACTAATGACGACTATACAATGGGGGGTTTAGAACTTAATTATTTAAATTTAAGAAAATATCTTTTAAAAATGTACGAAAAAGGTATTCAAGATATTAATATATTTTTATTAGTATCTTTAGAAAAAGAATATTATCAAGGCGAAAACTTTAAAAAAATAATTCAAGATTTTATCAAATTATCAAACAACCTAGTCGTAGATTTTGACATACTAGATAAAAGTGGCAAACCAACAGGAAAAAAAACTGAAAAAGTAAAATTCAAAGTTAACAAAATAAGCCTTGATGTAGGTGATACAGCAAACAGATGGAGATGGATTTACCGATATAATGAAAAATACATGTTAGAACATAATTTGATAAATGAAGAAGACATACCCAAAAACATAGTAGAACAAATTGCAAAACAATCATATGAAACAGCAAAACAACAAGGTAAAGATTGGTTCAAAGATAATGCAGTTGATGCACTCAATTTGATATTACCAAATGATAGTAAAATAACAAAAGACATCAGTTTGACAGATGGAATTACAGAAATATTCAAAGGAAACAATGAAATTTCAAGAATAGAATATATTTGTTATGATTACTGGTTGAATGATCCAAAATATAAAATTATTGAGAAAGCATTATTGGAAGTTAGAAATTTGGAGAATTCTGTTGTTGAACAAGCTTATGATTATGAAGTTAAATATTTTACAGAAAGGATAACTAAAAGAGGAACATTTGTGGAATTTCCAGAAATGTTTGCAAAGTATAATAAATTATATTTATTTGATGAAACCATGCCTATGATTATGAAAAATCAAGATGAATTTAATAATTTTGAATTTTATTGGTTTGGAACTGAGTCAAAATATACTTTGGTTTTTAAGGGTAAAAAAGCACAAAATAATGAAATAATAAAGCATTATATTGGTAACGAGTTAAAAGGTGTAATAAACAGAAATTACATTACTATAAAAGAAAAATTATGGTTTGATTATAGTGATTTTGTTCAGTGAAAAATTGTTTCATGATTGTCTTTTACAATTTTTAAAAACTCGTCTACAATATTGCTTTTTATCATATTTTTTCTGAAAAAGCAGTAAAAGTATATTTGCGGTAAAATATATTTTGTATCTTTCAATGCGAAAAAATTCCTATCTTTTTCGCTTAAAAATATTTCACTAATAGATGTTATACCAAAACCAGCCTTAACTGAATCTATTGTTAAATTTATATTACCATTTCTAACATAAATAGGACAATGTAAGTTAAATTCATCAATAAAATTCTGATAAGATTTTGTAAAAATCATACCCTCAAATATTATAAAAGGATATCCTGCAAAATCTTCTCTTTTTATATCTTTTTCATCTTTTTTAGCTAATGGATGATCTTTTGGAAAAATCCAATAGCTAATATGATCAGACAATTTTTCTTTTTCTAATTCAACAGGTAATTTTTCATACACATCTTCTAAATAAAAAGCTAAATCTAGTTCTTTATTTTTTAGCATACTATAAGCTTCTTCCTTTGAAATATTAAAAAGAGATATCTTTATTTTGGGATATTTTTGTTTTAAAGAATTTAAATACGGTAATAATTTACTTAATATAATATCATTTGAAGCTATACGAATATTATTATTTCTATAATCATTTAATTGTTTACTAAAACTATCAACCAAGCCATCAATACCATTTACATATTGAACAGCTTCCTTATAAAATAACTCGCCTTCGCTTGTAAGTTTCAACTTGTTATATCCTGTTCTATCAAGTAGATCAACTCCCAAATCCCTTTCAAGACTTCTTATTTCTTTTGAAAGTGTTGATAATTCAATACGGGTTTTTTCATGGGCTCTTGAGATAGAACAACCATTCTGAACTACAGAACAAAAACCTCTTATTTGACTTAACCTATTTTTCTTGTAATAAAAATCTATATCTTTTACATCCTTTTTCATATTTAGAACCTAAAACAAAATTATTTTTATAATTAAGCAATTTAATCCCTTTTTTTAAAAAATCAACCATATATCTTTAAAATTGTGGACAACAATGCAATTTAAAAATGAATTGTAAAAATTATAAAACAACTAAAATAGATAAAGATAACAATAGTTATTTCTTATCAATCACTGACAATAACACTGGTATTATTGAAGAAATGTACTTAAATGATTTAGAATTTAAAATTCTAAATATTGCAGTACAGCATAACAGAGGCATGATTAATTTATTAAGTAATGTAGAAGCAATCTACGGTTTGTTTAATAAAGGATTGATAACAATAACAAAAGATAATCTAGCAGTTCCTTGTGTAAGTGATGAAATAGCTTACTTGTTAAATCCTAAAACTACAGCTGACTTCTCGGAAAATCCATTTGAAGAAGAGAATAGACCAAATGGTTTTTTTAAAATATTTGGAAATAAAAGTATTTGTTTCTGCTGTTTATAGTTGGCTGAATGTTTTGTTGTTTGTAATGATTGATTGTTTTTGTTGTTTGTAATGATTGATTGTGAGTAAGTTGTTTGATGTTGTGATTGAATGTTGAAGTTTTGAGTGTTGTTGTGATGAATTATTTTGATGTCGTTGTGATGAAGTGTTGTTTTAAATTGTAAAGAATAAATAAAAAATCAATGAAGTAAAAAGATGAAGTGATTTAAAGAGATAGAGCATATTTGAAAGCGAGATATACAGTATGCTCTTAGTTGAGGTAAGTGATTAATTATCTTATAAACTATGTGCGAGTAGTTAAATATATAATTAATGCGAGAAATAATTATAATAAGTAATTGTTATTTACCTTAACCACCAAGACATTGTTTTCGGATTAAGTTAAATGTCTTGGTGAAAAACAAACCCTAGCAATATTTATGCTAGAAAAGTGAGTGAAGGCTGCCACCATCACTCATGAATTATAGCATAAATATATTTTAATTCAAGTGGATAATTATATTTAGTTTAAGTGGATAATTGTAATTACATATACTTGGAAAAAATAAAAGGGAATACGGAGGCATGGGTGGAGAGCGAAATCGTGTGGAGGCATACGATTATATTTTGCGATTGGTAGGAAGTGTTGGGTGGAGATGAAGTTGAGATGAAGAAAGTTGTTTGTAATTGTGGCAAATACAAACAACTTATAATTAAAATGTTGGGTGGTTTAAAAATGGAGGCACTATTTTTATTTTAATTTAATATTTTCCCATAAAGGCACTTTAGAAATAAAGTGCCTTGTTTCGTATGTAAAATATTTTTTTAAATTCTTTAAAAAATAGACTTCCATAATAAACATTTTAGTTTTAGTATAAAAATATGATTGATTATTGTGTCTAGGATAATAACCATTCTTATTAGACCATTTAATTGATCGTTCTAATTTCCGATTATTTAATTCTTTTATTCAGTTTTTTTAATTCTTTTAATCCCTTTTAATCTCTCTTAACCTCTTTCATTATGATAAACAATGAAATCATAAATAATGAAATCAACTATCTTGATTTATTCTCTGGTATAGGTGGATTTGCAAAAGGTATAATACAAGCAGGAATAAAACTAAATAATCATTACTATTCTGAAATAGATAAGAACTGCATAAACATATATGAGAAATGCTTTCCACAATCAAATAGACTTGGAGATATTAAAACAATCACAAAGGAAATTACAAATAAACTACCAAAGATTAATCTCATTACATTTGGCTTTCCTTGTCAAGACCTATCAATTGCAGGCAAACAAGCAGGACTCAATGGAAATAGAAGTTCTCTCTTCTTTGAAGCAATTAGACTTATTCAAGAACTCAAACCTGATTATTTTATCTTTGAGAATGTTAAGGGATTACTCCACCACCAACAAGGCAAAACCTTTGAAATCATATTGCAAGAAATTAGCAACATTGGGTATGATGGGCAATGGCAACTTGTTAATAGTAGCTGGTTTTTACCCCAAAATAGAGAGCGAATATACTTTATCGGATATAATAGAACCAGTATCAAAAGTCCACCAAAAATATTTCCTATCACAAAGCCGAATAGATGCTCTGTTAATATACAATCAAAGACAAATACAAAACAACAGAGGCTTCTCTGCGAAGTTTCACAAAACAACCGAGAAAATGAATTGCTTGAAAGTAGGCGGATCAGCAAAAGACGATTTAATCCAAATAGAACAAGTCTAAAACAATTAATAGGTTCAGTAAGCCAAAGTTATAGAGTATATGGAACAAATGGTAGTTCAACAACACTAACAGCTAATGCTGGCGGTGTAGGTGCAAAGACTGGATTATATGCTGTTAATAAAGATAATCAAAGCAATCAAACCACATCAAGCAAAGGCACTTATAACGGATATAATATAAGAAGACTGACTCCGCTTGAATGTGAAAGGTTGCAAGGCTTTCCAGATGGTTGGACTGACGGAATAAGTGATACACAGAGATATAAATGCTTAGGTAATGCGGTAACAGTTCCAGTGGTTGAAGAGATTATAAGAAGATTATTCTCAATAGAATAAACCATGAGACCGTTCCAAATTCTGTGTCAATAATCAAACAACCTAATTAAATTTTTAAATTTTTTATGTTTAAAAATTTAATTTAAGTTATTTGATAATTAATTATTAAAATTATTAATAAAATATTGATACAAATAATATGAAATGTAATAAAACAAGTACTGATATAAATAGCAGTAA
>DATIQT010000039.1:0-5426 GCA_035470525.1 Rickettsiales bacterium
AAAAGTATCGTCTTTTAAGTTCTTTATATAACTATATTTAGTCATTTAAACAAATTCTTCCAGTTTGTTCTGAATATGTGACTAAAGATAGTGTTGAATTATTGGAAAGTTAAGAGGTTTGCTGGAAACAGGTCTAATAAACCGCTTTTGCCTTAATCACCCTTCGTCGCTCTAAAATTTTATTGTCTCACCGTATTAAGTTATACGCTATCGCAATAAAATTTTAAATCTCCTCGTATATTTCCGCAAAAGCGGTTTATTTAGTGGTTAAGTGAAAGTTGTTTGACTATAAATGAAATTTGAATGGTAATAATTTGTTTGTAAAATAAGACTGGTGTTAACAAATTTATCTAAAATTTAAAACTAAAGTTATAATGATAGCCACAACACTTATTAGAATTTCTATAGCAAATTGCCACCATTTATGTTTTTCTTTCTCTATTTTTTCTTCTTCTTGTCTTTCGCCTATAATTTTTTTTACTAATCTCTCTTTTTCTGGACTATGCTTTTTTCTTATAATGCTTGTTTTAGCTTCTTCTGTTGGTTTATTTGTTAAATCGTTCATGTGTCTTTACCAATCAATACTATTAAGGTTTAATAAACTACTTTAATAATATTTTATGTATTATAAAAATCAATATATCTTCTGTATAATTCATAAATTTATAAACATTTGATAATAGTTTATAATAATTTGGATATCTTTATTTTCAAAAATTGTTAAAAATTGTAAACCTTTGATAACGGTGTCTAATCCAAATCAATATTATTTCCTATAACATCTTTTAATGTCTTCGTTGGAACTTCTTTTAATAAACCACTTTCTAAATTGCCTAAATGGAAAGGTCCAAAACCAGTTCTAATAAGTCTTGTAACTTTTAAACCTAATTCAGCCATTATATTTTTAACTTCTCTATTCTTTCCTTCATTAATAGAGACTTTTAACCAAGAATTAGCACTTTCACCTTCTTTTTCAACTATTATTTTAATTGGTTTATATTTTATACCATTAATGGAAACTCCTTCTTTACCAAATAATTCAAATCTTTCTTTATTTAATTTACCAAAAACTCTGACTCTGTAATGCCTAGTCCAAGCAGTTTTAGGACTACTAATAAATTCAGATAATTCACCATTATTTGTTAATAATAACAAACCTTCTGTATTAATATCCAACCTGCCAACCGCAATAACTCTTGGCATATTACTTGGTAGAAGACTAAATATTGTTGGAACTTTTTCATCTTTGCCAGTGCTAACTGCAGTACCTTTTGGTTTATTATATAACCATAATCTAGTTTTCTCTTTTTTGCTTAATAATTTATTATTAATTTTGATTGACTCATCAGTAATATTGATAGCTGGACTTGTTATTACAACACCATTAACCTTTACGCAACCATCAGATATTAATTTTTCAGCTTCTCTTCTTGAGCAGTATCCCATTCTTGCAATGACTTTTGCAATTCTCTCACTTTTATTATTAGTTTTGTATGTCATTTTAATAATTTTATTATTTATTTATAATGTACTGTAATATTTTTATATATCAATTGGAAACTATGTTTAATAACTTTTATGTAAATAAATTTAGGAAGGATATAATCCTTCCTATAAATTTAAATTTTTTTCTTAATTATTTTATTTCTTTTAGTTTTTTGTTCAATCTAGCTAGAACTTCCGCTGAAATATCTATGTTTTGATCGTTATATAAAGTAGAAGCTTTTGGTATTACTACATTAAATGTATATTTGGTGTTTTTTTCATTTTTCATTTCAACAATTATATCTTTTACGCTGTTTGTTACTTTTAAATAAGCATCCATGAAACCTTTTTGTAATTCGTTTTCATTTTTCTTTACATTGTCTTGGAAGGCGATTACTTTATTTTGGAAAGCAGTTACTTTTTCTTGAGCAACATCTTGAGATAACACTTTAATTTGGGATTCTAAAGCTGTTTTTTCATCTGTTAAGCCTTTTTCTTCAACTTTTAATTTCTTTTCCATGTCAGCTTTTTTTGCTTCTAATTTTTTCTTAACTTTATTCATTGCAGTGGAATTGTTTATAACTTCTTCCAAATTTATAACTGCAACTTCTTGAGCTCTAGCTGGAACAACACTAAAAACTAAAGTTAAAATAACCAAACAAAATAAAATTTTTTTCATTTTAAAACCATAAATTAATTATAAATCATTACCGTTTAGGATAGTAATATACAACTTAATGTCAAGGATTATATTTTTTTAAATATTAAACTTGCATTGGTTCCACCAAATCCGAATGAATTTGATAAAACATATTGTAGATTTTTTTCCTTTGCTGTTAATGGAACTAAGTCAATACCTTGGCATTCATCATCAACATCAGTTAAGTTTAATGTAGGTGGTAAAATATTTTCTCTTAATGATAATATTGAGAAAATAGCTTCTAATGCACCTGCGGCACCTAAAGCATGTCCTGTAGCTGATTTAGTTGATGACATTGATAATGTATCTAATTCATTAGCAAATACTTTTTTTACTGAATTAAATTCAAAAATATCACCTTTTGGAGTTGATGTTCCGTGAGCATTTACATAACCAATTTTGTCAGTTGTTATACCAGCAGTTCTTAAAGCATCTTGCATAGCTTGAATTTGTCCTTTGCCTTCTGGTTCAGGAAGTACCATATTGTAAGCGTCGCCACTTGATCCAAAACCTACTAATTCAGCATAAATTTTTGCGCCTCTTTTCTTTGCGTGTTCGTATTCTTCAAGTATTAAAACACCAGCACCTTCCGCTATTACAAATCCATCTCTTCCTTTATTCCAAGGTCTAGATGCTTGCTCTGGAATTGCTGTATAAGATGTTGAAAGTGCATGCATTGCTGAGAATCCACCAACACCTAATGAACAAATAGTTGATTCTGCGCCACCACAAACCATTACATCTGCATCACCTCTTGCTATAATTGCTCCACTTTCACCGATAGCATGACTACCAGAAGCACAAGCTGTTACCATAGCTTGATTAGGACCTGTAAAACCATATTTTATAGAAATATGTCCGCTTGCTAAGTTTATTAAACTCGCAGGAACGAAGAATGGACTGATTTTATTAGCACCTCTTGAAAACAATGTTTCGCAAGTATCTTGAATGTAGTCTAAACCACCAATACCAGAGCCCATAAAAACACCAGTTCTTCTCAAATTATCTTCATCAGTAGGTTTCCAATTTGCATCTGTTAAAGCTTCTTCGGCAGCTCCCATAGCAAGCCATATAAATTTTCCCATTTTTCTTTGTTCTTTTTTCTCTACAAATAAATCTGGATTAAATTCGTTTTCACCTTCACCAATTCTAACCTCACCAGCTACTTTACTAATACTATCAGGCAATTCATCAACATTAAAACTTTGAATTTTTCTAACACCAGTTTTTGAATTTTTAATTCCTTCCCAGCTGTTTTTTACATTATTTCCTAAAGGAGAAACCATTCCCATACCAGTAATAACCACTCTTTTCTTTTCCATAAATAATTTTTTTATTGTTAATTTTTTTAACTCATTAAAGCTAATTTTATAAATAAAAGTTTAATTTTCAAGAAAATAAAAGATATTATTGAATTTATTACATTAATTGTTTATATTGTAAAATAAAATATATAATGTTATAATTATTTTATTAAAGTTAATATTTAAGTGATTTATGTCAGAAACAACAGAAAAGTCTAATTTAACAACTAGGGAAGGTAAAATTGAAAAATTAAAAAAATGGTTTAAAAATAAATTACAAGATGAAAGTAAAGAAGGAAAAAAGGCAAATGAAGCTTTAGAAAATTTAGATAGAAGTGATTTTGAAGGTTTAGTTGATTGGTGTCAAGAAAACAATTACTATGGTTTTTATAATGAAGATGAAAGAGATGAGAAGAAAACAGGAATGTCTGCTGATAGAATGTCAGCTGAATTATTAGGAACAACATATGGTGGTATTGCTGCTATTATGATAGGAACAGCTATTTTACCATTTTGTCCAATTGTTGGTGCTTTTATTATAGCTAAAGGTACTATACCAAGTCCTATTGAAGAAGCATTAAAAAAATATGTTTCAGAAGAAACTCTCGGTCTTCTTCCTTTAGATAAAGTGCCATCATTATTGGATAAATATTCTGATTATGCACATGATAAACATAAAACAATAGATGCTCAAATGCAGAGATTTTATAATGCTGTAAAATCAGAAGCTAAAGAAGAAAAAAGAAAAGAGGAAAATAGTTTTCAAAAGAGTCTAAATCAAGGAGAAAATAAAAAATATCCTGAAATTATCCATTAAAATGAATAAAATTATAAATCAAACTCAATTTTTAAACTTTGGTATTATTGAGTTTGATTGTGTAAGTTCAACTATGATCATCGCAAAAGATTTTAATGAAAATACTGTAATAATAGCACAATCACAGTCTAATGGTAAAGGAAAAACAAATAGATTATGGAATAGTGAAAATAATGGAAATTTGTATTTTTCATTTAGTTTAAATGGTAACAATGAAAGATTAGATTACTCTCAATTGTCTTTCTTGTCTGGAGTAGCTATGAGAGAGGCTATTTTGAATTTTAATATAAATAATTCAATTTTATTAAAATGGCCTAATGATATTTTAATTAATCAAAAAAAATGTTGTGGAATATTATTAGAATTTGATACTTTGTCAAAAAAATTAGTTATAGGAATTGGTGTCAATATAAAAGAATTTCCAACAAATGTAATGTTTAATTCTACTTCATTATTAAAAGAAAATATTATTGTTGAGAAATATGAATTATTAAAAGAATTTTTAAAAAATTTTGACTATCTTTTTAATGAATGGCAGAAAACAGGCTTTAGCACTATAAGAGAAAAGTGGATAAACAATTGTTATAAACTAGGACAAACAATTAAAGTAAATGAAAAAGAAGGTGTATTTGAAGATTTTGATAAAGATGGGACACTAATTTTAAGAACAATAGACGGAGTTTTACATATTAAATCTGGAGATATTTTTTAATAAAATTAAATTAGTTTTATTACATAATTCCAGTTTTTCTAAAAGATAAAGCGACTTCTTAATAAAATGCTTATTTTTCTCTTTATAACACTCAATTTATTTAGTTTTTAGTACATAACCAATGTTATTCACAATTCATAATAAATTATTAGACCTACTGCAAATAAAATTTGAACAATTTCAATACTCAGCAGTAAAACAAATTATAATTTTAAATAATTTTCCTTAAAATTCTAATTTCTACTTCAAATGCTTGTTTCCAACCGCTCGTTCCTCGCGGGGAAGGTGTAGTCTTTCCACTGAACGAAGTGAAGTGCGAAAACAAGCAACACCCTCGGAATTTCAAAGTATAGTCAAACAACTTTCACTTAACCACTAAATAAACCGCTTTTGCAAAAATATACAAGG
>DATIQT010000040.1:0-8321 GCA_035470525.1 Rickettsiales bacterium
ACTCTTTTTTCTCTCAAAATGGGAGTTTTCTCTAGCGAACTGAACTTGAGTTTTTAATTTCAAAAATTCTCAAGTTAAGTTTGAATGGTTAAGCAAGCATTAAATTTATTATATTTAGTCAAGTACACTTGATATAGAAGATTTAAAAAAGTTAGTTATACATATTGTCCTAGAGCATAAGGGACATAATTACTAACTCATTATTTAAGTGAACTATTGAAAATATTTAATTAATTTATAATGAACTTAACTTGTGAGTAAGTAATTTTTTGTATTTTTTTTGTTTAAATTCGTATAAAGATAGGAAGAAACCTACAACTAACTTGTTGAAAGTTCAGTAAAAATACATAAAAATCTTTCCTTGAGAAAAAGTTAGTGATGTTATTCTCCCTACTGGATAGAAAAGGTATAAACAAAAAGTTCAGTTTGTAATTAAGCCTTGTTTTTCAATACGAGTTTTTTGAGAATATTACTTTGATAACATTCAGAGAAAAAATATTTTCCTAAACATTGTAATTCCATTTCCATCTATTGCC
Source organism: Rickettsiales bacterium (assembly GCA_035470525.1). GTDB lineage: Bacteria > Pseudomonadota > Alphaproteobacteria > Rickettsiales > UBA1997 > CALXSC01. The sequence goes on from DATIQT010000040.1 coordinate 537, forward strand.
ATTACTTTGATAACATTAAGAGAAAAAATATTTTCCTAAACGAATTAGCAATAACTATGTATAAACAATGATCTTTGATAACATTAAGAGAAAAAATATTTTCCTAAACTTAAAAACAATGAGGTAAGAAATGACAAACTTTGATAACATTAAGAGAAAAAATATTTTCCTAAACTGGCAAAATTGCAGATTGCGGTTTGACTTTAACCTTTGATAACATTAAGAGAAAAAATATTTTCCTAAACAAAAAAAGCAAGAGTTGGAAGCATTATTACCTAACTTTGATAACATTAAGAGAAAAAATATTTTCCTAAACACTTTTCAGAAATATAATCTTTCGCTGTTGTGTTCTTTGATAACATTAAGAGAAAAAATATTTTCCTAAACAGTAGCCCCTACAAATTTATTCCATGCTTTAGTCTTTGATAACATTAAGAGAAAAAATATTTTCCTAAACTCTTATAATGTATAAAGGAATTGCTAAATACTTTGATAACATTAAGAGAAAAAATATTTTCCTAAACTCGTTAACCGATTTAGCCAAATAGTTGTAACTTTGATAACATTAAGAGAAAAAATATTTTCCTAAACCTGTATTTAGGAGTTGTTCTGACTTATCACCTTTGATAACATTAAGAGAAAAAATATTTTCCTAAACGGGTATTTACTGGAGAACCCCCAAAAGAACTACCCTTTGATAACATTAAGAGAAAAAATATTTTCCTAAACAAAATTAACCAGTCCGAATAAACTAACTACTTTGATAACATTAAGAGAAAAAATATTTTCCTAAACCTGATAGCTCAACTGATAGCTCAACTGACCGTTCAACTTTGATAACATTAAGAGAAAAAATATTTTCCTAAACCTAAAAAATGATTTATCTCAATCAATTTTATCTTCTTTGATAACATTAAGAGAAAAAATATTTTCCTAAACGTTCTATAGCCAAACCACATAATTTTGCTTCTGCTTTGATAACATTAAGAGAAAAAATATTTTCCTAAACTCGTAAAAAGTATCTTTGCATATTCCTAATGCCTTTGATAACATTAAGAGAAAAAATATTTTCCTAAACAAGATGAATTTGAAGGAATACTTTTTTCTAACTTTGATAACATTAAGAGAAAAAATATTTTCCCAAACACTTTGTCGCTAATACCTTTTTTAATTAAAGAAATCTTTGATAACATTAAGAGAAAAAATATTTTCCTAAACTACAATTAATTTCTGCACTCATAGGCAAACTTTGATAACATTAAGAGAAAAAATATTTTCCTAAACTCATAGAAAACCTATTTGGAATTCTGATAGTGCTTTGATAACATTAAGAGAAAAAATATTTTCCTAAACCTTGAAAATTTGGATAAAGATATGTTGCGTAACTTTGATAACATTAAGAGAAAAAATATTTTCCTAAACACGAATTGCTGAAATTCAAGACAACATTCTGACCTTTGATAACATTAAGAGAAAAAATATTTTCCTAAACGTTTGTCTGGTTTTAGTGATATGATAAATACCATCTTTGATAACATTAAGAGAAAAAATATTTTCCTAAACTTATAATAAGCTTTTCCAACGAAATACAAACCACTTTGATAACATTAAGAGAAAAAATATTTTCCTAAACACAAAAAATGGAGTAAATAATGCCTAGAAACTTTGATAACATTAAGAGAAAAAATATTTTCCTAAACATACAGGGCATTCTTTTATTGGTATTTTTCCCATCTTTGATAACATTAAGAGAAAAAATATTTTCCTAAACCATAAAAGAAGAGTTTATATTCCCGACATCTTTGATAACATTAAGAGAAAAAATATTTTCCTAAACTGACTTATACCTCTGCCTTTGAAATAATCACTTTGATAACATTAAGAGAAAAAATATTTTCCTAAACCAAAATAGCTTATTATATCATTAGCATAATACGAGCTTTGATAACATTAAGAGAAAAAATATTTTCCTAAACACAAGTTTGTTTCCTGATCATTTCATACAATATTCTTTGATAACATTAAGAGAAAAAATATTTTCCTAAACCGATTTTACCTCTTTTGGTGTTGTTTTATCTTCCTTTGATAACATTAAGAGAAAAAATATTTTCCTAAACTTAAAACTCGCCCAATTTGTTGTAAATAGATTATCTTTGATAACATTAAGAGAAAAAATATTTTCCTAAACAATATTATCTTCAAAATTAATGTAATCTATTAACTTTGATAACATTAAGAGAAAAAATATTTTCCTAAACATAATCTTTTTCTTCAAAATTTACTGCCATAATCTTTGATAACATTAAGAGAAAAAATATTTTCCTAAACTTAACACCTATTGAATATGAACGATTGCAAACATCTTTGATAACATTAAGAGAAAAAATATTTTCCTAAACTGCATTTTTTATTTAAAAACAAATCTTCACAATATATACAACAAAAAACAAAATTTTAAACAAAAATGATAAAACATTATTTTTCAATATATAAATGAACAAAAACCTATTCTTATATAAAAAATGCAATTAATATTTACAATTTAAGGAACAACTAATTATTTTTAATAAAATAATATAAAACTGTTTCTGTTTTCTCTAAATATTTTTGTTCCAATACTCGATTGAGTTTGAAACGGACTCTCAAAGTAAAATACTTTCGTTAAAGGAGTCTTCACTATTGTAAAAATAAATAATTAAAAAACAATGTTTTTTTCGTTTAAAAGTTTATTATTGCCATATCTTTCAACTTTTTTATAGCATTGTTCGCATATTGGATAAATTGAAAAACTCATTTTACTCCTATCTAATAATTTTCTTTTAATTAATTTATGCTTTAATTCTAATATTTTTGCTTGGTTCAAATTAAATTCAAAAACTGAGTATTGAATTCTTTCACCATAACTTTCTAAAACTTTTACGATTTTGGTTCTTAAACTATCTTCTGTAATATCGTAGCAAATTAAAAATCTCATTACTTATCCATTATAAATTGATTAAAATTATCAATCTCTTCTATCAAATATTTTGCAAATAATCTTATATCGTTTTCTATAATTTTATATAAAGTTATATTCTTGCCAAATACTCCATAATAAAATAAATCTTCTTTAAAAAACTTATTCCATTTACTAATTACTAGTCCGAAAGATTCACTTTTTAACTTATATTCAATTTTGTTGTTACAAATTTCAAAATCATCTTTTTTAATTTCATTTCTATTTACTATATTTAAAATAAATTTGTCTATAAATGGTCTATAAGCTTCCATTAAATCGCAAACTAGTGAGGGACGACCATAATATTCTCTATGCAAAAAACCAATATATGGATCAAGTGCAACTATATTGCAAAATGTATGTATTTCACTCGCTAGTAAAGTATAAAATAAACTTAATAAAGCATTAATTTCATCTTCTGGTGGGTGTTTTGTTCTTTTTTCAAAAATAAAATCTTTATTTTTTATTAATTCATTCCAATAAGAAAAATATTCTCTACTTTTTGAACCCTCTATTCCTAAAATATCTTGATAATTTTTTATGTTATTAAAATCTGGAATTTCAAATTTTATCTTTTTGTTAAAACTTTCTAAAAACCATTTTTGATTTTTTAATTTTGAGGTAATAAAATTTATTGCTATTTTATTTGAAGTATTCTCATTAAATCTTTTTTCATTTTGTTTAAATCTAGGAAATATGTTTAATTGTGGATTAAAATCTAGTGAACCATAATATTTTCCATTTCTTGAAATAAAATGGATTAATATATTATTATCTTTACAAAAGTTTATTATATTACTCTCAATGTCTATATTTCCTAATATAACTATATCTTTTATTTTCAATGCAGGTATACTTTGGATTTTCTCATTATTTTTATAAAGCAATAAATTATCGCCTCTTTTTTTAATTTGATAATCGTTGTTTAAATATAAACTAACTTTATCTGTAATATATGTCATTTTATTCCTTTATAAATGGTAAACATGTTTGGAAAAAAGAGCATTTACTACATAGTTCATTTTTATTTTTAATAAATAAATTTGGATTATTTTTTGAAAGTTTTTCTCTTATTTCAAAAACTGTTTGTTTTGTTATTTTTCTTAATTCATCACTCATAATAATCTTATATCTTCTATGTTCTTCAATAAAAAATAAATAGCCATATTCAATTTTAGTTTTATACATTTCTTCTAAACACAAAGTTTGTAAACATAATTGAATTTTATGATTTAAAAAATCTCTAAATTTGCCTTTTTTGTATTCTATTGGATAATATTTTTCATCTTTTATTTCTAATAAATCAAGTTTGCCAGCTATACTATATTCGTGATTAAATATAGAAAGATTACTTATTTGCTTCAATCCTTTTTCTTTAGTTCTGATGGAATCAGAATGAACTATTTCGTGTTGATTTCTACCAACTATCATATCAATATTTTGTTCTTGATTTTCCTCAAAATTGAATATTTTGTAAAAGCAACTTTTTTGACAATATAGGTATTCTGAAATATTATAAATTGATAGAATTAATTTTTTTGATTCCATAAGTCTTTATTTCTTTTACAAAAATTTTCCCAAGCTTGCCAGTAACTAATTTTGTTTTTTGTATCTTTTTTCTTATCGTATTCAATCTTTTCTGGACTTTTTATAAATAACCATCTTCTAGCTATGTTTAAACCAGCTTGCATATCTGCATTTTCTTTATGTTCGCAAATTGGGCAAAAAAATTCTGCTTGTGTTTTTCGTGGATTTAATGCATTTAATAATACTTTCTCAATTCGTTTTTTATTTTTTATTGTATCTTTTTCTTTTAATTTTATAATTTCTTCATTAGCGTTAAATGATTCTTCTCTACCTTTTGACCTAATCCAAATTTTATAATTTATATTAAGAGATATTTCTTTTCCTTCAAAAGTTATATAATAAATATTATCTTCTTTTAAGTATGGTTCTAATGCTCTTATTTTTTCAGCTGCAAATACACAACCGCAATCGGAACAAGTTTTTGAAGTATGTTGTGCAATTACTTTTCCTAATAAACCACTCTTGGTATTTGTTAATATGTTGCCCCACATTAAACCGTTTTCTTTGAGTTTTCTAGATAAAAAATCTTCAATTTTAGTATATTGCCTTTTAGCCATTATTGGATCTATACCAAATTCTCTTGCTAAATCTTCTAAAACTATTAATCCTTTATATTTCGTTGCATAATATAACAATTCTGCACCTATTTTTTCAATAGTTGCCTTTGATAAATTCTTAGCTTTCTTTTTTAATTTAGCATCATAATTTCCAGTTTTTGATGATTGTTCTTTTTTCTGTTTAGCTATTTTTTCTTGTTTTTCAGCAAAATCTTTACATACTTCTAATATTGGCTGTTCTATTACCCTTCCTTCCATATCTGTTATAACAATAGCAACTGGTAATTTCTCACCCCTATCAACACCTATTATTGCTTTATATTTGAAATTATCAAAGAATTCTTTATTTGGTTTATTTCCTTTTAATTTTGTAAAGGTTATAGCCACAAAATATTTATTACCTTCTTGAATAATTCTCGCATTATTTAGTGTAATTCCTTTATTTTCAAAGTATAATTCGTTATTATATAAGTACTCTCTAGCATATCTTTTGCCAAATTTTAATGGTAAAATAGATGTTCCAACAGTATCTAAACTTATATTTTTTAGCTGTGTATTCTTTTTTTCATTTTCTTCTCCATCTTTTGGTTTTTTCTTGCTTCCACCACAAGTTAAATAACCTTTAAATTTTCCATCATCAGATATTTTAAAACCACTATGATCTTTTGAAACATTAAAAGCTAAACTATATTTAAAATGCTTTTTATCAGTATCGTCAACTAAAATTGTCGCTTTTTTATTTTCACTAAATCCTGTAATTTCATAAACTTTTCTTTCTATATTATCTTTACTTATGAATCCAGCATTCATTGAACTTTTTAAATCAAACTCACCTCTGACTTTTGCAAATTCTTCTTTGCTCGATTGTCTCAAATATTCAAATATAATAAGACTTTTTCCCCTTAACCATTCTATTTTAGCTTTTTTGTCCTGATTAGTATATGTTTCAATTCTATTTATTTTTTTATCTATTCTTTCAAGAATTATGTTTATATTATTAGGAGACCAATTATTTAATTTATATTCAAAACTATTCTCTTTACTTGGCTCATCAGCTTCAATTTTATAATAATATTCAAACCATTTATAAATAATCCTACCATAAAAATGCTTCATTGCTTCTTGCATTTGTTTATTATTTATAGTATCCCAAAATAATTTAGCATTTTCTAAATATGGTTCAAATAATTTATTCAATTCGCTGTAATCAAGTTCCTTTCTTTTTTCTATTAATGGGAATGAAGGAAAACCTTTTAAATCTTTTAAAAACGGCAACTCTTCATCTGTTTTAACTTTTTGATTATATAAATTTATTAAAATATTATTTTGTCTAACTATTTTATTGTATTCTTCGCTTTCTTTTTTATTAGAAACTTTTTCAGGTAAAGTAATTAAATCAATTGTAATTTCTTTTTTTGTTCTTTTATCATTATCACTTATAGTTTTATTTATTCCTTCCTGTATAGTATAATATTTATCTAAGAAAGAACAAACTTCTTTTGCTATATTAGACAAAACACTTTCATAAAATACAGCACTTGGATAATTCTTAAGAGATTTTCCTTTAGCATAATTTTTATATAATACACCATATAGTTTTTGACTACTAAATTTATGATTTTCTAGAACTTCTCCGGTTTTTTTATTTATTTTATTAGTTATTTTTCCAGCTTTTTCAATAAGTTCTTGTGGATTATTATAAAATATTTCCATTAAATTTTTTAATATTTCTCTTCTTTTTAAATCTGTGTCGTTCATCAACACATCAAGTTTTTGTTTTAATTCATCATTTAATTCAACGCCAACTTTCATTGTTCTTGTATTAGAAACATCATCTTTTCTTTTTCCATCAAAAAATTGATTTGGAATATTTTTTATAATTCTATTTATTCTTTCTTCTTTTGGTTTTTGAAACTTCTTCATATTATTTTGAAAATTATTTATCAACATCTTAAAATATACATTTAAATTTTCAATTTAAATCTTTAGTTGTTTGTATATTTATCTTACAATAGTATTAAAATCAACTATTGAATCTAAATTATTATTTTATGTTGAAAATTTTATCATTCTTTAAGATAAATCTCATAAATATTATCACTATTATTGACATTATTTACAGCCATATTTTTATTTGCCTTACAATTTCTAATATCTTCTATTTTAATATATTCACTCCTCTTTGTGATTTTTCTTCACGATATACCTTTTCTATTCGTATTACTTACAACCTTCATAGGTTTATCAATCTTAAAGTATCTCACCATTTCCCTTACTCCATCTACATCAATCTGATCTCCGTCCATTTTTATTTTTTTCAAAACTTTTTCTGCATCTTTAAACACATTTCCTATAACATTTGCCATATAAGTATTATCCGAACTAATATAAATTCTATTTACATCTTTCTTAATATTTCTAGTTTTAAAAGCTGATTCATTAGGGTCATAATAAACATAAGCTATAGTGCAATGTTGCTCTATAATATCACCCTCACATAACACTCTATTATATTCATCTTTCAAATCCAATGCTGATAAAATCATAACTTGTGTATTATTATACTTTTTACTTGATTTTGTAGTGATTATAAAGTTTTCATTATTCTTGCCAGAGTATTCAATACACTTTACATCTTTAAAC
>DATIQT010000041.1:0-2642 GCA_035470525.1 Rickettsiales bacterium
ATAAATTATCATTAGAGTATTTATAATTAAATTCCTCTAATTGTTTATTTTTTTGCTCAACAATTCTTCTTTTAATACTTCTATTAATAGTTGTTTCATTATTAGAAAAATTTTCTTCTTCAAAAACCAATTCTTTTATAAGCATTTTCATATTTCAACCTTAAGTTATTACTAAAATTATTTAAAATCAATATTAAAAATAGAATTTAAATATAGTTTGTAATCTAAAGTTGAAAAAAATGTTTGGAAGTATATAAATAATAAATTTTAAATTAAAAGTTGTAAAATAATATCAGTATTGTTTTTTAAATTATTAATAATATTCTTATGCCATAGGGAGATTTAGTATTTTTTATGACGCAATGCAAAGATTATGGTATTCATTCCATACAAACTGAAATAAAAGGGTTACAATCCATATTAAATAATTCAATAAATGACACTTTTGAAAAAGTTGTTAAAGCAATTTTAAAAACAAAGGGAAGAGTTGTTTTAAGTGGGGTTGGCAAACCAGGTTATATAGCACACAGAGTAGCAGCAACATTAGCCTCAACTGGAACGATAGCAACTTATGTACACGCAAATGAAGCAAGTCACGGTGACCTAGGAATGATTTCAAAAAGTGATACAGTAATTTTATTATCAAATTCAGGTGGTTCAAAAGAAATAAACGACATAATAGCTTACTGTAAAAGATTTGACATAACATTAATAGGTTTAACAAGAAACCCAGATTCTTTTTTAGCCAAAGCTTCCACCATTCCAGTAGTTTTAGAAGATGTAGAACAAACAAACATAGTCAATTCACCAACAACATCAGAAATAATGTTTTTAGCTTATTTAGATGCAGTTGCTACAGCACTTATAAATATAAATCATTTTGATAAAGACAAATATAAAATATTCCACCCCGGAGGAAAACTTGGTTCCGCTTTATTAAAAGTAGAAGAAATAATGCACAAAGGCGACGAATTACCAATAGTTCACGAAGATGACAACATGGAAAAAGTCATCAACATAATGATCGAAAAACCACTTGGTTGCGTTGGTGTTTTAGACAAAAATGACAATTTAATTGGAATTATAACAGACGGCGACTTCAAAAGAAAAATAATACAATATAAAAACCTAACCGAAAAGAAAATCTCAGAAATCATGACTCCAAATCCAATTACAGTTGAAAAAGACATGTTTGCCTTAGATGCAGTCAAAATAATGGAAAAAGGAGTAGGAGAAGACAACAACTACATTCAAGTTCTTTTTGTAGTAGAGACCACAGAAGAAACTAAAAAAGTTATAGGTTTAATTCATATTCAAGATTGTTTAAGAGCTGGCGTAATATAATCATCTTTCACAGCAGATTAACAAAGCATCATTAATATCCTTTGAAACCTCTTCTAAAATATATTTTTTATTAACTAAATCATAATTTTCTTTAACACTTTTCTTAACAAGTTCTCTATTATCTAAAACTTTCATCATCAATTCAGCTAATTTTTTATAATCCTTAATAGGAAAAGTAAAAGAATTTTTACTATCTTCAAAAATTTCACTAGGTCCTTCAGCCAAAGATGAAATTATCGGTTTACTATACATCATAGCCTCAAGCAACACTATTCCAAAAGATTCATTTATCGAAGGCAACACAAAAACATCAATAGCATCATAAAATTCTTTTTTATTATCAATCCAACCCAATAATTCTATATCATCTTTTAACTTATATTCTTCTATTAATTGAATTATTTTATAATATTCATCAAGATATTGTTTTTGTGCAAATCCCCCAATTTTTACTTTAAATTTTTTACCTTTATCCTTTAAAATTTTACAAGCCTCTATAAGAATGTCCAATCCCTTTGAAGCTTCAAATCTACCCATAACCCCAAATATTGGTGTATTTGAAAAATCCTCAAATTCTTTAAATTTTACTCTTTCATTAATTAAATTAGAAATAACAAAAATTTTATCTTCTTCAAAACCATTTTTAACAAAAAAATCCTTTTGATACTGAGCTAAAGAAAAAATATAATCAGCTTTATTTAACAATTTAGTTTTATTTGCATGTGATACAAAAATAACAGGAATATTTAAAATTTTTCCAATTCTTCCAAATAACGATAAAATTTTTCTTGTTTGAATAATTATTACATCTGGTTTAATTTTTTTAATCTTAAAATAAAAATAAGGAAATAATAAAATATATGGTTTAAAAAAAATTAAAGGTAAATATTTTACATTTTTTAATTTATCAAGTTTATCTTTAATTTTTCCATTTTTATTAAAAATAGCAAAAACCTCATGTTTACCCAAACTCAAAGCATTATTATAATTCAGAAAAGCCTGTTCAGACCCACCCAAAGCTTTACTAGACATTATATTTACTATTTTCATAAAAAAATTTGTTTTTCTTATGAAGTAGCAATTTTTTATAATAAAATCAAGAAAATATTAAATTATAAAAAACATTGAATAATGTTAAAAAATCAGTAAAATAAAACTAGGGGCTAGACAAGTATCTCTCTAAAAACTCGCAACTTAAACCTGATATTTGAAATAATTTTTAAATAATTTCCAAATAACTTTTTCTAGTTCTTCATTACTTAGTTTTCTGTTATTAAATCTAAATTCACATTCTTTTA
>DATIQT010000042.1:0-2896 GCA_035470525.1 Rickettsiales bacterium
TTAAAATTTTATATTTCATGGCGAGAAGAACGAAAAAGATTAATTGGACTTTTTAGAGGATTTGATCCTTTAGGTATAGATTCAAGAGCTAAACAATGTAATTTTTCAAAAAGATTGGCTAAAAAAATTCATTCTAAATCTCCTGAAGAGTGGATGCCAATTTTGAATCAACTTTTGAAAAAAACATATAAAGACGAATCAAAAAAAATGAGAGAAGCTTTAGTTTTTTTTGAAAAATATTGGCAAAAAAATGATAAAAATTTTTTTGAAAAATTGGAAATTATATTTAAAGAAAAAATTCCAACTTATAATGTCCTGTTGTCATATTATGTAGCTGGTACATCAGATTGGTATGGTGAAAATATTTGTACTAATATATACTCATATAAATGGAAGAAAAAAAATAGTCATGTATATTCTCTTTTATTTGAAGTGATTTTGTCACAAGTTTTTAAAAGAATAAGAAGAAATAAAAGCCAAAAAGATATATCAGATGAAAAAGTTTGGTCTGCATCTGAATTGTCAGCCTTTATAATTTTACATCAAGAGTGGAACATATTTGATAATATGCAAATTACTAGATATAAAGAAGTTGATAATTTTATATATGATGCTCAAAAAATTTATAAATCTGCCAAAGATATAGATATTTTCATTGAAAAAATTTTATTACTAAAAAATTAAAGGATTGGAATGCTATCAAAATTTATGCATAAAATAAAAATTGACAAAAATAATTATGCTATCTTAAACAGTTTACTTTTTGAGCCTATTTTAATGAATAAAAATGAAGTTGAAAAACTTTTAAAAGGAGATTTAAGTTTATTTACAGAAAAAGATGTTCAAGTTTTGTTTGAAAAAGGTATATTGATTGACAATATATTAAAAGATGAAGAAATCAAAGAAACATTAATTGAAACAGTTAATAATAAATTTAAAAAAGATATTGGCTTAATTTATATGATTCCGGTTGAAGGATGTAATTTAGCTTGTAAATATTGTTTTATTGGGAAAATAAATAATAAAAAAGATCAAGCTATGACTAAAGAAATAGCTGACATAACAATAAAAAAATTCACAGATTATTTAATTAAAAATGAAAATAGAGAAGGAACGGTTTTATTTTACGGTGGAGAGCCAACTTTGAATTTTAATATTATAAAGCAAACTATTGATTCAATTAAAAAATATGCTAAAAACAATATAGATGTAGCGATGGTAACTAATGGTACGTTATTTACAGATGAAATGCTTGAATTTTTTAAGCAATCAAGAATTTCTGTTGGAATTTCTATTGATGGTCCAAAAGAATTAAACGATAAATATAGAATTTTTAAACAATCCAATGAAAGTGTTTATGATTTGGTTACTAAAAATATAAATAAGATTAAAAAATCTGGTGTTGAATTCGGATTATCTGTTACTTTAAGTAACGAGTCATTAGAAAATAAAGAATTTTTAAACTGGTTAAATGATTTAGATGTTAAAAGTATTAATTACAATTTAATGCATTATACTGAAAAAACAGATGAATGGAAAAAATATTATAAGAAAGTAAGTAAGTTTTTATTCAAAAGTTATGATTTTTTAAATAGAAATAATATAAAAGATGGTCGTATTTTAAGAAAATTTAGAGCTTTTTATGGAAATAAATTTAAATACAATGACTGTGGAGCTGTTGGAGGTGAACAATTAACAATAAAACCAAATGGAGACATAACAGTTTGTCATGGTTACTGGAATTCAACAAAAGAAATTTGCGGAAATATTAAAGAAAATTCTTTTGAAGATATAATTAAAACTGACATATACCAAAAATGGAGAAATAATCTTACGGTTAATAAAGAAAAATGTTTAAAATGTCCAGCAATTTATATATGTGGTGGTGGCTGTCCTAAACAATCTGAAGCTTTATTTGGAGATCAAAAAGAAATTGATAAAAGTTTTTGTATATATACAAAATTTGCTTTAAAAGAATTGTTAAAAAGATTTTTTGAAGCAGAATATAAAAAATAAATCTTATTTTAGAAAATTGAAAAGTTAAGTTCGCACTTTTTCAATAACTATCTAGGGAATAATAAATACAATACTTTGACTAAAAAACAAAGCTAAAAAACACAAAATTTAGTGAAAATCCCATCCTATAGCGAGAATAACAAAAAATTTCACTAACTTTTTGAAAGTTCAGTTCTGCGGTGATAAAGTTAGTTTTTTTCGGTGCTTTCCTCCACCACTAATTCAAAAACTAAACTTTCTCATTTTTTTACAACCAAATTTCAACCCCACAATTCAAGGGCTTCGGCAGTCTTCAAACTTAACTTTCAATTTTATTTTCTAATCGTTTTTTTACTCTTTTTTCTCTCAAAATGCGAGTTTTCTCTAGCGAACTGAACTTGAGTTTTTAATTTCAAAAATTTTCAAGTTAAGTTTGAGTGGTTAATCAAGCATTAAATTTATTATATTTAGTCAAGTACACTTGATATAGAAGATTTAAAAAAGTTAGTTATACACATTGTCCTAGAGCATAAGGGACATAATTACTAACTCATTATTTAACTGAACTATTGAAAATATTTAATTAATTTATAATTAACTTAACTTGTGAGTAAGTAATTTATGCAGGAAGGATTTTGTAAATCCTTCCTTAATGTTCAGAATAAATTGCTTTAATCACCATCATTATAGTTTATTAATGAACTTTATTTTGAACGATGAGAAAGGGGTTACAAACCCCTTCCTGCGAAGAAAAATCTCCACAAAGCCAAGTAATCAATCAACAAGATTACTTGATGATTGCTTTACAATGTATCTACGAAGCAAACTATTTAGAGATCAAGTTATTAAATCCGGAATAGTTAGAATAGAAATACCAGATGCATTCATAAACTATATAGAA
>DATIQT010000043.1:0-6066 GCA_035470525.1 Rickettsiales bacterium
AAAATATACGAGGAGATTTAAAATTTTATTGCGATAGCGTATAACTTAATACGGTGAGACAATAAAATTTTAGAGCGACGAAGGGTGATTAAGGCAAAAGTTAGGTTTAGTTGGTGGTTAAGTGAAAGTTGTTTGACTATAAGTATTGAAATTGTTCAAATTTTATTTGCAAGAGGTCTAATATAAGCCTTCCATAATAATTGTTAAGTTATCTATTTTAATATAATTAGTTAAAAAACATTAATGATAACAAAACAAATCGACGATTTCTCAAGAATTTTTCTTTCTCTTGATACAGCAATAAAAACCGGTATTAAAAATGACCCAACTGTTTGTACTGTTTGGGGGGAATGTGAGAATAATTTATATTTGTTAGATGTTTATAGAGAGTGGTTGGAATATCCTGAGTTAAAGAAAAAAACAATACTTTGGATTAATACTTGGAAACCAGAATGTATATTAATTGAAGATAAAGCGAGTGGACAATCTTTATTACAAGAATTAAAAAAAGAAATTAAAGCTATAATAATTGGGATTAAGCCTATTAAAGATAAAATTACTAGATTGGCAAGTGTTTCAGCTCTTTTTGAAGCTGGTAGAATATTTTTGCCTATAGAAACTGATTGGCTTGTCGATTATGAAAATGAATTATTATCTTTTCCATTTTGTGAACATGATGATCAAGTCGATTCAACAAGCCAATTTTTAGAATGGTATAAAAATAATGGAAAAATTAATAAAGAATTAAGAATAAGAAGAATATAGTGATATTATTGTAATATTTCTTCTAAATTATCATCTAAATAATTTCTAATTTGAATATCTATAGAATTTTTTATTTGAGTTTCGCTTCTACCTATTTCAACAAAATCCTCATCAAGAATTTGAATTTCTTTTCCAATGTTATTGAAAATTTTTATTGTTAAACTGTATCTTTGTTTTACAAAACCATCAACATTTAAATACATATCTTTTTTAGAAATACTTAATGTAATAATTCTATCAGCTTGGTTTTTATTATCAGTTATTTTGAAATTATTGTTTATAATTGTACTTTTTAAATAATTAGTGGTTTCTTTTAAATCATCATTTTTTATTTTAACATAATAAACTAAATTTCCGCTTATTTTTTTATTTTTGAAAATATCTTCATATTTAACAACATTTGGAATCATGTTTCCGGTTAGCATTAAATATTTTTTATTTAAATCTTCTCTTTTGTTGTAATTCTTTTCTAATTGTTTGTTATATTTTGGATTTTTTTCAGCAAGTAAAAGCTTCATTTTTGTATCCAATTCTTTTATATCATTAGTTATTTCTTTTACAGCGATGTTTTTATCTAAAACTGCAAAAGCAAAAAAATCTTCATCATCTTGGAAAGTTTCTTTTATTTTTACACCTTTTAAAATTCCTTCGGTTAATTCTTCTGTGTCTTCTGCACTAAATTGTTTTACTGTTTCTTCATCTGAAGATAATGAAGTTTTGAAACTAGATTTAACATTAGTTTCAAAATATTTTAAAATATTATTTCTAGCATCAGTTTTTGCACTATTTAAACTTTCTCCATTACCAGATGCACAAATTTCATTACTTGCACATTGTTTGTATGGGTGCTCAACCCATTCTGGAATTGAGCTCGCATAACAAACATTTAATGATAATAAAAATGCTATAAAAGTTAAAACATATTTTATTTTCATAGATGAATTATTATAAATTAATATCTTCATCTTCAGCATTCTCTTGAACAGTTTTTGTTATTTCCTGTTTCATATCTTTATTTTTTACTTTTTTCAATTGACTGTCAAAAGTTTCTTTAATTATTTTATCGTGATCAGCTTTTTTTACTCTTGATAATTGGTAACAATAATATGTTATTTTATCTTTATCTGCACCAAGTTCAGTACTATATTTTCTCTTTTCCCAATAGTTGTCTCTTAATTCAACACCAACTAATTTATTTTTAATTCTATTTTTTGTTTCTTCTTTTTTAGTATCACTTGTTAATTCTTCCATTTGAACTTCTGTTAAACCAGTATATAAATCATCTATTTCATTACTAATTTCACCAGCAATTGTGATATTTGTATTTACGATTGCAGATTTTTCACACAATCTTTTATTAACACTTTCTCCATCTGAAGTAAAGTATTTATATTTATTGCCTTCATTTTCTTTTTTCTTCTCATATTTTTTTACATCTTGAATCCATACAGGTTTCTTGTCATGAGAATAATCTGTAACTGTATAATCTAATTTTTTACCAGAACATGCGGTAACTAATGTAGCTAATAATAATGATGAAATGATTTTCTTTTTCATAATAGTAGTTAATAATTCAACTGACACTATACTATTTTGAAAAAAGATAAAATCAACTAAAATTATTCTGTTTCAAGAAAGCATTAAAAACATTTTCCATCAAACAAACTCTAGTCATTGGACCAACACCGCCGGGAACCGGTGTAATGTAAGAAACTTTTTCTAAAATATTATTAAAATCTGCATCACCGCATAATCCATTTTCTAGTCTATTTATTCCAACGTCAATCACTATTGCACCATCTTTAATCATATCTGCTTTCAAAAAATTTGGTTTTCCTATAGCTACTATAACTATATCAGCCCATTTAGTTTCTTCATTTAAATTTTCTGTTTTGCTATGAACAACTTTTACAGTGCAATTTTCATTTAATAGTAATTGAGCCACTGGCTTTCCAACTATGTTAGACCTGCCAACAATACAAACCTTCTTACCAGATAATTCATTTCCTAATGCTTCTTTTATTAATTTTACACAACCTTTCGGAGTACATGGCAACATTGAATTATCAAAATCAAAATTACCTATAAAAATATTTCCAATATTAATTGGATTGAAGCAATCTACATCTTTTTCAGGCAATATTGCATTCATTATTTTTTTGTCATTTATATGTTTTGGTAAAGGCAATTGGACTAAAATACCATTAACTTCTTCATCATTATTTAATTTTTTAATTAATTTTAATAATTCTTCTTCCGTTGTTTTTTCTTCAAGCTCAAATTTTAATGATTTTATATCACACTTTAAACAATCTTTTTCTTTATTTTTTACATAAATTTCACTAGCAGGATTATTTCCTACAATTATAACAGCCAAACATGGTTTTTTGTTTCTTTCTTGAGATATTTTATTTATTTTTTCTTTTATATTTTCTTTAAGAGAATCGGATAATTTAGTACCGCTTATTATTTTATTTTCCATATAACAAACCAGTTTTTTAAAAAATATAATAGAATTTAATTCTAAAGTAAAGAAAAATATTGATTTTTATATAGTTGAATATATTATTAAATTGTATAACAAATATTGTTAATGAGTAGATTAAAATTTTTGCTTTTATTATGTATATTATCTTCTTGCTTACAAAATAATGTTAAGAAAGTTAGAATAGTTGATGCTCAAGGCAATCCCGCTAAAATAAATAAGATTGTTCCTAAATTTAATGAGGAACAAATGAAAAAACAAAAAGAATCTTTGAAAGATACTGATAATAGTTCCAGCATTAAATTTGTTAATGAAAATAATGGAATAATGCAACAAATAAACGATCCAAATATTATAACCTCTAGAAATGATTTACCTAATGATGAAGTTTTTGCAGATAGAATAACTAATTTTAATTATGTAGAGGATAAAAATAATCAAATTGTATCAAAAAATGAACAAGGAAATAAGAAAATAGTTAATGTTTATGATAATACCAATAAAAGTAATAATAAAAATCTTGTAAAAGAAATTTCAGTCAAAGATAATAACAAAACTAAAAAAATTGATAATAATGTAATTAAAGGTACAAAATACTTTATACAAATAGGTATATTTAGTGAAAAATCAAATGCTGAAGCCGCTTATAGTAAATATAGTAGAATTTATAATGGTATTATAGATGATTATTTATCAAAAGGAAAAAATAAATATAAAGTTTTATTAGGACCATATACAGACAAAAAAATAGCTGAAAAAGATTTGGAAAAAATAATAAAAATGGGACACTATGATGTTTATATCACAGAAAAAAAATAGTGTTTTTTTGTTAATATTTTTTCTAACTGCATGTTATCATTTTGCCCCGCTTGAACCAGTAGCGAAAGTTAATGATAATTTTAAAACTGATTACGGAAGAGAACTTAACAAAGCCAAAAAAAAGCATCAAAAATCTATAGCTAATTATGATGGAAGTGTAAGTATTGAAAAAACCGCATATGGAAGACTCAAGCAAAATAGACTTGATTTCATTGAAAGTAATGCAAAAAATAATCCTTATTTTATAGATGAAAAAGCTGGTGGTGAGGTTAAATATTTATCTAGTAATAATGGTCCTTATATTAATCCAGATTCAGATATTTTTGCCGATATAGAAATTCCGCAAGATGATTTTAAATATTATAATATTGGAAAAAAAGATTACAATGAGTTAAGTAATATTGAATTACAAAATTCTTATGATTATTTATATATAGCAAATCAAGAAAGATTAAGACAAATTGAAATTGAAAGATTGAAAAAAGAAGACTTACAACAACAAGAGAAAAAAGAAGAAGATATAATAAAGAAAAGTAAGAGTGGTTTTCAAAATTTGGTTGATAAAGTTAAAAGTTTATTAAAATAAATATTCAGTTTATATTATTATTATGAAAATAATTTTTTGGGACTATGATGGTATTATTGTAAATACTGAACCTTTTTATAAAAAATCAATAGAGGAATATTTTAAAGAAAAGAATCTTTTATTAAAAGATATTTCTGAAGAATATTTTTTTGAACATATAAGTGGCAAACACCCAGAAGATTTTGTTTTAAAATTAAAAATTGATGGTTTTATAAAAAATAATATAGATGTTAATTGTCAAGATGTTAAAACCTATTACTCCAATTATTTTAAAAATTTAAAAAAAGGTGAAATAAAAGTAATAGAAAATATTGATAACATTATAGAAAAGTTATCAAAATTGGATAATTTAATAATGTGTATAACATCTTCATCTTTTATACATGATTTTGAAATAAAAAATAGAAATATTGATAATGAAATATTAAATAAAAACTTTGCTATAAATAAAAATATTTATTTATGCGGTAGTATAATAAATTGTAAATTTAAACCATTTCCCGACATTTTTAATTACGCTTTAAATGACATAATAAAAAAACATAAATTAAATCTAACAGAAAAAGATGAATTGTTTATTATTGAAGATTCAGTAGCTGGATGTTGTGCTGGTTTAGCATTTAAAAAAAATATTAATAAATTACAAATTAAAATTATTGGAGTAAATATAAATCCTTATATAAATGCTAAAAATTTAATAGAAAGTGGCGCTGATATTGTATTAAACAATGCTGATGATATTTATTCAATTATAATGCAATATTAGAGGTTTTGATTTTTTAAATCATTTATACAAAGATATATAAATAAGAAATATTTTTTTAATAGACCTCCTGCAAATAAAATTTTTCCTCAAAAAATAATTTCTACAAAAAAGACAAGGATATTTCAAAGTATTTAATAGAAATAGTATACTTATACATTTCGTTGTTAAATACTTCGAAATTCCGAGGGTGTAGTTTTCCCCGCGAGGAACGAGCGGTTGGAAACAAGCATTTGAAGTAGAAATTAGAATTTTGAGGAAAATTATTTTAAAATTATAATTTGATTTACTATGCTAAGTATTGAAATTGTTCAAATTTTATTTGCAGGAGGTCTAATAATGAAGTAAGTTAAAATATAAGTTGGAATTTATTTTGCAAAAATAAACCAATAAATAAAGAATTATTTTTATGATAATTATCCCTTAATATCGTTAAACAATTATTTAATTATTATAAATTAAGAATATTATTAATAGCTCCCCTTTGTCCTTCAGACATTTCCCCTCAAGGAGGGGAAAGATATTCTTGGTTGTTGAACCATATTGTCTTAACCACCGCTCGTAATCTTTCCCCTCCTTGAGGGGAAATGTCTGAAGGACAAAGGGGAGCTTAAGTTAATTGTTTAACGATATTAAGGGATAATTACC
>DATIQT010000044.1:0-8003 GCA_035470525.1 Rickettsiales bacterium
ATAAATTATCATATTAATTTAGCAAGAATTAAATCATAATAAATTAATCAAATTTTGAGTCTCTAAAATACTTTTTAGTAAATAAAGTCAATATAATCAAATATTGATTCAATTTTTTGAATTTTAATGGGACAGTAGTGCGAGGAACGAGCGGTTGGAAACAAGCATTTGAAGTGAAAATTGGAAAGCAAGTCCAAACCGATGCAAGCGACTTGCGAAAGGTCAGGCATTTGCAATTAGTAGCTTGTCGTTTGGACACAGTTTCCTGAAGGAATTTTGTGGAAAAAATTATTATTTATCATATAAAACACTCATACTTATTGAAAAATCGTAAATTATTTATGCACTAGGTCTATTTCAAAAAATAAAGATGTTGTGTTTTAATTTTGCAATTTTATTATTAGAAAAAATGATATTTGATTTATGAAAAATATTCTTACAAATAAGAAGTTTTATATTATATCAGCTATAATAATATTTTTGTTTATTATGTCTGGTGTTTATTTATATGAAAAAATTTCTATTATTGGCAATTATTCAATATTAGAAAAGAAAATTATAACTAACTATTCAAAGAGCAAATTTATAAGAAAAATATTAGATAATCAAGAGATATGTAATAAATCAAAGTTGGAAAAATATATTATTAATAATTATAATAATTTTTTGAAAATGAATTTTGATTTATCTGAATCTATACAAATATTTACAAAAATTTATGAAGAATCTAATAATACATTAATCAATCTTAAAAAAATAAAAGCTATTAGTGGTAACGATTATAGAGCTATTAATAGTAATATGAATAATTTGAATTTTGATAAAATTGACAATGTAATATTAAAAAAATATAATAATCAAACTTTAGCTGAAAAAAAATATTTTGAAGGTTTAATTGCTGAATTAAGATTTGATAATAATCTTGCTGAAAAAAATTATTTAGAGGCTATAAAATTAAATCCTAATAATTTTAAATATTATAATGTTTTAGGTAATTTATATTATAATAAGTATGATTTTATAAAAGCTATTGAAGTTCTCGAAAATGGCAAAAATACTCCTGATTTTAATAATAGGAAGAAAAGAGAAGAAAAATTTTCATTATTATTTGATCTTTCAAGAACATATCTAACTGTTAATAATTTAAATGAGGCATATAAAATTTATACTTATATTTCTATAAATGCAAAAGATAATAATGATATTAAAAATGAGTATTTTGCTATATGTGGTTTAGCGGAAATTGAGATAAAACATGGGAATTATGAAATTGCTTTAGATTATTTAAAATATTCATTGAAGTTAGCTTCAAAATTAAATAGTACAGAGTATAAAATGCAAAGTTTAAATTTATTATCTAAAACATATTATAAGTATGGTGATTATAACAAAGGAAAAAAGAATGGGTTAAAAGCTATAAAATTAGCAAAGAGGATAGTTAATTTAGATATGATTGCTAAAGCTTCTTTTAATGTTTGTTTAAATTATGAATATTTAAATAAAAAAGATTTAGCCATTATATATTGCAAACAATCTTTAGGAGTAAATGATGTTCTTGGAAATATCCTTGAAAGACCTGATTATTTTATAGCAAATGGTTATATTACTTCGTTTTTTTCTGGCACTAGGAATTATGATAGTTCTTTATCATATTACACAAAAGCTTATGAAATATCCAAACAAAATGATTTAGAATTATTGGAAATTGAATCTATGTATGGTTTATCAGAATCCAATAATACGTTAGGAGATAAAGTTAAAGCTTTAAAATATTTAAATGATACTATTAACTTTAAAGAAAAACTTGGTATTTTTAAAGAAGCTTGTGATTTTTGTAAATATGGTGTTATTTATTGGGGGAAAAAAGATTATAAAAATGCTACTAATTATTATGAAGCAGGTTTAACTTTTGCTCTACAAAATGATAATAAAATTGCATTATCTTGTTTAGCTTCTCATCTGGCTTCTATTAATTTTGAATTAAAGAATTACAAGTTAGCTCTAAAATATTCTGATTTAGCATTAAGTGTAGATAAAAAAATATATAAATGTGGTCATCATTATATAA
Source organism: Rickettsiales bacterium (assembly GCA_035470525.1). Classification (GTDB taxonomy): domain Bacteria; phylum Pseudomonadota; class Alphaproteobacteria; order Rickettsiales; family UBA1997; genus CALXSC01. The sequence continues at coordinate 2,069 of DATIQT010000044.1, forward strand.
AATATCAATTAAATTGGGAAGAAAAAATTACTAAAGAAATGAATGGTGGTAAGAAATAATATATGATAAAATACGGTAAAGAAATTAGTAAATTTAAAAATTTAATTATTATTATTGTTTTAATAATATTGTATTTTTTTGTTAGTTCTAATAATAAAGAACAGATAGGTAGACCTATTGTTGCACCAAATAATGTAATGTTGAAAACATTTGTTAGTGAAGAATTAAAAGTTATTCAAGGTTACGGTTTAACTATAGAATTAAAAGATACTCGTGATATATATTCTTTAATTACTAAAAAAATAAAAAAAATTGGTGGTTTAATTGATAGTTTCAATTCTTATAATTATATAGGTAATGAATTAGCTTACAATTTTGTTTTAGAAATACCTAGTGATAAAGTGGTTGAAACTATAGATTGTTTTAAATCACTAGGAGTCGTAAAGAGTGAAAATTCAAATGCTATTAATGTTTTTGAAAGATATTCAGATAATGAAAATAAATTAAAAAGCTTATATTCAAGAAGAGATAGACTGAAAAAAATGATAGATGATAAAACTGGAAAAATATCTGATATTTTGGCTATTGATAAAGAATTAACTAATGTAAAATTTGAAATTGAGAGATTAGAAAATTTAAATAAAAAAATTGATAAAAATGTAGAATATTCAAAGTTGGAATTAAATATATTACCTAAAATCAAAGTTAATTTATTTAATAATTCTCAATGGCAAATTTCTACATCTTGGAACGAAGCCGTTAATAAATCTATAATTTTTGGACAGAAAATAATTGATTTTATCTTTGATATTGTAGCTTTATTGCCAATTATTATATTAGTTTTTATATTAGTCTTTACAATTAGTAAAATTAAAAATATAATTTTAAGAAGGAAAAAATAGGGAGAAATTATGTTACCTTATGAACATTTTTTAATTATTCTGTCTTCGCCATCAGGTACTGGTAAGACTACATTAGCAAAAATGTTGTTAGATAAATATAATAATATTAAATTATCAACATCAGCTACAACTAGAAAACCAAGGAATGGAGAGATTGATGGTTTTCATTATTATTTTTTAAATCAGGAAGATTTTGATAAGAAAATAAAAAATAATGAATTTTTGGAATATGCAGGTGTTTATGGAAGTTCTTATGGAACATTGAAAAGTCAAATTGAAGATAAATTCGATGAAGGAAATGATGTTTTACTAGATATAGATTGGCAAGGTAATTTATCTGTATCAAAAGAAATTAAAGATAAATCAAAAATTGTTAGAATTTTCTTATTGCCACCATCAGTTAGTGAGTTAGAAAACAGACTAAATTCAAGAGGAACTGACAGTAAAGAAGTAATTGAAAAAAGAATGGCTGATGCCAGAAATACTATGAGTCATTATAAAGAGTACGATTATGTAGTTGTAAATGATAGTTTAGAAGTAGCATTTGAAGAACTTTGCGGAATAATAGATTCAAAAAGATTAGAAAATGTTAAAAAGAATGAACTTGAGAAATTTGTCAAAGAATTAATGGAAGAATAATGGATAAAAAATATATTTCTGTTATACTACCTTTTCTTAAAAAGGCAGGTAAATTAGCATTACAAAATCAAAGTTTAATAACTGGTTGTAATAAATGTGATGGTTCTCTAGTTACAGAAACTGATTTAAAAATTAGTGCAATGTTTAAAGAAACCATAGAAAAAAAATTCAAAGGTCATTTTATTTTAGACGAAGAAACTGCATTAAAAACAGAAAATTTAAAAGAAAAAACGTATAAAAGTGAATATGTTTGGGTTATAGATCCAATAGATGGGACTAAAGCTTATTTTCACGGTTCTAATCTTTTCGCCACTTCTATTTCTTTATATAAAAATTTAAAACCAGTTTTTGCTGTAATATATTTACCTTATATGAATGAAATAATTTATACATATGAAAAATCTGTTTTTATAATTACAAATGCTTTCAAAAGAAACGAAACAAAACTTGAATTATTTTTTGAAAAAAATGAATTAAATAAAAATTCATTCATTTATTTTTCAGTGAAGAACGCTAAGGAATATATAAAAGATTACAAATATACTTTTATAGATGGTTATTCCGCTTATATTTATGCTTTTGATGTATTCAAAAATGTAGCTCAAGGTGCATTCTTAAAAGATAATGTATCGATGTGGGACGTTTATGGTAGTCTTCCTATAGCCAAAAGACTTGGCATGGAGATTTATAACATAAATGATGGTAGCAAATTAGAAAAATTAGATTTTGATTTATTTAAAGAAAATTTAAAAGCAAAAAATATATGGTTAATTTGCCACGAAAGTTATAAAAGTGAATTATTAGATATTATTATAAAGTCTTAAATCTTTTAATTTGTTTTTACTAATACTTAGTGATTTATAATGTTTGCGTGGTAAGTATTCTTTTCCTTTTTGTGATGAAGTTGTATTTTCATTAAAATTTAAATTTGTTGGATTAAATTCTTTACTATTTCTAAAACTACTAGTTTTTGGCAATATTGTAGTACTACTTCTGATAATTTTGTTATGGGTACTAAGAGTTATTGGAGTTGGTTTAAGAACTTCTTGATAAGGATTTTCTGATTTTGTTAAATCAATTATCGTTTTACTACCCATCTTTTTTATTAAAATAAAATCATCTATAGTAATGTTTTGACTTTGTTCTTCTTTTTCTTTATTTTCTAATATTGTTAATAGCTTTTTTGATATATTTCTTTTATTATTTGTTTTTTTTATTTTAAAAGTTAAAGAATTATAAAGTTCTTTTTGTTCGTATGGATGATTAATTAAAATCTCTATCATATCTAGTATACAATCATTTTTATTATAAATTATTTCATTTTCTTTTTTAATTAATTCTTGAGCTAATAAATTTGATGACAACATATAGCATTTATAAAAGAGGCTAAAATGTACTATTTCTGGTTTTTTAAGCTTTTTATTTAATACTTTTACAACTTCTTCATCAAATATATTTATATTTCTTAAGTATTTAATGCTACCCATTTCCAAAAAATCTTTTATAGACTCTTCTATTAATTCTTTTTGTTTATCTACTATTTCTATTCCAGTTTTATTTTCCATTTGTTCTTCTCACTTTTATTAATTGTATTATTAAATTAAATTATTTTAATTATATTTCAAATATGAAATATCTTGATTAAAAAAAATAAATTCATATCCTCTAATAAGAAAATATAATTATTTGCTAAAATGAAATTCACTTTAAGTTGGTTAAAAGAATACTTGGATACAAACGCTGATTGTTCTGAAATATTGAAAAAATTAGATCAAATTGGTTTAGAGGTTGATGATGTTGTCGACGAAAGTAAAGAATTACAAAATTTTAAATGCGTTGAAATAATTGAATGTGAAAATCACCCAGATTCAGACCATTTACACATATGTAAAGTGAAAAAAGCCGATGGTGAAATTTTACAAATAGTTTGCGGTGCACCTAATGCCAAAAAAGGAATGAAAGCTGTTTTAGCACCTATTGGAAGTATTATACCTAATGGAAATTTTGAGATTAAAAAAGGCAAAATTAGAGGCGCTGAAAGTTGTGGTATGCTTTGCTCCGAAAAAGAATTAGGAGTTGGCGAAGATAGTGCTGGAATTATTGAATTGTCTACTGAAACTGAACTTGGAAAAAGTATAGCTGATATATACGGATTAAACGACCCAATGATAGACTTAAATTTATTGCAAAATACCGCTCATTGTTTAGGTGTCTATGGTATCGCAAGGGACTTAAGTGCCACAGGTATTGGAAAATTAAGAGAATTCAAAAATCACGAAATAAAATCAAATATTTCAAATCCTTTTAAAGTTGAAATTCAAGACGAAAATTGCTCTGAATTTTTAATTAGATACATCAAATGTGTAAAGAATTGTGAATCTCCTGATTGGATAAAGCAAAGATTAAAAGCTGTTGGGATTAATCCTAAAAGCGCTTTAGTTGACATAACAAATTATGTGATGTTAGTTTTAAACAGACCAATGCATTGCTATGATGCTGACAAAATAAAAGGACATTTCATAATTAAAAAAGCCAACGGTGGCGAGAAATTTTTAGCACTAGACAAAAACGAATACAAATTACCAAAAAATGCGACTTTAATTTGTGACGATGACAGTATTTTAGGACTAGCTGGAATTATTGGTGGTGATAGTACCGCAAGTTCCAATGAAACCAAAAATATTGTTTTAGAATGTGCTACTTTTGACACACTAAACACAGCAAGAACAGCTAGAGCATTAAGCATCAATACTGATGCGAAATTCAGATTTGAAAGAGGCGTTGACAAATTTATCAGCGAACTAGCTTTAAATTATGCTACATTTTTAGTACAAAGTATTTGCGGTGGCGAAAGCAGCGAAATAGTTAAAAGCATTTCCAATTCATATGACAGAAACTCAAGAATTATGAATTTTCCAATTTCTTCAGTTGAATTACTTTTAGGATTAAAAATTGCACGACAAAAAATTATAGAAATATTAACAAACCTCGGCTACTGTGTTGAAGAAGATTCAAAGAACTTAGATATTCTAATTTTAACCTTACCAAGCTGGAGACCTGATATTAGTATAAAAGAAACCATTATTGAAGATATTATAAGAGTTTACGGCTACGACAACCTAAAAGAAATCAAAATCAACAACGAAAAAATCAACGAAACTCAAGACCAAATAGAAAACAAAAATCTAAACAAAAAGCTTTGGGACATCGGTTTACTACTAGCTTCAAACGGCATGACCGAAATCATCAGCTGGAGCTTCATGAAAGAAGACATCGCAAAAGAATTCGCTCCAATCAACGAAAAGCTAAGAGTCAGAAACCCAATCACAGCCGATTTATCATACATGAAACCAAGTGTCATACCAAATTTACTAACCATAGCAAAAAATAACCAAGACAGAGGCATTGAAAATATTGCTATTTTTGAAAAGAGCAGGGTATTTATGAACCTCACACCAGAAGGACAAAAAAGAGTTATTGGTGGTATCAGAACTGGTTCAACTTGCGAAAAAGACGTATTCAACTCATCAAGAAGCTACGACATTTACGATGTCAAAAAAGACCTATTTGACATTTTAAGAATTTTCGGAATTTCCACAGACGGCTTAACCATCACAAACGACGTTCCCGATTATTATCACCCATCAAGAAGCGGTGCAATCAAATTAGGAAACATATTCTTAGGCATGTTTGGTGAAATTCACCCAATCAAAACCAACAAATTAGGACTAAAAAACAAAGTCAACGCATTTGAATTATTCTTAGAGAATTTACCTAAACAAAAAGAGCAAAAAACCACTCAAAAGAAAAAATATATAATTAATGACTTACAAGCGGTTTCACGAGATTTCGCCTTCATTTTAGATAGTGATGTTGAAGTAGGAAAAATTATAGATATAGTCAAAAAAGTCAGCAAAGAATTAATCAAAGAAGTTCATATTTTTGATATTTATCAAGGAAAGAATATGGAAGAGGGCAAAAAATCTATTGCTTTCTCAATTAAGATTCAACCAGTTGACAGGACACTCATAAGCGAAGAAATTGACGGAATCAGTAATAAAGTGATTAAAGATATTACTGAGAAGTTCAGCGGTGTGTTGAGGGATAAATAATTTAAGCAAGAAGGATTTTGCAAATCCTTCCTTAAGGTTCAAAATAATATACATTAATCACAATTATTGATGGTTTATGATTGAGTTTATTTTGAATGGTGAGGAAGGGGTTACAAACCCCTTCCTGCAGAGGACAAAAAAATAATAGACCTGTTTCCAGCAAACCTCTTAACTTTCCAATAATTCAACACTATCTTTAGTCACATATTCAGAACAAACTGGAAGAATTTGTTTAAATGACTAAATATAGTTATATAAAGAACTTAAAAGACGATACTTTTA
>DATIQT010000045.1:0-3119 GCA_035470525.1 Rickettsiales bacterium
AGGAGATTTAAAATTTTATTGCGATAGCATACAACTTAATACGGTGAGACAATAAAATTTTAGAGCGACGAAGGGTGATTAAGGTAAAAGTTAGGTTTAGTTGGTGGTTAAGTGAAAGTTGTTTGACTATAAGTATTGAAATTGTTCAAATTTTATTTGCAGGATGTCTAATGATATAATTTTAACAAATTATCCTTTCAATAATATATTTTTTCCACAATTTTTTTCCACAAGATTGCTGGTAAAGTACCACCTGCAATTTTTCCCATACTTGTATTATCGTCATTTCCAATCCATATTCCTAAAGTTATATCATTTGCATAACCTATAAACCATGCATCAGAATAATTTTGGCTAGTACCAGTTTTTCCACCAATATAGCCATATCCTTTGTACATTAAATCTTCTATTTTAGCATTTTGAGCAGTTCCTGTATTTATAACTGCATACATCATTTCTTGCATTTGATCAACTTCATTTTCAGTTAAAATTTTTGATAATACACTAGCTTTTCTTACATATATAATATTATTAGTGTCTTTGTCTTTAATTTCAGTAATAGAATAAGGTATTATAGCATTACCATTATTAAGTATAACTGCATAAGCTGATGTTAGTTCTAATAAATTAATCTGAGTAGTACCAAGAGCAATAGTTGGATCATTTTGATCAATTTCTGACAAAATACCCATTTTTTTTGCCATTTTAGCTACATTTTTAATGCCAGCATATTCATTAATTTGAATTGCAACAGAATTTAATGATTTCGCGAAACCTTCCTTCATACTAACTTCGCCATAATACTTTTCATTATAATTTTCTGGAAACCAATTACCTACAGCTACAGGCTCATCTACAAATCTTGTACTAGTATTAAAATGCTTTTCTCTTATTCCTGCCAAATACACAAATATTTTAAACGCAGAACCTGCTTGTCTATAAGCATAAATTGCTCTATTAAATTCACTACGATTAAAATTCACACCACCAGTCATACCCAAAACCGCACCATCTTTTCCTAACGCAACAACAGCAATCTGACTATTTTTAAGTTTTTCATTTTGAGTAAATCTAAAATCTTCAATAGATTGTTCTATCGCATTTTGAATTTTCAAATCCAATGTAGTCTTAACTTTTATATTAGTTTTTTTAGTATAATCAGGTAATTGACTTTTTACCCATTCAGAAAAATACAATTCTTCATTAAGTCTTTCATCAGAATTAATTGTAGCATCAATAACACTTGCAAAATATGTATTGAGATATTTTCTATATTCAACATCAGATAATAATTTTGCATTATACATATTCATTATAATTTGCTTAGTCCTTTCTTTCGATAAAATCGGATTATTTTGAGGCGAATATTTTGAAGGAGCCTTCAACAAACCAATCAACATCGCACACTCTTCCAAATCAAGATTTGATACCCTTTTGTTAAAATAAAATTTTGCAGCGCCAGAAATACCATATTGACCAGCACCAAAATAAGCTTTATTCAAATACATCATTAAAATTTGTTCTTTAGTTAACTTTCTTTCAAGTTGGACTGATAACATTAATTCTTGTATTTTTCTCTTAAAAGTTTTTTCATTATTCTTTAAAATCATTTTTGAGAGTTGTTGAGTTATAGTTGAACCACCTTGTTTTATATAACCAGAACTTAAATTAACAAAAGCAGCTCTTACAATTCCAAAATAATCAAAACCATGATGTTTGAAAAACTTTCTATCCTCTGTTGCTGTTAAACCATCAATTAAATAAAGTGGAAACTCAGCATAATTTGTAATATCTGTATTAAGATTACCATATTTCTTAATTTCAGCACCATTATTATACATAACTTCTATATTTACTTCAGACTTATCATTGACTACTGGATTAATATCTGGTAAATCAATACTATAATAGAAGAATAAACCTGATAATAAAAGAATAATCCAAACACCAACAACAAACCCCCATTTGAAACAGAATTTCAAAACGGACTTCAAAAAAGTTTGCTTTCTTCTTCCAACCACTTAACTATAAACCCCTTACTCATCTATACAACAAGAACAAAACCTTCTACTAGTATCACTATTCATAAACTCAACAACTTCCTTTACCAAAAAATTGTCTTTATATTTTTTCTCAGACTCATTCGCTCTTTCTAAAATAGAACCCAATTCATTACCTTCAAAAACTTCCTTATAAAAATGACTTAATTCAAGAATTTTTTTCTTATCAATATTAGCTCTTTTTAAACCAACTAAATTTATACCTTGCAAAGTACCAGACCTACCACCTTTAGCATAAGCAATACCATAAGGTATTAAATCCTCACCCAAACCAGATAAACCACCAAGCATAGCACCATTACCAATCCTAACCTTTTGATGAATCGCACACAACCCACCTAAAACCACATTATTTCCAACATGCACATGACCGCCCAATGTAGCATTATTCGCAAAAACACAATTATCTCCAATCATACAATCATGTGCAACATGAGTATTAACCATCAACAAATTATTACTTCCAATCTTAGTAATAAGATTATCACCCTTAGTACCGGGGTGTATAGTACAATGCTCCCTAATACTATTATTATCACCAATCACAACTTCCGACTTCTCCCCCTCAAACTTCAAATCCTGAGGCTGTTGCCCAATAGTCGCAAACGAATATATCTTATTATTTTTTCCAATAGTAGTCCAACCCTCAACAACCACATGAGGTTTCAAAACACAACCATCACCAATCTTCACATTTTTTCCAATCACACAGAAAGCACCAATTTCAACATTCGCACCAATCACAGCACCTTCTTCTATCAAAGCTGTTTTATGAATCCCACTATCCATATTCTCCACAAATTTTACATTTAGGCTTACTATATATTGAGATATTTATTTTTACAAATAATTTTTTATTACAAAATATTACAATAGACCTACTGCAAATAAAATTTATCGTCATTCCAGCAAAAACTGGCACTACTGTCCCATTAAAATTCAAAAAATTGAATCAATATTTGATTATATTGACTTTATTTACTAAAAAGTATTTTAGAGACTCAAAATTTGATTAATTTATTATGATTTAATTCTTGCTAAATTAATATGATAATTTAT
>DATIQT010000046.1:0-22515 GCA_035470525.1 Rickettsiales bacterium
CTATTGAGATTTGCTGTGTTATTACTGCTATTAGTTTTTATGTCTAATAGTGCTTGTAGGACTACCGCTCTCCATAATGATCTATATTTATCATATCTAACTAGATTATCTTCTAGCTGGACCTTTTGTTGTTCTAGCATATGTTTTTATATTATTTATTATTTGGATTAAATTGGTTAAATAAAAATCCCTTTGTTAGAGGGATTTGGATTTAAGTTTCTTTATTTTCTGTTTTATTAACTATTTAGGCTATTCAGTTAAAGTTTTTTATAAAATCAATAAAATCTGCAATTTCAATTTCATTGTTTTCTTTATTAACACTCATTGAATTTTGGTGGTACTGATTAACTATTAAAACAAATTTTTTTGTTTCTCCGTATTTTGTTGTTTTTTTGTTTAATGGTTCAGTTATAACCTCTGTGTCAATATGAAGCATACTATCCGGACAAAAAGTTATATTAATGAATGGATGTTTTAAATAATCCTCTTTTTTATAGATTAAAACATTTGTTTTATCATTACTTTTTATTGGATTGAATTTTACTATTTTAAATTTATTTTTATCAATAATGCTTTCAATATTTTCTATTATTTCATTTATTAAATCATTTGCCATTTTTTTCCTTTATTTTATTAATTGCAAACACATATATGCGCACAAGTTTTAAGAAGTCCAGACAAAAGAATTGATAATCGGTTAAATATCAAATAATCTTCTTATAATCTCTTCAACCACTGGAACTGTTACCGCATTACCTAAGCATTTATATCTTTGGGTATCACTGATTCCGTCAGTCCAACCATCTGGGAAGCCTTGTAATCTTTCACATTCAAGTGGAGTTAGTCTTCTTATATTATATCCGTTATAAGTCCCTTTGCTTGATGTGGTTTGATTGTTTTGAATATTTACTTCATTTGTTTTTTCATTGTTGTCTTTTTCAACAGCATATAATCCAGTTTTTGCACCTACACCGCCAGCATTAGCTGTTAGTGTTGTTGAACTACCGTCTGTTCCATACACTCTATAACTTTGGCTTACTGAACCTATTAATTGTTTTAGACTTGTTCTATTTGGTTTTTTGGTTGTTGTTTTATTTGCTGCTGTTTTGTCTTCAATTGTTGCTTTATCTTTTACTGTTCTATTTGTATCAAATCGTCCTTTGCTGATCCGCCCACTTTCAAGCAATTCATTTTTTCTGTCGTTTTGTGGAACTTCGCAGAGAAGCCTCTGTTGTTTGCTTTCTGTCTTTGATTGTATCTCAAGAGAGCATCTATTCGGTCTTGTGATAGGAAATACTTTTGGTGGACTTTTGATACTGGTTCTATTATATCCGATAAAGTATATTCGTTCTCTATTCTGGGGTAGAAACCAGCTACTATTAACAAGTTGCCATTGTCCATCATACCCAATGTTGCTAATTTCTTGCAGTATGATTTCAAAGGTTTTGCCTTGTTGGTGGTGGAGTAATCCCTTAACATTTTCAAAGATAAAATAATCGGGTTTGAGTTCTTGAATAAGTCTAATTGCTTCAAAGAAGAGAGAACTTCTATTTCCATTGAGTCCTGCTTGTTTACCTGCAATTGATAGGTCTTGACAAGGAAAGCCAAATGTAATGAGATTAATCTTTGGTAATCTATTTGTAATTTCCTTTGTGATTGTTTCAATGTTTCCAAGTCCATTTGATTGTGGAAAGTGTTTCTCATATATGTTTATACAGTTTTTATCTATTTCAGAGTAATAGTGATTATTTAGTTTTATTCCCGCTTGTATTACACCCTTTGCAAATCCACCTATACCAGAGAATAAATCAAGATAGTTGATTTCATTGTTTACCATAATAATGAGACAGATTAAAAAGAATTAAAAAGATTAAATAACCAGAAATTAAAGTAGTCTATAGCTATTATCCCAGACACAATAATTGATTATATTTTTATAGTAAAACTAAAATGTTTATTACGGAACTCTTTTTTTTAATAATTCAAATTTCAACTTAAAATATATATTAAAAAAAATATTTGTAGTAATTGTATAAATTGCTATTGACATCTTAGGGTTGGTTCATCTCTTAATTTATATAGCTTTCCCCCGTGTTTGATATAATAAAATACTTGAAACTTAACATAATTTATGTTAAACTATTTCATGGAGAATGAGATTGTTTACAGTGAATATTTACATGGAGGTGAATTTTAATCAGTTTTCACTGAGTTAATTTAGGTAAAATGCTTTGTCCAAGAAATGTGAGGAGATAAAAATGAAATTTGAAAATGGTGTTGAACTTATATCTATGGGGAATAACATTTTTTGTTTGAATCATTCATTAAGACAACAACAAATATTCGGTTCTGAAATTCTTTCTAATGCTTTTAACAGTATTAAAGAGAGTGGCAGTTATTCTGACAATAACATAATCAATGAATTTAAAAAAAGTGGTTTTTTAATTGAAGACGAAAAAGACCCAGACTATCTATTTAATCTTTTGAAAGAATACGAGGACAAGAATTGTGATACTAATCCTTCATTTAATTTATTAAGAATATTATTAACTGATATATGCAATTTAAATTGTGATTACTGCAAAGTTATAAAATTGATTGATGCTCCACAAACAAAACCAACAGATAGAAAAAGGCTGGAAGATGCTATTAAGTTCTTTTTTGAAAACTCTGAAGAAAACAAGCCTAAAATAATTCATATTACAGGTGGAGAACCTACAATATTTTTTGATGATATAAAAAATATAATTGCCTTAAAAAACAAATATGCAAGAAAAAATGAAAATTGCTGGTGTGTTATTGGAACAAATGCTGTATTGATTAATGATGAGAAAGCTAAATTTTTAGCTGACAACAATGTAAAATGTATAGTTTCAATGGACGGCAAGAAAGAAATACATGATTTATTGCGAAAAACTTGTGATGGAAAAGGCAGTTGGGATCTTGTTGATAGAGGAATTAAATTGTTAAAAAAATATGGCTGTGAGTTTTCTATTTCTGCTGTCATTGGAAAACATACTATAAATAATCCACAAGACACTATAGACTTTATTATAGAAAACTACAAGCCAACAGGATTGGGAATTAACTTTATGAAACCACCTAAGCCAGATCAAACTGACTATAAGTATTTAATTAGTCCAGAAGATTATGCCAACAAGGTTTATGAATTACACAAAAATTTTAGGGAGCAAGGTATATTTTTTGAACTTATATATAGACACCTATACCCATTTGTAAAAAGGAAATTCAGATTTCATGATTGCGGAGCGGCAGGCTCAAACAATCTTAATATTGATGCAAAAGGTAATATTGGTGCTTGTAAATCATTTTTATTAATGAATAAGTTGGCTTTAGATACCTTAAGTGTTGAAGAATATAAAAAAACTATAACATCAAAATGGAGAAAAAGATCACCTATTTATTATCCTTGCTGCAAAAATTGTCCAGCCATTGGTATGTGCGGAAACGGCTGTGCTTATGATGCCTTTACTCACGAAAAAGATGAAATGGCAATAGACTCAAGAAGTTGTGGTTATATAAAAATATTTTTCAATTTATTTTTGCAAGATTTATTAAATTTTGTAAAACCTGAAAAGGTTTTAGATAGCTGGTTTTATGTTGTGAAACAAGAGGATAGAGATAAATTGTTAGGGAATGTAAAGGCTATTGAAAATTCATTGAGCTACTCAGTAGGACATCAGACCGACTACTATAATAAAACATTAGATGAAATATTACAAAAATTAAAATAAACTATACATTTAAACTTTTAATTTTTTGTAAAATAGCTTCTGCTTTTTCATTTTTTCCCATAGCACAATAATCATCATATTCCTTTGAAAGTGGAAACATATGTAATCTCATTCCATCATATTCAAATATTTCATAATTATTGACATTTGATATTTCAGACCATGTTCCATTGGGTAATTTATATTGACTCCCTCCAAGAACATCTATATCCATACCGTCTATTTTATATCCACATACATAGGAGCGATAATTGTTCGTTTCAACAAATCTTTTTGGCGATACAATATATTCTTTTAGAAGTTCAGATATTTTTTCACAATCAGAACTATTAATAAGAATATCTATGTCATTATTTGCATATATATCAACACCTCGTAATTCAAAGGAGACACTACCAGTAAGAATCCAAGGAACTTTATTAGGATCAACTTTGTTGTAAAAAGTTTTAAGAATATCAAGTATTTTTTCGTTGACCATTAGTGGCTTTTTAAGTTCTTTTATCAACCATAAAACAGGTTTTGTTAAAAGTCCACTCTTTAGTGTAAAAATATGAAAAAAAGCATTATTATCCAAGATATGATAAGCACTTCTTGCCACTATATCTCCATTCATTAGATCAGTGTTTTTGTGTAAAAATATCTTTGGAATAATAGCTATATTATCAGTATTTTTTACCATTTCTATAGCTATTTCAGATGTTGCCGCTCCAAAGATTTTTATATTACTTAGCTTGGCATTAAAATAACTATCCGCACTAGTGTATATTTTCGTTTTTTCATTTCTTTGTATAAAAATAAATTCTTCAATATCTTGTTTTGTTATTTCATCTTTTTTGGCTAGAGGATGTGATTTATCAAATATTACAGAAGCATGAGTTTGCATAGACTTAATTGCTTCTAATCCTGTAGCAACATAATCTCTTCTATCTTGGACATAAAAAGCTAAATCAACTTCTTTGTCTAACAACTTGTCAATAGCTTCGCCTTTTGAAATACTAAATATATTTATTTGTAAATCTTTGAACTCTTCAAGCTGTAACATCTTTTTGATAATTGTCGGAAAAATATAAATTGCCGCCGATTGTTGTACTGCAATATTTAAATGGGTATCATTATATTTTTTTATATGTTCGTTAAAATTTGAAAATGAGCTTTCAATACCATTAACATATCCGATAATCTCATCATAAAATAACTTACCCTCTTTTGTGAATTTTAATCTACGAGTATTTCGCCTATCAATCAGTTTTATTCCCATATCCTTTTCTAATTGAAGAATATGTCTTGAGAGTGCTGATATTTCAATATCAAGTTTTTCTGCGGCATTGGTCATTGAAAAATTTGACTCTACCACAGCACAAAATGATCTGAGTTGAGTTAGTCTACTTTTTCTAGAAAAAAAATCTTTTTCTATTACTTTCTCCATTGATTTTTCTTTATTTGTCATACATTCTACACTTTTATCAACAACTATTTTACATAATTGTATATTATAATGTTGGTTTAATAAATCAACCTATTATTGTATAATTGAGAGGCGTATTATTGATAGGGTTGTTTATTGTATAACAACTTTTTCAAGAAAAAGATTATTAAGATTATTAATAGTTATGTATGGTAATTTATGAATACCTATAAAAATACGATCAAATTAATAGAATACTCAATAGTAGACCTTGCTATTCCAATATTGATAGTATATGGAGGCATAGTGAGATGATAACTTAAAAGATTAATGGCTATAAATAAATTAGTTTAAAAAATTAGATTTTAAGTAAGGTTAGCCCGCAAGTAATAGATATATAAGAAGCTACACCTCAAAAATACTAAATAACAAAAAACTAAATGTGAATTATTAAAGTTAATAAATGCTGTGGAAACAGCATGAGGAGAATTGTATGTCAAAAGAAAATAATAAAATTAGTAATCAATGCAATGAAATCAGTAATTGCAATCAAGATAAAATAACTAAAAGACGGGGCGATCCTGTTGATGTTTATGTGGGAAGTAGAATAAGAGAAAAAAGAGTTATTTTGGGAATGAGTCAAGAAAAACTTGGAAGTCAACTTGGCATTTCACTACAGCAGGTTCAAAAGTATGAAAAAGGAATAAATAGAATTGCAAGTAGTAGACTTCATGAGATAGCGGAAATATTAAAAGTCCATGTGAGTTATTTTTTTCAACATTATGATGACTTGTCGGATATATTAAAAGTATCTAAAGAAGATAAGGATTTGGAAAAATATATACTTAAAACAGCTGGTCTTTTTGAAAATATAAAAGATGACGAGCTAAGAAAAAAGATATTTCTCGGATCAAAAAATGTGTATGATAGTGTGATTTTGGCAACGAAATGCACGGAAGAAACCAACAAAGAAATTAACGAAGAAACTGAAAACGAAATAGAAACTGATGGACTGAATGAACCTAATGATGAAAGTAATAATAATCAGCAGGGGGAACTATGAAAAAATATAAAACGAAAGTTGTTGATGAAGAATTAAACAAATCAACCAATGTAGAAACAGATATTATAAAATCAATTGAAAGAGAATGTGAAATCAGTATAAAAGAAACTAATTCAATATTCTCACACAAAACAAAAATATCAAAATTATCCAAAGTATCAAAAATAGACAACCTAAGAGAAACAGCTTGGGAAAGATATAAAAATGGTAATATTGATAATAAACGAATAAATCAGATTTGCTCCAGTTTAGATAGACTTAGAAGAATAGAACACGATAAATTAAGAGAAGAAGCCATAATAAAAAATTATACTAAAAAACTTATTTATAAATTCTGGATATACGATGAAAACAAAATCGTAGACTTCAAAAACATAAAATGCATTGAATACTCCGGCAAGAATAATGAAAACTTTATAATAACTACAAAATCAAATAAAAAGTATAATAATACTCAAGTTATGATTTTATCAGCATTGGATTTAAAAGATGAGTATAATAGAGTGTTATGCGAGGGTGATATTATAGAGCAACATTGTACTATAGCTTATGTTTATTATGACCCTAATGAATCAGCTTTTAAAACTAGAAATATCAAAAAAGATATAAATAAAATTTATATTACTTCAGACAATACTTATATGGCAAATGTTGTAGGAAATGTGTTTAAAGATGCAGAAAAAGTTTTGAAAAAAATAAAAATGGACGGAGACCAGATTGATGTAGATGGAGTAAGGGAAATGGTAAGATACTTTAAGATTGATAAACCTATGAAGATTGTAAAGGATACAAATAAAAAATTTATATCAGAAAACAAAGCCATAAATAAGAATGAGTATATTAAAATAGATGATGTTAGAGAAGGTAAGGTAAGTAAAAATATGAATTTATAATGGATAATTCAAATAATTAAAATATAAAATTTATATAGAAATTATTTCAAATCTTATGTTTAAGATGCAGGTTTTTTGTAAGATATTTGTTTAGCTTTTTAATTATTAATTAATATGCTTTAACAATTAATTTTTATCAATGATTAAGCTATATATTTTAATAAGCCATTGAATTGTTTTGTCTATATAAATATTTTAAAAAAAATATTACAATTTCTAGTATTGACAAATTAATTATTTTAGTTATTTTCTACTGTACACGATTTAAATTTATAAAATTATGGAATTTTTTACTATTTTATCTATTAGAGAAGATAGATTGTCTTTAAGAACAAGAATATTTGATAAAGAGCAAATATTTGAATTTCGATTACTAAAGCATGAAGGAAAAGAATATTCAGAAAAAATAGATACAGAATATTTAAAGACTAATACATTATATTTTTCAGGTTTAGTATCTTTAAGAATTGTTAGAGAATATTTAGACTCACATTCAGATGGAAATCAGAAGTTATCTAATGATCATATATTTGTAATTCTTGATAATGTGCAATCATCATTAGATGAAAGATTTTTACTTGATTTTAGTGAAGAACTCAAAAAAAATTTGTCTTTATTTTTGAATAAAGAGGTTCATTTATTTTTATCGTTTAAGGATTTTGAAGTAAGTCAAACAAAAAGATATGAACAATTAAGTAGACAAGAACATAAAATACAATTAGTTTCATCATCTCAAAATAAAATGATGGATAAGGAAAAACAGAAAGCAATTGCATTAGTTCGTCCAAGAAATGCTTTATTACTTGATATTGGTGATGTACTTACTGAAAAAGCAAAAACAGCAGATAGTATTGAGTTTGAAAAAATTGATGATGGGGTCATAAATATACTTATAGCACTTATTGAAAATGGCATTCCTATTGGTTTTGCAACAGGCAAACCTTTAAGTGAAGTAGATAGAATTTTTAATAAATATAAAAAAGATGAAAAACCTTCAATAGCAGATTCTGCATATGTTTATTCCACAGGAGGTACAATCGTTCGTTTACCTTGTTCTTTAGGTGGTAATATTATTATAAATCCTCTTTCAGAACAAACTAAGCTAGCCATAAATGATATGTTAAAACAATTAGGTGCCTTTGGATTAGATAGAGCCAGAGTGTATAAACAAAAATCTGATTTAAGAACTTATACTGAAGATAGAAGAGATTATGAATTATATGATGGATTACCAACTAGAATTAATATTACTTCACTTTGTGGAGACGACCCAGCCAATCCAAATTGTGTTAGATTCGATGGAACAGATTCAAGATTTGAATCAGCATTTATACTACAGAATATTTTAGATTCATACTCTAGGCAGGATAAGAGAGTTAGCTGTATTTTTAGAGTTGCTGGAAGAATTGGCCTTGACGTTTCAGCTGTTGGTAAAGGATGGGCTAATCAACATTTCACTCAAGAATTAGTTTCAAAAACTAGTCCTATAGCTGAAAGGTTTTTAGCTGAAAAAGAAAGAGAATTAGGAATCGATTGTAAAGGTAGAATTTTGAAAATAATAGATTTATACTCTTTGGGAAAAGGTGCTGATTCTGATTTTATCGATTCATATTCATTTTCAATAGGAGAAAATGACAGGTGCTATGAATCTGATATGGATGCTCCAGTTATGTTTGGAGGAGGTATAAAAAGTACTCTGGATTTACTTGAGAAAACAATTTGGGTAAGTCCAATTAATGGCAAAGCTTTCAAAGTCGATCGAGCTGGTAATATTATTGAATTATTAATTTTGCAAAGGAGAGAAATGCTTTCTACATTATGGAATAGATTTCAACAATCTGAATTTAAAGGACATATTGCTGATATTGATGGTAATTTAACACCACTTGATGAGAGTTGTGAAAATGTTTGCAATGAAGTTATAACATCAATCAAAGAAAAACTTATACAAGGAATTCCATTTGGAATTTGTAGCGCGAGAAGTATTAGACCTGGATTAATTATAGAAAATATAAGAAATTCTGTAATCGAAGGATTACCTGACGAAGCATTACAACATTTCTTTTTATTTCCAGAACAAGGAAGCAAAGTTGTTTGGTATGAAAGAAAAAATGATGAATTAATATCACATGAAATAAATTTAGCGAAATTTTTCAAAGTGGTTCCTCAATCAATCAACAAAATAACGGTTGAAGAACGGGAATTTGTATTTCAAACATTAGCTAAAACATTGGAACAAAAATATGGATATCCAGTTATAAAAATAAAAAGTGAAAAAGATTATGGTTTTCAAGCATCAGTTATAAAGCAAGAAGATATGGAAGATGACTTTTATGCTAAATATGTAAAAACTATAACAAGAGAAGTTAATGACATTTTAAAAAGTAGCGGAATAGATTTTGAAGGATTTTGCACTAGAAGTGCGGTTTTTGTGGCTAAAAAAAATGTTAATAAAGAATTACCTTTGAGATTTATTTCTTATGTTTATGGAATTCCGAAAGAACAAATTGTTGGAACAGATGATCAGTGCGATGAAACAGGAGTTGGGTATTCTCTAACAAAACATTTTGGTGGAGTATCTACGGCATATGGAGATGATAAATCTACAACACAATTAAATATTGCAGAAATTTCTGGAAAAACTGGTGTTGATGCTTGGTTATTTCTAGACAAACATATTAAGTATAAAGTTCCAACAAAGGTTGTAGATTGCACTGAATTGGTATCCAGAGATATTTTTGTATAAAATAAAAGAATAATATTTGCGATAATTAGTATTTAAATTAAATAAAAATAATACGGGAGAGCTATATGATTCAAAATTTGAAGGGGTATTCTGGTTGTATTTTAGAAAAATATGAAAAAAATGGAAATAATTTTGTTAGAAAAATTTCAAGAGATTTTAATTATAATCGTAGGTTAAAAAAACAATGTTTAAAACAATTAAATTTTAAAGGAAATGATTATATTTTAACTCCTAAAATTTCCAATTATGGTATATTAAATAATCTTTTTTATTTTGATATGGAATATATTAATGCTCCTTTATTTTATGATGTTTTATTTAGCATGCAAGACGATGAAATTGAATTTTATATTAACATATTATTAAAAAACCTATCAATAAATAAAATAAAGAAGAATACTCAACAAAATTTTATCTTTAACAAAAAAATAAATTCTATGCAAAATGAGTTTGATAGTAGAAATTTAAATAATGATTTATTCAATTTTAGTATAGAAAAATTGAAAAATTTTGATTGGACAAGAATTCCAAATAGTGATTGTCATGGCGATTTAACGTTACAAAATATCTTATTAAAAGATGATAATATATATGTTATAGATTTACTTGACTCTTTTTATAATTCTTGGATGTTTGATGTTTCTAGAATTTTGCAGGATTTAGAACTAGGTTGGTCATATAGATTTAAAGAATTAAATCAAAAGCAAAAAGATAAAATATTATTTGCAAAAAATATATTAATAAAAAATATATCTAATATTAATTTTAGTTCTGAAAATTCTTTAATGCTCGAGAGTATTTATTATGTTCTATTGAATGATATTACAAGAATATATAGTTATGCAAAAGATGAACTAACAATAAACTTTCTAAATAATGCATTAGAAAAATTAATTAATATTTTATCAACGAAAAAATTTTTGAATCATGACTAATACCTTATTATTACCTTGTGGTGGTAAATCTAACAGATTTCCAAATATGAAACCAAAATATATGCTTACTCACCCAGATGGAAATTTAATGATTGAAAAAGCTATAGAAGGTTTGGATTTAAATATTTTTGACAGAATTATAATAACATTGATAAAGGAACATGTTGAAAAATATGAATCAAAATTAATTTTAGAGCAAGCTTTTGCTTTACATAAAGATATAAAAAATAAATTAGAATTTTGTGTTCTTGATGATTTTACAAAAAGTGCAAGTGAAACAGTTGCTTTAACTATTGAAAAAATGAATATTAAAGGTTCTCTTGTTATAAAAGACTGCGACAATATGGTTGAAATTCCACTTAAAAATAAAATTCAAAATGCTATTGTTGGATATAATTTATATAAGCACCCAGAAATTACAAATGTCCCTGGTAAAAGTTTTTTAATTATAAACGAACAAAATATAATTCGAGATATAATAGAAAAGAGAATTGTATCTAATATTATCTGTATTGGTGTTTATTGCTTTGAAAATGTTGAATTATTTTTAAAATCTTATAATTATCTTATAAAACAAGAAGTAAAAGGTGAAATGTTTATAAGTAATATTATTTCATTCCTTTTATTAGATAAAAATAATATGTTTCAATATTTGGAAGCGACAGACTATGCTGATTGGGGAACATTGAATGAATGGAAAGAAGTTCAAAGAAAGTATAGAACTTATTTTGTTGATGTAGATGGGGTTATTTTAAAAAATTGTGGAAAATATGGAAAGATAAATTGGAGTAATAACAATGAACCTCTAGAAAATAATGTGAAAACATTAATAAAATTACAAAATCAAGGAGCACAGATAGTTATTACAACTTCAAGAACTGAAGAATATAGAAAAGATTTAGAAAAAATATTTGAGAAATTAGGATTAAAACCTTATGCAATTTTGATGGGTATGAATCATGCAGCAAGAGTTATTATAAATGATTTTGCTTCGACAAATCCATATCCTTCAGCTGCTGCGATTACTTTTCCAAGAAATGGAAATTTAGAAGATTATATTAATTAAAAGGGAAAATATGAAAGTATTAATTACTGGTGGTGCTGGTTTTATAGGGTCAGAATTAGGAAAATTTTTGCTGAAGAATGGTCATAAAGTTGTTTTATTGGATACTCTTGAATACGGCTATAGAGATAATTATGAAGATATACAAGAATTAAAAGATAATTTTATTTTAGACAATGTAAGAAATAAAGATTTCGGTAAGTATCTAAAAGATATTGATATTGTTTTCCATTTTGCTGGTATTTCAGCTTTACCAGAAAACGAATCAGATCCGTATAAAGCTTTTGATATAAATACAAGTGGGGTTGCAAATGTCTTAGAGGCTTGCAGAGATTCTAATGTGAAAAAATTTATTTTTGCTTCTACATCGGCTGTTTATGAAAACAATTTGGATCATGAAGTACATAAAGAGGATGACATTGTAAAGCCAAACCTTATATATGCGACTACAAAATATTGTTCTGAACAAATATGCAAATCGTTTGCGCAAAATTATGGAATGGATATAACTATTTGCAGATTTTTTAATGTTTTTGGTCCTCATCAAGATTTTAAGAGAAAATATCCTCCTTTTACGAGTTTTCTTGTTAGAGAGGTATTAGCTGGGAATATTCCGACTATATACAATACAACAGATGTAAAACGCGATTACATTTATATTGAAGATTTATTACAATATTTATATTTGATGATGACAAGTCAAAAACATTATAAAGCCGAAATTTTTAATCTTGCAAGCAAGAAAGGCTATTCCGCATTGGAAATAGCAAAGACTATTTTTGAAGCCTTAGAAAAAGAATTTATATATAATAAAGGTGAATCCAAAAACTTTTGGGATAGGTATGAGACATTGTTTAATAAAAAATATAATTTAAGTAAAGAAAGAGTAGAACAAGAAGTATTTAAAAATTGTATTGGAGATAATTCAAAAATTATAAAAGAATTTAATTATTTTCCAAAAACAGATCTATTGAGTGGGTTAAAAAATATCATAGAATATCAAAGTACATATAATAAGTTATGAATAAAATTGCAATCCAATTATATGGTTATTTAAGAACTTATGAAAAAACAATTAATAGTTTTTTTACTAAATTAGTATATGTTTATGAAAGCAACGGAATTGATGTTGACATTTTTATACATACATGGAATTATCAAGATTCTGATAAACTAAAAAATTCTGATTTAAACCAAATTATATCAGTATATAATCCAAAATTAATTATAATTGAAGAACAAAAAAATAAATTTAAAAATAAGAATATAGATGTTTTAATAAATAATAAAACTAGAAAAGTTTATGATATCTATAATTTATTTCATAGTATTTATTCCGTTAATAGATTAAGAAATAAATATGAAAAAGATAATAAATTTAAATATGATTGGATAATACAAACTAGATTTGATTTGTATTTTAATACAGATTTTTTTATTTATGATTTTTTAAATGTATATTATAAAAATTGTCTAAAATTTAATAAAAATTCAATTTTTTATGCTAAGACACCATATAATAGGACAAATATTGATGATGAATTATTTTTATTGAATTCTGATCTTATTTATTTTGCTGATTCTATTACAATGAATAAAGCAACATCCTTATTAAAAAATTTTGATTTAGTATTCAAAAATAAATATATTTCAACTGAATGGTTTATTTTTAATCATTGGATAAAAAATCATTTAAAAC
Organism: Rickettsiales bacterium; assembly: GCA_035470525.1. Lineage (GTDB taxonomy): Bacteria > Pseudomonadota > Alphaproteobacteria > Rickettsiales > UBA1997 > CALXSC01. The sequence continues at coordinate 13,560 of DATIQT010000046.1, forward strand.
CAATAGGAATTAATTTTACCTTTGATAAAGATTTTTATATACTTAAAAATAAAAATTAGGTTTATTTATAATGATTCACATTATAAAATCTCGCTAATTCTCTTAATCCATAACATAATCTAACCTCTGCTACACCTCTCTTTTTTAATTCAGCATCAATCTCAGTTAATCCTTTACCATGTATTACAAACTCTCTTACAACTTCCCTTGTATTTAAATCAGTAATAGATGATATTGCCTTATTGTATCTATCCCAAGCGTCTAAATTTTGAATTAAGTGAAACTCGTTATTCATTTTTGTAGAGTTTTGAATTTTCACTTCATCAATGATATTGGTGGAACACTTATTTCTGAAACTTGTTTCATAATCAAGTAAGAGTCTTTCTCCGGAGGCATATTGTGATTGGTTTATGATTTCTTTTTCATAAAGCTTTAGGAGATCATTTGGTCTTCGCTTGATGGGTTGTTTAGTGTTTGGATTGTTTTTTTTGTTCTTTGTATTCTCGCTGTCGCTATTGCTTTCATAAACAACTTTATCTTCCTTATAAGTATGAATACTTTTTGACTTGTTTCTCTTTTTTGTCATGATATTTTCCTATTTGTTGTTTTTAATGTCTTTTGCTGTTTCTCTCATACATCTCATGCTTCACGATTAAATCTTCTATGTAGTTTGTGAATGCAGTTGGTATCTCTGTTCTAACTATTCCGGATTTAATGACTTGATCTCTGAATGGTTTGCTTCGTAGATACATTGTGAAGCAATCATCAAGTAGTCTTGTTGATTCATTACTTGGCTTTGTAGAGATTTTTGAAAGGTGATTTGTTATTCCTATTCCGCAACCGTTTATCTTTGCAATTCCAAATGAAAGTATATGTGCTTGAATTGATATAAAGTCGGTCATGATTTCATCAAGTGTTTCTATTGGTGTTGGGTACATGAATTGGTGTAGTTGAGATTCGGTTTTAAACTTTTGTCTTATTGGATTTATATTTGGATTCTCTTTGTTTTCTCCAAAGTATTGTTTTAAAGCTTCATCTCTTAGAGTTTGATATTTTTCTTTAGTTTCCTTATACTTTTCTATTTCATTTTTCTCACTTTTATGTTTATCCATCTCTTTGTGCTTTAACTCCGCCACAGTATCTCCGGTAATCATGGCTATAACTTGTGCAGGACTAGGTCTTGATTTGTTAAATCTGAAACATTGATTTATTCCATAGATTATGTTTTCTTGATAAATGTCTTTGAAGTGATGCTCTATTGTTATTCTGGCATTTATGAATTTCTCTATGGCTTTCTTTGATATTGGGTAGATTAAGTATATTTGAGTTATGTAGGTTTTAGTCTTTGGATAACCTCTTAGTATTTCATCATATTTTGCTAAGTCTTTTTCAGTCTGAAGCTTATCTTCAGTTTCTGTTTGGGTTTTATTGGTGTAGTTGTTATTGGTGCTAGTTTTATTCTCTACAGAGATTAAAAGTGGAATTGGTTTTTCATTTTGCATGTTGTTTTCCTTTAAATTTTATTATTTTTCTTATTTTTCATATGATTAAATCGTCACAATCTTCATCTCGTTTTTGTTTCATATACTGCATTTGTCTTCGTTTATAGTAGTCTTCAATCTTGATGAACTTTTCTCTGAAACTTTTTCCGCTCTCTATAACTGGTTTGTATTTGTCTTCATAGTCTATGTCTGCATTAAGAGTGTTTATGATTAAGAACATGCTGTATATTGCATTCTCACTTCCCCTTGCTGATTCTAAAGTTTTATAAAGTTTACTTATTTCTGTTGTCCAATTAGATAACTGGCTATTTGTTATGTTTATTCTTTTTTGTGTTTCTATAAGTTGTTTGATTCTGTTGGCTATTTCTGTAAATTGTGGATATAATGGGTCAGATTGTTGAAGTTCTTTTTTTGATGGTTTTGGAATTACTGAATTTTCAGTTTTTTGATTTTCAAAATCTTCTTTTAGTATTTTTTCTTTATTTGTTCTTACTTCTTTGTTCTTACTTATTTTGTTCTTATTATATGTCATGGTGTTTTCGGTATCACTAGTGGTGGTGTTTTCGGGGTCACTGGCGGTGGTGATTTCAATAGGACTAGTTATTAAGTTTTCACAGTCACTTGTTGTATTGTTTTCAGTAGTACTTGTTGTTGGATTTTCTTGTATTTTTTCTTCTTTTTTTAGTTCTATTTCTTCCTTTAGTAAATCTTCAATTCTTTTGAAGTTAATATCATAATAATTCCTTGCCGGACATCCTTTCTTTACTATGAATATTAAGTTGTTATCTTTTAAAAACTTAAGACTACTATTTAATGAATATTCAGTTAGTCTTGTATCATTCAGTATATTTTCTTTTGTATAGAAGAACTCTTCCTTGAAGAATTTATATTTGTCTATAAAAAAACTAAGTAAAAAGCTATTTTCTAAACCTATTAGTTTTACAAGCTTTTTATTTAAAGTGTAATAACCGTCTTGAGATAGTAATTCTAATATTAAATCTTTAAACATAGTTTACCTCTTTGCTTTTTTGTTGATTAATGTAGTCTGCAGTAATGTAAATCTTTTCTTAACCTGCGGTCTGTCTGTTATATCTGAGATACTTCTATAGAACTCAACCTTTATGATTAATCCATTGTCTTCTATGTATTCTGTGAGATTATCTTCATTGTATTTGTCTAATTCTACTAATGGTTCAGAATTGAAGTAATCTATTGCTTTCTTATATGCTGATTCAATAGTAGTTTTATATTTTAGTTCTATGACACCATCTATCCACTTTTTTCTGTAGTTAGCTTTTTCAAACTCAATGGATGCTTGTTCTTGTATTTGAAAGAGTTCCTTTGCCGAGAAAGTGAGGAGTTTGGAGATAGAAGTTTTATCTAAAATGTTTAAATCAACAACATGCTGTTTTTTATCAGTATCAATATTGTATGTTTTAGCTTTTTCATTTTTGATATTGATTTTTTCATTACTTGTATTGACATTACTAGTAGTATTAATATTTTTGCATTCATCTGATGCCATAAATTATATAATTTTATTAAACTATATATTCTATACAAACGAGATCAAAAAGTGTTACCCTGTTTTTTTAAAATATTTTTTATTTACTTTTTAACTCTATAAATCCCAATCTTTATCAATTCCACATTTCTCAAAAATTGATTTAATTTTATGTATTTTTTGATATATTGTTTTTCTGGAGATGTTTAACTTTTTGGAGATATCTGAAACATTATCAGTTTGTAAATATCTACATATATCTTTTAAGTCATTTGGTAAATCTTCAATAGCTTTTGTAATTTTTTCTTTTGTCTTTTGCTTGCAGTATGTTTCAAATGTATTAGACTTATCATCTTGAATAAAGTCTATTATTTCTGATTCATTAATTTGCTCATTATTATTTTGTCTTGATGAATTTGTTATTGAATCATTTAACGATACTTTAGAAATATACTTACTTTCTCTAATAGCTTTACTCTTTAGATTCTTATAAATATTTTCCATTATAATTGAGATCCAATGTTTCTCTGAAGATTTGTTTAGATCATAAGGATACCTTTTTATTTGATACAAAAAAAGAGCAAGTATTTCTTGCTCTAAATCATCTGCCTCATAAAAAGAATAGCACTTATCATTAATTAATTTTAGTGCATAAAATTTAGCACTGCTTTGGGCATAAGAAACAATGCCTTCAGCAGTGCTGACTTTTTTCAATGTCATAACAACTTACCTATAATTATTTAAAATGGTTAGTAATTATAGGTTGCATCTATGAGGAAAAAAATAAAAGGAAAAATTTGGATTAGAATTTTAGTTTAAAAGGTTGTATAAAAAGATATAATATCTTTTTATACATTGTATTTTCAATGATTGCTACTAATCGTACTTTAAAGTTAGAAAACGATATTGCTTTACCATTTTGTTATTCTAACTTTTTAAACAAGTTAATTTTTAGTTGTAAAAAGAGAGCAATTAGAATTGTAATAATTAATCCACCACCATAAAACCAAAAACTAAACTTTCTCAATTTTTTACAACCAAATTTTAACCCCACAATTCAAGGGCTTCGGCAGTCTTCAAACTTAACTTTACTTTTTATTTTCTAATCGTTTTTTTACTCTTTTTTCTCTCAAAATGGGAGTTTTCTCTAGCGAACTGAACTTGAGTTTTTAATTTCAAAAAATTTCAAGTTCAGTTTGAATGGTTAAGCAAGCATTAAATTTATTACATTTAGTCAAGTACACTTGATATAGAAGATTTAAAAAAGTTAGTTATCTACATTGTCCTAGAGCATAAGGGACATAATTACTAACTCATTATTTAAGTGAACTATTGAAAATATTTAATTAATTTATAATGAACTTAACTTGTGAGTAAGTAATTTTTTGTTTAAATTTTTGTAAAGATAGGAAGAGACCGACAACTAACTTGTTGAAAGTTCAGTAAAAATACATAAAAATTCTTTCCTTGAGAAAAAGTTAGTGATGTTATTCTCCCTACTGGATAAGAAAGGTATAAACAAAAAGTTCAGTTTGTGATTAAGTCTTATTTTTCAATAATATTTTGTAATAATTAACTTTTGTATTTTAACACAACTTTTATTACTCTTTTTCTTTTAAAAAAGTTTCAAGAGTAGCAACCTATAATTAATAAAATCATTTTATTAATTATCAGCAAGTTGTTATGAAACTAACCAAAGTCAACACTACTGTTGACATAGATTCCTATGTTATAAACAGTGCAAAGTATTATTCCCTAAAGCTAGTCAGAAAGGGATATTATAGCTTTTATGAAACAGATGATTTAGAGCAAGAAATACTTGCTCTTTTTTTGTGCCAAATAAAAAAGTATAAGTATGACAAATCCAAATCATCTTATAAAAATTGGGTATCAATTCTAATGGAAAACATTTTCAAGGAATTGATCAGAAAATCAAAAATACATAAAAAGTATTTTTCAAAAGTATCTCTTAATGATGCAACAAATACTTCTGAAAATAATTCCACAGAGAATAATTCATCAGAAATTATAGATTTAATTGAAGATACAAATGCAAATACATTTGAAGAGTATTATAAATCAACAAGAGACAAAAAGTTATTACAAGTAATCAATAATCTTCCAGATGATTTAAAAGAACTATGCAGGTTATTACAAGATAAAAATGTAACAGATATTGCAAAAGAGTTAAAAATCTCAAGAGATACTGTATACAGCAAAATACATAAAATCAGAAAAATATTTAAAGAGAATGGAATAGATGGTTGGGAATAGAACAAAAAGTAAAAAAATGAATAAATAAGAAACATAAGAAAAACCAGATAGGAAAGATAAAATTAAAATAAAACTAAAAAATATTTTAAAAATATTTCCGACACTTTCCATTCTCGTTCACATCAAATAAATAGTATTAATATTTATTATTTATCATGAATGAAAATAAAATAAAAAATGAAAAAGAAACTTTAAAAGATAACAAACCAAATTCCAAAACCATTGATTTAAATCTTTTAGATAAAACCCCAATCTCCAAACTCCTCACTTTCTCGGCAAAGGAACTCTTTCAAATTCAAGAACAAGCCTCTTTAGAATTTGAAAAAGCTAACTACAGAAAGAAATGGATAGATGGTGTTATAGAGCTAAAGTATAAGGCAACTATTGAATCAGCATATAAAAAAGCAATAGCTTATTTCAATTCTGAACCATTAGTAGAGTTAGACAAATATAATGAAGATAATCTCACAGAATACATAGAAGACAATGGATTAATCATAAAGGTTGAGTTCTATAGAAGTATCTCAGACATAACAGACAGACCACAGGTTAAGAAAAGATTTACATTACTGCAGGCTACATCAATCAACAAAAAATCAAAGAGGTAAATCATGCTTAAAGATTTAATACTTGAACTACTATCTCAAGATGGTTATTACACTTTAAATAAAAAGCTTGTAAAATTAATAGGTTTAGAAAACAGCTTTCTACTTAGTTTTTTTATAGATAAATATAAATTCTTCAAGGAAGAGTTCTTCTATACAAAAGAAAACATACTAAATGATACAAGACTAACAGAATACTCATTAAATAGTAGTTTAAAGTTCTTAAAAGATAATGAATTAATATTCATAGTAAAGAAAGGATGTCCGGCAAGGAATTATTATGATATCAACTTCAAAAGAATTGAAGATTTACTAAACAAAGAAATAGAAATAAAAAAAGAAGAAAAGACACAAGAAAATCCAACAACTAGTTCCATTGAAAACAACTCTACAAGTGACTTTGAAAACTTAATAACTAGTTCTGTTGAAAGCACCACCACTAGTAACCCCGAAATCACCACCGCCAGTGACCCCGAAAACAACATGACTAGTGATACCGAAAACACCATGACATATAATAAGAACAAAATAAGTAAGAACAAAGAAGTAAGAACAAATAAAGAAAAAATACTAAAAGAAAATTCACTATTTCCACAATTTACAGAAATAGCCAATAGAATCAAACAACTTATAGAAACACAAAAGAGAATAAACATAACAAATAGCCAATTATCTAATTGGACAACAGAAATAAGCAAACTTTATAAAACTTTAGAATCCGCAAGGGGAAGTGAGAATGCAATATACAGCATGTTCCTAATCATAAATACCCTTAATGCAGACATTCACTATGAAGACAAATACAAGCCAGTTATAGAAAGCGGAAAGAGTTTCAGAGAAAAATTTATCAAAATTGAAGACTACTATAAGCGGAGACAAATGCAGTACATGAAACAAAAGCAAGATGAAGATTGCGATGATTTAATCATATAAAAAATAATAAAATTTAAAGGAAAGCAACATGCAGAATAAAAATACCAAAGAACAAACAATCAAAGAAAAAAAGTCAACTCAACTTCTAATTTGTGATGAAACTAAAACCCAAAATGAAACTGAAGATAAGCTTCAGACTGAAAAAGACTTAGCAAAATATGATGAAATATTAAGAGGTTATCCAAAGACTAAAACCTACATAACCCAAATATATCTAATCTACCCAATATCAAAGAAAGCTATAGAAAAGTTCATAAATGCTAGAATCACAATAGAACATCACTTCAAAGACATTTATCAAGAAAACATAGTCTACGGAATAAATCAATGTTTTAGATTTAACAAATCAAGACCTAGTCCAGCACAAGTCGTGGCCATGATTACCGGAGATACTGTAGCGGAATTAAAACATAAAGAGATGGATAAACATAAAAATGAGAAAAATGAAGTAGAAAAGTACAAAGAAGCAAAAGACAAATATCAAAACTTAAGAGATGAAGCTTTAAAGCAATACTTTGGAGAAAATAGAGATAATCAAAATTCAAATCAAAACACAAATTCAACAACCACAAACCAAATAAGACAAAAATTTAAAACTGAATCTCAACCATATTCACACCCAAACATGTACCCAACACCAATAGAAATACTTGATGAGATTATGACTGACTTTATATCTATTCAAGCACATATACTTTCATTTGGAACGGCAAAGATTAATGGTTGCGGAATAGGAATAACAAATCACCTTTCAAAGATTTCAACAAAACCAAGTAATCAATCAACAAGATTATTAGATGATTGCTTTACAATGTATCTACGAAGCAAACCATTCAGAGATCAAGTCATTAAATCTGGAATAGTTAGAATAGAAATACCTACTGCATTCACAAATTATGTAGAAGATTTAATCGTGAAGCATGAGATGTATGAGAGAAACAGCAAAAGACATTAAAACAACAAATAAAGGAAAATCATGACAAAAAAGAAAAACAAATCAAAAAGTATTCATACTTACAAGGAAGACAAAGTCGTTTATGAAAGCAATAGCGACAGCGACAACAAAAAGAAAGCTAAACAACCCATAAAGCGAAGACCAAACGACCTTCTAAAACTTTATGAAAAAGAAATCATAAACCAGTCGCAATATGCCTCTGGAGAAAGACTCCTACTTGATTATGAAACAAGTTTTAGAAATAGATGTTCCACCAATATCATTGATGAAGTAAAAGTTCAAAAGTCTACAAAAATGAATAATGAATTTCATTTAATCCAAAATTTAGATGCTTGGGATAGATATAACAAAGCAATATCTTCTATTACAGATTTAAATACAAGGGAAGTTGTAAGAGAATTTGTAATAGAGGGTAAAGGGGTAACTGAGATTGATGCTGAATTAAAAAAGAGAGGTGTTGCAGAGGTTAGATTATGTTATGGATTAAAAGAAATAGCTAGATATTACAGACATTTAGCAAAACTACATAAACAAGCAAAATAAAAAAGGTGGAGAGCTGAATTTAATTTGCGATCGGGAGAAAATATTGAATATCTGACTTTAGAAGTTTTGATAAATTAGTATTCACATTAGAATCTAATTTTTTAATAAGTTCTCATCAACTCTCCACCATCAAAACTACTATTCAATTATTAAAACATCAAGTTATTTTTTTATTTTATTGTATTGGGATGAAGATACAACTCCACAAAGGGGCTTACAATGAATAATCTTCATAGGTTTATCAATCTTAAAATATCTCACCATTTCCCTTACTCCATCTATATCAATCTGATCTCCGTCCATTTTTATTTTTTTCAAAACTTTTTCTGCATCTTTGAACACATTTCCTACAACATTTGCCATATAGGTATTATATGAACTAATACAAATTCTATTTACATCTTTCTTAATATTTCTAGTTTTAAAAGCTGATTCGTTAGGGTCATAATAGACATATGCTATAGTGCAATGTTGTTCTATAATATCACCCTCACATAATACTCTATTATATTCATCTTTCAAATCCAATGCTGATAAAATCATAACTTGTGTATTATTATACTTTTTACTTGATTTTGTAGTGATTATAAAGTTTTCATTATTCTTGCCAGAGTATTCAATACACTTTACATCTTTAAAC
>DATIQT010000047.1:0-10489 GCA_035470525.1 Rickettsiales bacterium
ATAGAGAAAATATATACAGACGGAAATAGCTGTTATGATGTAGCTTTTGAATCTATAGGAGTAAAACATTTATTAGAAATAAGTGATGGAAAAACTAAAACACATATGATAGAGGCTACAAACAGTAATATAAGAGACAATTTAGCTAGATTTAATAGAAAGAGTAAAAGATATTCAAAAACATTTGAGATGTTAGATAATACTCTATTGTTGTATAGTTATTATAAAAAATTTAATGGAAAATTTTATGATAAGGTGTTAAGACAATAATAAGTGAACAATCTGCTTGAGAGCGGAGGTGTATAGGTGGAGGGTTGAGATCGTGTTAGGGGCGTACGATTTGTTTGTGGTTGGAGTTGGGGTGGTAAATGAGTTGTGTGTTGAGAAATAAAAGTATAAATGGTTTGAGTTCTTTTATATACTTAAACAAACTAAAAATGAAATTAATTTATTTTAAGTATTTGTCGAATTCTTTGATAACTTCTTTATACATATCTTTTTTAATGTAAAAAACTAAATTTGGTAATTCAGTTTTTGAAACTAATTTAACACCTATAAATTCTGGTTTTTCATCGGTTATATTATAATTAAAATCATTTTCGTTGCCTAAAAATTCAAATAAAAAGAACTTCTTTTTTTGACCATTGTAACCATATTTTGTATAACCTTTGTCAAAAGTATATTTAAATGTTTTGTGAGATTCTGTGATTAATTTTAATTTATCTTTGTTTATGCCAATTTCTTCATATACTTCTCTATATGTAGCGTCTAATTCACTTTCATTTTTGTCGATACCTCCTTCTGGGCATTGCCAACAATCAGGAAAATCAGATCTTTGAAAAGTATATATTTGACCTTTATTATTTATTAACATACAACCAATAGCTTCTCTGTAGGTATATTGTTTTAATTTTGATATAGCATCGTAAAAATTATTTTTTGTTATTGAATAACAGAGAACGTTCATTCCGGAAAATAAAGTCTTTTCTCTCGTCATTTTTCCACCAACTTTTTCAAGTAAATTGATTGAACTTTGGTTTTTCATTGAAGACATAGTTGTAACTTCACTAAAGCCAAATTTTTCAAATCCTTCTTTTAGAACCGCTACAACAGCCTCAGTACCATAACCTTTTCCTTGAAATTCTTCTAGGAAAGCATAACATAGGTTAACTGACATATCATAATTGTAATATAATCCAGCTTGTCCTGCGTATTCGTCTGTATCTTTTAAAAATATACTATAATAACTGAAACCATATTTTTCTTGATGTTCTATTATTTCGTTAAATCTTTCTCTTGCTTGTTCAAGTGTTTTTGGACCACCATCGAAATATTTCATAATAACAGGACTTTGATGAATCTTGCAAAAAGATCTAAAATCGGTTTTTGCAAGTTTTCTTAAAACAAGATTTTCTGTTTCTAAAATGTTTAATTGATTATTTTTCATAATGTTTCTAAATAATCCTCATATTCACTTTTTGACATAGTGTCTTCAAGTTCGTTTAAATCTGTTATATATATTCTAAATAACCAGTTGTCATCATAATTCGAGTCTTTAATTGTATCTGGTTCACTAATTAAATTTTCATTGATTTCGGTCATTTCTCCAGTAAATGGGGTATATAAAAGGATCTCATCATCGGCAAAAATAATACTTCCAACTTGATCACTTTTGTTGTAAAGGTTGTTTATTTCTGGTAATTCTATAAGAGTGATATCCTCTTTTATTTTATTTAGTATGAAGTCTGTCAAACCAACAGTAGCTAAATCATTTTCCATAATCACATAATAGTGATCTTTTGTAAATCTTATTTCTTCCATTTATAAAATTTATTTAACAATTGAAATATTTCTAAGAAAACTTTTTTATTTTTCAAGTATAATCTTTATTATTTCGTTATTAAAATAAAAAATTATTATTAATAAAAAAAACATAAATAAAGGTGCGATAAAAAATTTAAGCATTTCAAGATCAGTTATAGTTTTTAATTCAGGTATATTTTTTGAAATAGGTTTTTTGAATAAGAAAAAATATATAAATATGCAGAATAATAAGAAAAGTACTGCGATTTCAATTAAATTTATAAAGTATAAAATATTAAAATTGTAAAAATTTAATTTTATAAAAAATAGTAAATTTAAAAATAATGGAGTAACTAATGTTAGAATATAAAAATTTAGTTCAGTTTTTTTATTTTTATATAAAAAATAGGTAGAATTTAAATTAGAATTTAATAATAAAAACAAAATTCCACTATAAGCAAATATATTGCAGAAAATAGCAACTATTAAAATAATGAAATTAGAAAAAACTTTAATAAGTTCTAAATCACTGTTTATAAATAAAAGTTGTGATAAAAATATTAAGAAATTTGAAAAATTAAATAAAATTGTAAACTTTAAACTATTTTTTATTTCAAAAATTATTTGAATTATAGAAAAAATAAATAAGCCAGCCAAAATAAAACCTATATAATAAAAGTACAAGCCTAAATTATTAAATTCATTAGTGAAAAGATAATATGTAATTTTTATAAAAATAAATGTATTTAGAAAAATAAAAGGGAAAAAATAAATTATAAAAGCAGGTAAAAAATCCTCATAATATAATTTTTGTTTAAAGAAAAAATAAATTGGTAAAACAAATATACTTGAACATAAGAAAACAAAAGATAAAACTGTATAATAAATAGAATTAAAATTGGCATCTTTTATATTTTGTTTTATAAATAGTAAAGTATTGTTTGAATAAAAATAATGTGAGAAAACCATGATAACAATAATACTTGATATTAATCCAACTAAAAATGTTAATGAATAACCTTTTCTTAGGTCTTTCAATTCAGGATTAGTTAATAAAAATAAAGATGAAAAAAGAATAAATGTATAAATTAATATACTGATTACAACATTATTTGAAAAAATAACCAATAAAGAAAAAAACAATAAAAATGTTATTTGTTTATTATAAAGTCTATATTTATTAAAAAGCTTCAAAAAACTAAAAGAATTTTGAAAAACATAATTTAAAAAAATAATACAAATTGAAAAAATAGCACCAAAAGTTAAATTAAAAGAATTAATAGCAAATGAAATAGGATTATTTATTGAAATGTCTAATAATTTAAATTCATATTCTCCATACATACTACAAAAAATTAATAGTAAAAAAGATATTGAGGTAAATGATAAATAAGAAATATCATTAAGTAAATTTTGAATTTTAGTAAACTTGTTTAATGTAAAACTGCCCAAAATAGCAAATATTGGAATTAACAAAAAAGTCTTAGATAAAAAATAATATAAATTTATCATAAAATACCACCATTACTAATAGAATTTAACAACATGCTAGATATATTACCTTCAAAAATAGATACCAAAATAATTAATAAAGATAATATAAAAATTACAACCACATGATTTTTATTTAATTTAATTACTTCGTTTATGTCTAAATAGTTATATTTTTCTTTATGTTCTTTTGTGAAAATAAAATAATATTTTAAAAACAAAAATACCATCATGATTTTTTCAAATAATAATGGAACGAATAAAAAATATTGCTTAGCTTCTATAGCTGATAACATAAAATTCCAATAACTACCGAAGCTAAATCCTATTGGCAATAATAATTTTGATAATATTATACCATATATCAAAAATCTATATTTGTAAAAAGCAAACAATAATGGTGTATCCGATTTTTCAAATAAATTAATACATAATACAACAAAAATATAAAATAAAAAATTAAATAATATATGATTTATTAAAAAAGAAATTATGCTAATAAAACCATATAAATTATTTAAACCAAATAATAATAATATGTATCCCAATGTTATTAAACAGAAACTATAAACTATAGGTAATAAATTTTTTCGTTTAAATACAATATATGAATTATGGATAACTAATATTGAACCTAAGATAAGAAATAAATAATTTAACCCAAAAATATTAAAAATGATGTTTGTATCAAACAAAGAAAATAAAAATTTCCACAAAACATAAATACCAATAATAATATCACCAAACAATATATTTATAAATAATAAATTTGAAATTTCTGATGACTTCAAAACACTTGAAAAATAGAAATTGAATGAGAAAAATTTAAATAGTATACCAAATCCAAGTACTATTACAGATAAATTATATAAATAATTTTCACTCACCGCAGACAAATGTTTTGTAATATAATCAATATCAGATGTTCCAAATGTGAAATATACTATAAATACAAAAAACATAAAGAAAATAGAACCCAAAACACCATTATTATAGTATTGAAAAGCTACTTTGTTATAATCTGTTATTTTATAATCAGACATTATATTATATAAGCTAAATGAATATAATTCTAAATAAATAAAAATATTAAAAATATTATTACTAGTCAAAATACCACAAATAGCAAAATAATTAATTAAATATATAGCAAAAAAGAAATTTAATTTTTTCGTTATAAGCAAATGGTCATCGAAGAACATAAATGACAATAATTTCACAGAAAAAATCATTATAATAAATATTAAATTTATTATGCTAATTTTGTAGTCACCCATAATGAACAGAACACTATTGTTTATTTTGTTTTCCATGATAATATTTGGCAATAATAGAGGAAACAAATAGAAAGCTAGTAAAAGCAAAGAAGAAATACATCCTATTGTTATTATCATATTAGTTGTTTTATAATTCTGAAGTGTATTAAAACAAGAAAGAATTAATGGTAAAAATAAAAAACAATAAGGCAAATTAATAAGATCCATCATAATCATCGTCCTCATAATCTTCTTTTAATAAATTGCCAAGAATACTTGCACCAGTTAAAAACGTCAATAAGAAATTTATAAAAATAATTATAAATGTCGGAAACAAAATATCTTCTGCCTGTTTTATAATTATCAAATACATCATAAAAATAGTACTTAATAAATACACAAATCCTAAATTAACCATTTTTAAAATAGGTTTTCTTCTCAATAAAAAGGCAATTGTTGCTATACAAATCATCAGTATTAAACAACAAGATATTATTATTCTAAAACTTAATATACTCATATAATAAAGGTATTTTCCAATTTAATAAAATAGCTAAAATAAAAACCAAAAAAAACATAAAAATAGCAACTAAAGTCCTTCCAAAAATTTTAAAAAACATTAGACTATTTACGCTAACATATTTATGTCGTAAGAATAATAGTGAATAACCTAGTAATATATATAAAAAGGATAAAGCGAAACTATAAAAACCAAATACATTGTAATTTACAATTGAAAAAAATCCAAATAATAGTAATAATGGCACTAAAAAAGATATTACAAGTCTAAGAACTAAATCACCTTTCATTTTCCTCCCTCCTTCTATTAAAAAAATATAAAAGAATTATTATACCTATATAGAATATAATAATATGTGTTAGCTTTTGAAAAATTTTATTTTGATTTAGCAAAGCAATGTTTTCCATATAATTATTATAAGATTGTAAATGTTTATTATTTAAATCTTGATCATTTAAATCATTTTGTATTGCAAAATTTTTTGTAATTAACTGATTTTCTGATTTATCTATTTTATAAAAATTAACTCCAATTATAGAAAATATTACAAAAAATGCTATTACTAATAAAGTTATTTTAGATAAAGAATATTCATTTTCTTCAAGTTCTTCGTCCTCATAATTACAATCAGAATTAAATACAAAAAACAGTATAGCAAAAATAAAAAAGATACTAATAATTAAAAATTCACCTAAAAATACTTGTTGTGTAAGCATTGTTGTAGCAGTAAATATAATTAAAAAAATGCTTATGAATAATGATAAAAATAAACTATATATTGTTTTAATAAAAAATATAGTAAAAAATGATAAAGCAATCAATACTATTGTTAATGGTATATCAAAAACAGAAAATAAAGAATCCAGCATCAATCATTTAATTAATCACTTTACATATAGTAAATATAATTTTATTTTAAATGTCAATTAATAAACTTATCAGGATTAAAAAAAACTTTATCATACTCTATAACAAAAACTCCTTGCTGACATGCTTTCCAAAGAACAACATCTATATATCCAGTTTTCTCATTGATTTGCATCTCTAAATCGGAAAACATTTTATCACACATTTCTTTTATTTTTGGATTTAATTTACTGTTGCTTACTTTTTCTGCATATTCTAAATTACCATATAAAGCCACACCTAATCTTTGAATCCATATATCATATTTAACAAAATTAATACCTAAATTCCTTGCTATATGATATTTTGTGATATTACCTATATGAGGCAATTTTGACAAAAATTCTAACTTTTCATCAGGTGTTGATAAATTATAAAATTCTTTATGTAATTTAGTTCTTTCATTCCAAACTTTTATAATTGCATTTACTTTATTTACATTCCCATAAATTTTAATTAATTCATCAAATTTTGGATTTTGATTAACATCAACATAATCAATGACCTTTTGACACATTTTTTTAGCAGTAGTCTGTTTAAAACCAGCTACGCAAATAACATAAAATACCTCTCTCGCAAATTCATCAGGAGTAAAAATCTTAGGATTATACAACCTATCGTGTATTTCACCAAAAGTTGAATTATCACTATCATTACCAGAATTTATCAATAAGTGTTGAATGTAATAAAATAAACTTGGTGTTATTTCAGTTATTTGCTTCATTTAAAATACTTAATTCATTATTAGCAATCGGTGGTATAGCTAATTTATTTCTTTCTCTAAAACTATAACAGCTAGATAAGATTAATAACAAAATAATAAAAAATTTTCGCATATAAAAAACTATAATTTCTGTTATAAAAATAACTCAAATTAATAATTTTTCAAGATAAAAAAATACTCACATCAATTGACTTTTATTATTTATATAGTATAATTTTCTTATATTAAAATTTTAGATATATGGAGAAAAAACAAACTATTTTACAAATAATCCCAAGCCTTACTTCTGGAGGTATAGAAAGGGGTGTTGTTGAGATAAACAATTACTTAGTAAAACATAATTTTAATTCTATAGTTTTATCTGTTGGTGGTAAAATGGTATATCAAATAGAACAATCAGGAGGGAGGCATATAACTCTAAATGTTGATACAAAAAATCCATTTAAAATATGGAAAAATATAAAAAAAATAAAAGAAATTATAAAAGAAAATAAAATTGATTTAGTGCATGTAAGATCAAGAGCTCCAGCTTGGTCTGCTTATTTTGCATGTAAACAAGTAAAATGTCCTTTAGTATCAACAATTCATGGAAATTATTCTATAGGTTATTTTCCAATATCTTGGTTTAAAAGATTTTATAATTCTTCAATGGTAATGGCTAATAAAATAATTTGTGTGTCTAATTTCATTGAAGAATATGCTTATAATAATTATAAGATTTTTAGAAAAAAATACAATAATGGTGATGTAAAAATCATACATAGGGGAGTTGATACTGAAGTTTTTAATCCACAAAATATCACACAGCAAAGAATGGTAAGTATAATAAACAAACTTCAAGTACCAAATGATAAATCTATAATATTGTTACCGGGAAGATTAACTGAATGGAAAGGACAAATGTATTTTTTGGATATATTAAAAAAGCTAAAAAATCAAAATTATATTTGTTTAATAGTTGGAGATAGTAAAGGTCATGAAAAATATTTGCAAAAGTTAAAAAAGAAAATTAGAAAAAATAATTTAAATGAATTTATAAAAATAGAAAACAATATTGCTGATATGCCTTCTTTATATTTATTATCAGACGTTATAGTTTCCAGTAGTATAAGAGGAGAGGCTTTTGGTAGAATTGTTCCTGAAGCACAAGCTATGAAAAGAATGGTTGTTGCAACAGCAATCGGTGGTTCACTAGAAACAATTATAGATGGAAAAACTGGTTGGTTAATAAATCCTAAGGATACAGATAAATTTGCAGAAATAATTGATATGATTTTAAATATGTCTAGTGAAGAGAAAAGTAAAAAGGGAGAAATAGCGAGAAAGCATATAATTGATAATTACACAACAGAAATGATGTGTTCAAAAACAATAGATTTATATAAAGGAATGTTAAATAATAAATAAAAATATGACAAAAAACGAAGAAATAAAAGTTAAATTTAATTTCTACGAAGGCGATTTACCAGATAATTTAGATTTAGGTTCAGAAGTATCTATTGATACTGAAGCTATGGGGTTAAATAATAATCGTGATAGATTATGTTTAGTTCAAGTTGTTGGAAAAGATGGGATGGGACATTTAATTAGATTTCAACCTAATCAATATAAAAATGCAAAAAATTTAAAGAAATTGTTAACTGATAGTAAAATTCTCAAAATTATGCATTTTGCAAGATTTGATATGGCAATTCTACAAAAATATTTAGGAGTTAGAGTTAAAAATGTATATTGTACAAAAATAGCTTCAAAAATAGCAAGGACATATACAGATGCTCATGGTTTGAAAGCATTAGTAAAAGAATTATTAGGGGTTAATTTAAATAAACAAGAACAAACATCTTACTGGGGTGCAGAAGAAATAAGCAAAGAGCAAATGGAATATGCTGTTGGTGATGTATTATTTTTACATGAAATAAAAGACAAACTTGAAAAACAATTAGAAAGAGAAGGTAGAACAAAACTCGCACATAGTTGTTTTAAATTTTTAAATACAAGAGTTGATTTAGATTTGGCTGGTTGGTTGGAAAATGATATTTTTAGTCACGAATAGTAAATTTAATATTGATTTAATTTAAACTATAATTATATATTAAATAGTTATAATTAAATAATTATTATGAAAAGAAAATTACCTATATATCTTGATTTTCAAGCAACAACACCTATGGATAAAAGAGTGTTTGATGCTATGTATCCATATTTTATGCAAGATTTTGGTAATTGTCATTCTAATAGTCATACTTTTGGTTGGAAAGCTTTAGAAGGTGTTAACAAAGCAAGAAAACAAGTAGCTGATTTAATAAATGCGAAATCTGAGGAAATTATATTTACATCAGGAGCAACAGAATCAAATAATTTAGCAATAAAAGGTGTAGCGAGAGCTAATAAAACTGATAAAAAAAACCACATAATATCAGTAAAGACAGAACATAAGTGCGTTTTAGAAACTGTGAAAAGCTTGAAAAAAGAAGGTTTTGATATTACTTTTTTAAATGTACAACATGATGGTTTAATTTCTCTTGAAGAACTTGAAAAAGCTATCACAGATAAAACAATCCTAGTTTCTATAATGGGTGTAAATAATGAAATTGGTGTAATTCAACCACTTAAGGAAATTGGTGAAATTTGTAAAAAACATGGCGTTATTTTTCATACAGATTGTGCACAAGCTTTTGGGAAAATTCCTTTAAATGTTGAAGAAATGAATATTGATTTGATGAGTATTTCTGGACACAAAATTTATGGTCCTAAAGGTGTAGGAGCATTATATATTAGAAATGGTATAAAAATTGAACCATTATTTAGTGGTGGCGGACAAGAAAGAAAATTAAGATCCGGTACTTTACCTGTGCCTTTAGTTGTTGGTTTAGGTGCAGCAGCTAAATTTGCAAAAAAAGATATGGAAAAGGACGCTAAGCATGTTAAAAGATTATTTGATATACTTTATAAAGCTTTATCAAAAATGGAAAAAGTTTATTTGAATGGTAGTAAAGAACATAGATGGTATGGAAATGCAAATTATAGTTTTGCTGGTATTGAAGGAGAATCTATAATGATAAGATGTAAAGAGGTTGCTGTATCTTCTGGTTCAGCATGCACATCAGATAATCTCAAACCATCTTATGTAATAGAAGCTTTATGTGGAGATCCAGAACTCGCTCATTCTTCAATTAGAATTGGATTTGGTAGAACAACAACTGAAGAGGAAGTCTTATATTTTATAGATAGATTAAAACAAGAAGTTAAGTATTTAAGAAGTATGAGTCCTTTGTGGGAACAAATTAAAGAAAGAGAAAAAAATAGTAATTGATTTTAAAATGTAAACCTATAGTTTTAAATTAAATTTAATAAATTAAAATCTATGGTTGAAAAAAATTCAATAAAGAATGATTATAAATTTTGGATAACAGTTATACTATTAGTATTTATTTGTGGCCTACAAATTATTAATCTTCACAAATTAAATAGAATTTCTCATAAAGAAAGATGGGCTAATAGAGTTGATAGATTAATATATAATAAATTTCCAATTAGGCAACCAATAAAAACTAAAAAAATGTCTAATATAAAAGAAAAATCTAAAAATATTCAAAAAAATAATAATATTCAGAAAAGTAATACGGCTATACAATAAAAAGATTAAATAATAGACCTCCTGCAAATAAAATTTGAACAATTTCAATACTTATAGTCAAACAACTTTCACTTAACCACCAACTAAACCTAGCTTTTGCCTTAATCACCCTTCGTCGCTCTAAAATTTTATTGTCTCACCGTATTAAGTTA
>DATIQT010000048.1:0-1697 GCA_035470525.1 Rickettsiales bacterium
CGCAAGGGGACACTGAGAAACCAGACCATACATAAGTTTAGCTTTGTTATTCTATGATAACTTACAGCAGAATAACTTATTTGATAGAAATGACACACAATGATCAAGCTACATTTTTTTAAAGAACCTGTAAAGTTATGGGAAACTTTACTTTTATGGATTGATAATATTTATATAACCTCAACTAGCCATATAAAACACATCAAAAAGTCAACATTGCAAAAATAGAGCCATATTCGCACGCAAAAGTTAGAGGTAATATAAAGAGCACTATCATTACTATTGGAAAAATAAAGCTTACAGGAGATTAGTACTTATAATTTTGAATTTTTTTCCCTAAATATTCTTTTCTGTATATTTGCAAAAAGTTAGGTTTTGCAACAAAGAAAAAATTAAATTGCTCCATATCCATACCTAGAGGCTATACATCCTTGATTTGAAAGCTTTAACTTTTAAATAAAAATTTATGATGATGATTGCCACCAAGCGTTTTTTCTCAGCATTCTGCACTTTTGAATACCAAATTATGTGCGAAAATTGAAAATCCCATTGCAAATTAAATCAAAAAGACGACCATATAATTATATCAGCTGAACGTAAAACTAAATAAACAAAAGAACTGGTGGAAATTTAAGTTGAAAAAAGCTCTGCTAATGTCATGCTTACCGTACTGTGAGCACGACATTACCAGAGCTTTTTTCAACTTAAATTTCAACCAGTGTTATATAGTGTACACATGTAGGTCGAGGGTGGATTTCTAGATATTATTAGGCCTATTCCTTTGAGGCATGGTGGCTTTTTATTTATTAGACTTTGATTTTATATAAACTTTCGGAAAATGATACATCAAATAAAGCATTTAAAGGCAGTATTGTTTCTTTTTCATTTATAGTTATCAATGCATGTTTTTAAAAAATGATTATTTTAAGATTTTTTTTTTTAGGTATGAAACTAGTTTTGAGAGTACCAAAAGATTTTTTTCGTTTTATTACAAACATAAGAACTTTTTTACAACCTATTTTCTTTATTTCAAGGATTAATTTGCGGAATCAACGTGCAGGAAAATTAAAGATTACTGATTCAGAAAGAAAAGGACAAATAATTAACTTATTTTGGTACCCTCAAAACTAGTTTCATACCTAATAGAATAGAAACAAAACGATTATTTGTTAAAAACATGTATTGATCGCCTAAATGAAAAAGAAAAAATACAGACTTAGAAATATAAATAAATAAATATAAATAATAAAAAATAAAGAAATAGCTACTGTGTTTCAAAGGAACAGGTTAAATAATGATCTAGAAACCCACCCATGTACACCCGTGTAAAGGCTTAAAATTTATCAACTTGTTATCTATGGTTAATCTAAGATTAAACTTATCTTATAATTACTGTGATTTTTTTTCTATATGATTATTTATATCCAGGTATATTTACACAGTTTAGTGTGATCTTAGATATAAAAATCTTAGATTAAAAAAAATACCCTTTTTTGTCAATTTAGTCCTTGAAGAAGTATACTCTGTACAATTTTTTCAAAGAAGGCGACATCTTAACTTTTCCTTCTCGGAAAACCCATTCGCAATTTTAAAAAATTGCAATACTATCTTAATCTTTATTTAACGTGCGATTTTTACATATGTTACATTTTTTATCATTACTTTTGAGTTCACAACACTCATATCTACTAGAAAAT
>DATIQT010000049.1:0-4354 GCA_035470525.1 Rickettsiales bacterium
TGTTGTCTTCTGATTTTATCTTTTATACGATCACTTGCCATTTCTCTTTCAAGTTGGGCGAAGTTCAACATCATGCCAAATGAAAATCTTCCAATAGATGTGCTTCTGTCAAAATTCTGTGTTGCAATTTCAATATCAATGTTTCGCTTTTGAAGTATGTCAGCAAGTTTATAGTAATCCATATTAGAACGACTTATTCTATCAAGTTTATAAATTACTATTTTATCAATTAATCCCAGTTGGACATCTTGCATTAATTCTTTTAAAGCAGGTCTGTCTAGTGTTCCACCACTAAAACCTCCATCATCGTATCTTTTAGAATTGCCGTTTAAGTCAGTTGATAATACCCAACCATCTGCTTCATGAGATCTTATGAAGTTAAGGCAAGTATCATACTGATTGTCAAGAGAGTTATACTCAAGTTCAAGACCATCTTCACAGGATTTTCTTGTATAAATGGCACAGCGGATTTTTTGAAGAGGTGGATTATTTAAATTTGAAGATGAATTATTTTTATTAAATTCATTTAATATCTGTTTATTAGGCTTCATATTAGTTCCTTTTTTAATTAATTTTCAGTTTTTTTGATTTCTTTTACATTTAACTTTTTAATATTCTTAATCGTTTTCTTAAGTTTAAAGAAAGTATAACCATTCCATCTGGTCCCTGCTATTTCTGTAGCAATGGCAGACAAACTTTTATATATTTGACCTTTATAATCAAATTTAGTTTCTCCAGTAGTTAGACCATCATCAATAACTTTTACAAAATATTCTTCATTCTTATAAAAAGTTTTAATCACTGATCCAGATGGCGGAATTAAATTAACTTTTCTATTTAATGTTCCAGAGCCAGAGATTTTAAGCTTTTCTTTAGCTATTCTGATTGCCAGATTAACTTCACTTTCTGTTGTATTACTACCGCCAGCAAGAACTTGCATTCTGTATGCAATACCTTTTATTAAAAATCCTCTCTTAAAATTAGTAGGAACATTATTATATAGTTCAGACCATTTTAATCTTAACTCATTTGTAGATAGGTTATTAAGATTAAATAATTGTCTTTGAAGATTTATGCTATTATTAATATTATTAGTATTATCATAACTATTTTTATAATCATTGTTATAATTATCATTTTTTACTTTCTCAAACATAATCAAATATATTATTAAACCATTGAAAACATTATAACTAAAGGTTCTCTTTAGTCCAGTTATTAATC
Organism: Rickettsiales bacterium; assembly: GCA_035470525.1. Lineage (GTDB taxonomy): Bacteria > Pseudomonadota > Alphaproteobacteria > Rickettsiales > UBA1997 > CALXSC01. Next base: position 1,225 of record DATIQT010000049.1, read on the forward strand.
ATTATAAATGTTTATTCTGTCGTTCATTTTTAAGTGATAGACGGATTATAGCTATAGCTAGAATATGAATTATTAAATCAGTTGAGTTGTTAGTTTGTAAATTAGTTGATTGTAAATTAATCAAACCATTATTTTTTAAATTAGTTGAACTACTATTTTTTGAATTAATCAAACTATTATTACTATCATTTTTTACTTCAGACATTTTTTATAAAAATTATTAACCTATTTATTTGATGTGAACGAGATTTAAAAGTGTCGGAAAAAAATTTAAAAATATTAAAAAAAAGTTATTGAAAAGTTAAGTTCGCATTTTTTCAATAACTATTTAGGTAATAATAAATACAATACTTTGACTAAAAAACAAAGCTAAAAAAATACAAAATTTAGTGAAAATCCTATCCTATAGAGAGAATAACAAAAAAATTCACTAACTTGTTGAAAGTTCAGTTCTGCGGTGATAAAGTTAGTTTTTTTCGGTGCTTTCCTCCACCATTTTAAAATCCCTTATCGTATTTCTAACTTTTCTCTATACCATTCTAGCCCCTATATTTCTGCCTTTCCTTGCATTTTACATTTTTCAAAAATCTCAATTATTTTCTCAATTTTTCTCAATTTTTATTAAAAATATGGCATTTTTCTCCATCTATCGTACTCGCCTAAAAATGTTTCTAATTAGAGATAAGTTAGAAATACGATAACACAAAAAGCTCCTGCTTAAGTATAGACTACTGTCTAACTTTGGAGTACGATAAACAGTGAATAATTGAAATACAATGTTTTATAAATTAATGTTGTATTTTTCTTCTTGTTATAATCTTTATACATATTTTTAATCTAGATTTTTTATCCAAATTTTCGCTTTTATTTTCTCCCCCATAGACACAACCTATAATTATTAACTATTTTTAATAATTATAGGTAGGTTGTTATGACATTGAAAAAAGTCAGCACTGCTGAAGGCATTGTTTCTTATGCCCAAAGCAGTGCTAAATTTTATGCACTAAAACTAATCAATAGTAGGTGTTTTTCTTTTTATGATTTAGATGATTTAGAGCAAGAAATACTTGCTCTTTTTTTGTATCAAATAAAAAAGTATCCATATGATCCAAATAAGTCTTCTGAAAAACATTGGATCTCAATTATAATGGAAAATATTTATAAGAATCTAAAGAGTAAAGCTATTAGAGAAAGTAAGTATATTTCTAAAGTATCATTGAATGATTCAATGGGAACTTCAATAAATGGCTCTTCAAGAAAATCATATAGTAATGGTATCAATAGAAATCACAATCACAACAGTGAGCAAAGCAGTGAATCAGAAATAATAGACTTTATTCAAGATGATAAGTCTAATACTTTTGAAACATACTGTAAGCAAAAAATAAAAGAGAAAATTACAAAAGCTATTGAAATTATGCCAAATGACTTAAAAGATATATGCAGATATTTACAAACTGACAATGTTTCAGATATTTCCAAAAAGTTAAACATCTCCAGAAAACAATATATCAAAAAATACACAAAATTAAATCAATTTTTGAGAAATGCGGAATTGATAAAAATTGGGATTTGTAGAGTATAAAAAATAAAAGAAAAAATATGAAAAATAAAAAAATAAATATGAAAACAAAACACAGAAAAATAAGTCATGAATGATAAACTGAAAAATATTTTAAAAAACAGGGTAACACTTTTTGATCTCATTTGTATAGAATATATAGTTTAATAAAATTATATAATTTATGGCATCAGATGAATGCAAAAATGTTAATACTGCTAGTAATGTCAATACAAGTAATGAAAAAATCAATGTCAAAGATGAAAAAAGTAAAACTAACAACCACTATAGTAATAATAAAGAACAATATAATAATAAAAAACAGCATCTTATTGATTTAAATCTTTTAGATAAAACCCCAATCTCCAAACTCCTTACCTTTTCAGCAAAAGAACTCTTCCAGATCCAAGAACAAGCATCAATTGAATTTGAGAAAGCTAACTACAGAAAAAAGTGGATAGATGGTGTTATAGAACTAAAATACAAAACTACTATTGAATCAGCATATAAGAGAGCAATAAGCTACTTTAATTCTGAACCATTAGTAGAATTAGACAAATACAACGAAGACAATCTCACAGAATACATAGAAGATAATGGATTAATAATAAAGGTTGAGTTCTATAGAAGCATCTTAGACATAACAGACAGACCACAGGTTAAGAAAATATTTACATTGCTGATAAGTCATCAAGTAAAGAATCAAAAATCAGCTGACCAAAAAGCAAATAATTATTCATCAATAAATAATCAACAAACAAAGAGGTAAATCATGTTTAAAGATTTAATACTGGAACTACTATCTCAAGATGGTTATTACACTTTAAATAAAAAGCTTGTAAAATTAATAGGTTTAGAAAATAGCTTTTTACTTAGTTTTTTTATAGATAAATATAAATTCTTCAAGGAAGAGTTCTTCTATACAAAAGAAAACATACTAAATGATACAAGACTAACTGAATATTCATTAAATAGTAGTTTAAAGTTCTTAAAAGATAATGAATTAATATTCATAGTAAAGAAAGGATGTCCAGCAAGGAATTATTATGATATTAACTTCAAGAGAATTGAAGATTTACTAAAGGAAGAAACAGAACTAAAAAAAGAAGAAAAAATACAAGAAAATCCAACAACAAGTACTACTGAAAACAATATAACAAGTGACTGTGAAAACACCATCACTAGTGACCACGAAATCACCACAGCTAGTGACCCCGAAATCACCACCGCCAGTGACCCTGAAAACAACACCACTAGTGATACCGAAAACACCATGACATATAATAAGAACAAAATAAGTAAGAACAAAGAAATAAGAACAAATAAAGAAAAAATACTAAAAGAAGATTTTGAAAATGAAAATTTTGAAGAAGAAAATTTTGAAGAAAACGAAATACAAGAAATTGAAACTTTAGAAAATGAAAACAAAAAGAGACCGTTCCAAATTCTGTGTCAATAATCAAACAACTTAATTAAATTTTTAAATTTTTTATGTTTAAAAATTTAATTTAAGTTATTTGATAATTAATTATTAAAATTATTAATAAAATATTGATACAAATAATATGA
>DATIQT010000050.1:0-8233 GCA_035470525.1 Rickettsiales bacterium
AAAATATACGAGGAGATTTAAAATTTTATTGCGATAGCGTATAACTTAATACGGTGAGACAATAAAATTTTAGAGCGACGAAGGGTGATTAAGGCAAAAGTTAGGTTTAGTTGGTGGTTAAGTGAAAGTTGTTTGACTATATTTGCAGAAGGTCTAATTTTAAAAAGCAAAGTTGGAGTTATTTATTAATTTAATTAAATTATCCATTTATTTGTTGAAAAATTATAAATTTTTTACAAAAGAGAACTTAATTCTAAATATTTTACTTGCAATTATTATAGTAAATATGTTATAGAATAATATCATAAACTTTAAAAAATTAATTAAATGCAAGCTGATTTTATAAAAATCGTTGGTGCAAGACAAAATAATCTTAAAGATGTTAGTGTTGAAATACCTAAAAATAAATTAACTGTTATTACTGGATTATCAGGTTCGGGAAAATCTTCATTAGCATTTGATACTATTTATGCCGAAGGACAAAGAAGATATATAGAAAGTTTATCAACTTATGCAAGACAATTTTTAAATGTTCAAAACAAACCAGATGTAGAAAGTATTACAGGACTTTCACCTGCTATAGCTATTGATCAAAAAGTAATGGGTAAAAACCCAAGATCTACAGTTGGAACTGTAACAGAAATATATGATTATTTGAGACTTTTGTATGCAAGAATTGGTATTCCATATTCTCCAAAAACTGGAAAAGCTTTACAGAGTCAAACACCTGAAGATATGGCGAGATGTATAGCTTCATTACCAGTTGGGACAAAAATACATATTTTAGCACCTATAGTTAAAGGTTCAAGAGGTGAACATAGAAAAGAATTAATAAAAATTAGAAAACAAAATTTTACTAAGATTAAACTTGATGGTGAAATTTTTGATATTACTAATTCTTTACCAAAATTAGATAGAACTTTAAAGCATGATATAGATATATTATTAGAAAGTTTAATAATTGAAGGAAATATTGAACAAAATATTTTGAAGAAAATAAAATCTGGTTTAGAGCAATCAGATGGAATAATTTTAGTTGATATAGTTGATTTACCTAAAAAAACAAAATCTATTATTCTGAGAAGCAAAGAATATGAAAAAGGCGATCAAATTAGATTTTCTAGAAAATATACATGTCCAGAAAGTGGTTTGACTATAGATAGTATTGAACCAAAGTTATTTTCTTTTAATAATCCTTTTGGTGCTTGTCATAAATGTGATGGACTAGGTACAGAATCTTATTTCAATCCAGATTTAGTTATAATGGATAAAAATTTAAGTATTAGAGATGGTGCTATAGATCCTTGGAAAACTGATTCAAATGCTAAAATTTACATAAAGATGATTGCGGAATTAGGTGAAATATATGGCTTTAATATTGATACACCATTTTATAAATATAGTGATGAAGTTAAAAATCTTATTCTTTATGGAAGTGATAAAGAATTAATAGTTGAACAAGAAACTGGTTTGAATACAGTATCAGCAAAGATGAAATTTAGTGGTGTTATTAATATTTTAATTGATAAATATAACAAAAATAGAGATGAACTCTTAAGAGATGAACTTTCAAAATATCAAAGTTTAAAGCCTTGTAGTAAATGTCTTGGATATAGATTAAATGAAGAAGCTTTAAGTGTTAAAATAATGGAAAAAAATATAGGTGAAGTATCTGAATTATCAATACAAAAAGCTATAGAATTTTTTGAAGAATTACCAAAACATTTAAATGAAAGTGAAAAAATTATAGCAGATAAAGTCATATATGAAATAGTAAACAGACTTGTATTTTTAACAAATGTTGGTTTGGAATATCTAACATTAAGTAGAGAATCTTCAACATTATCAGGTGGTGAAAGTCAGAGAATTAGACTTGCTACACAAATTGGAACAGGCCTTTCTGGTGTACTTTATGTTTTAGATGAACCTTCTATCGGTTTGCATCAATCTGATAATAGAAAATTAATTGATACACTAAAGAGATTAAGAGATTTAGGAAATACAGTTATAGTCGTAGAACATGACGAAGAAACAATGATGTCTGCTGATTGGCTAATTGATATAGGTCCGGGTGCAGGTATCCATGGTGGTAGAGTGATTGCCGAAGGAACTCCTCAAGATGTTATTAATAATCCAAATAGTATTACTGGAGCATACCTACAAGGTAAAAAATGTATACCTGTTCCTCCTTATAGAAGACAATTTAATACTAAGAAAATGATTAGTATTACAAATGCCAAAGGTAATAATTTAAAAAATGTTTCTGTAAATTTTCCAACTAGTATTTTTTGTTCAGTTACAGGTGTATCTGGCGGTGGAAAATCAACACTTGTTTTACATACATTATATAAAGCATTAACAAGATTATTAAATGGAACAAAAGTTACACCACTTCCTTATGAAAAACTTGATGGTCTAACAAATGTAGATAAAGTAATACAAATTGACCAATCACCAATTGGTAGAACACCTAGATCTAATGCTTGTACTTATGTTGGTGCATTTACACATATTAGAGATTTATTTGTAAACACAGAAGAATCTGTAAACAGAGATTATAAATTAAACAGATTTTCATTCAACGTTAAAGGTGGAAGATGTGAAAATTGTCAAGGTGATGGTAGTATAAAAATTGAAATGCATTTCTTACCAGATGTTTATATTACATGTCCGGTTTGTGGTGGAAAGAGATATAATAGCGAAACATTGGAGATTGAATTTAATGGAAAAAATATTGCTGATATTTTAGACATGACTGTTGAAGAAGCTTGTGTTTTCTTTAAAAATATACCTCTAATTTATGAAAAATTTAAAGCATTAAAAGACGTTGGTCTCGGATATATTAAAATAGGACAATCCGCTACAACATTATCTGGTGGTGAAGCTCAAAGAATTAAGCTTGCTAAAGAGTTAAGCAAAAAAGATACAGGTAATACCGTTTATATCCTGGATGAACCTACTACAGGTCTACATTCAGACGATATTAAAAAATTACTATGTGTTTTACATAAGTTAGTAGAGCAAGGTAATACTGTTATAGTGATTGAACATAATCTTGATGTTATAAAAACATCGGATTGGATTATTGATATTGGTCCTTATGGTGGTGAAAAAGGCGGCTATATAGTCGCAGAAGGAACACCAGAAGATATTTCAGTAAATGAGAAAAGTATAACGGGAAAATATCTCAAGGAGGTTTTAGATAAATACCATAATTATAAAAAGGAATAATATGAAACTTGAAGAGTGTTTGATTGTTTTTGCAACTAAACTAGAAGAAAATGGAGCATTTGAAGAATTTTATGATAGAGTCATTTTCACAGGGGTTGGGAAAATAAATTCAACTTATGCTCTTACAAAAAAACTTGCAGAGTTAAAGCAACTTGGTAAAATGCCAAAATATGTAATTAACATAGGTACTGTAAGTAGTGATAAATATAAAGTTGGTGATATAGTTTATTGCAATAGATTTATTCAACATGATATGGATGCAACAAAATTTGGATTTGAACTTGGTATTACTCCAGAAGACCAATTTCCTTTGTTAATAGAGCATAAAAAATTAATCGAAGATTTACCAAATGCTACTTGCGGAACAGGAGATTCTTTTGAACCAACTGGTCCAATTTATAAAATAGTAGATGTTATAGAAATGGAAGCCTATGCCTTTGCTAGAGTTTGTAAATTTGAAAATATTGACTTTATCGCAATAAAATCAGTTACAAATAGATTTGATGAAAGTCCAGAAGATTGGGTTACTCAAGCAAGAAAAGGTTCAAAATTATCATTTCAATATTTAAAAAATAAATTGTTTAATTAATCAATTATAATTATAGGGGGATTTGTGGATATTAAAAAAGGACAAGAAATATTAAAAAAACATTATGATAAGCAATTAAATATAGCTGAAAGTTCTGGTAGAGAAAAAGATATTTTTTGGGTTAAAATGAAATATCAACATTCTCAAGATGTTCTCAAAATAGCTGAATATTTGTTAGAAAATGATTCATTATTATCAAAATTACAAAATACATACAAATTGTATGGTAAACTTGGGGCTTTGTTACATGATATAGGCAGAGCATATGAAATTGGAGAAACAAAATTAAATGGTATCAAACATGGTTATTTTGGGGCTGAAAATATTTTAAAACAAGAAGAAAAAGAAGATAATCCCTTTATTTTATGGTCTTTTAAATATCATGACATATTAAATGCTGAAGAAGAAACTAGAAATGAATTAAAAGAGATCAATTTATCTAATCAAGAAAAAGAAATAGTTGTAATCTTGTTAAAACTCGTTATGGATAGTGACAAATTAGCTAATTTTAAATTGTTTTTTGATTGTGAAAGAGAATATTTATTAAATTTAGATAATAAACCAGTTTTTACAGAAAAATGTTTAACAAGTCTTAAAAATAAAAATTTAATTAAAAAAAGTGATAGAAAAACAAATTTAGATCAATATTTATCATATATAACTTGGATTTATGATCTAAATTTTCAAACTTCTAAAGATTTGACATTAAGAGAAAATTATATGTTAAACTTTATAAACAAAATGAAAGAAGAAGTTGTAAATTTTAGTTCAAATTTAGATGAAGAAATAATTAAAAAAACATTAAATCAAATTGAAGAAATTTCTAACCAATTAAAAAAAGATGGTTTTTTATAATCAAACAACATTTATACAACCACTAGACACCGTTATCAAAGGTTTATAAATTTATTTTATTTATATCTTACTCTTATATTAGACCTAGTGCATAAATTATTTATGCACTAGGTCTAATACATTATAATCCTTTTTCAACTTCTAAAATAATTACATCTAATTTTGTACTAATTGTATTTAAATTTTTAAATATATCTACTTTTTTTGAATCCATATTCCAATAATAAGGCGTCATATATAGTAAATTCATTATATCTTGATTGTTATTTATATTTAATTCTTGTTCTATTTCAGTACTATTTGTTATTTTTAAAACTTTAGAAGCTTCAATATTGTCTTTTAATTTATATATATTTTTTTCTTGCTCTTTAGTTCCATAAATAATTTCTCTGAAAGTATTTAAGTGATTTTTACTTGGTACTACAAAGTAAACTTTTCCTTTTGGTTTTAAAATTCTAATAATTTCATCAATTTTATATGGAGAAAAAATGTTGAGAATGATATCTTGAGAATTATCTAATAGAGGTGTGTTGTAAGAATTTGCTATAATCCATTTTATATTTTTATCAATTTTGGAAGCTATACTTATTGCATGTTTTGATATGTCTAAACCAAAATAATTAATTTTATCAAAGCCTTGATCTATAAGAAATTTTCTTAAGTTTGTTAAATAGTAACCAGTACCGCAACCAGTTTCACTGATATTATTTATATTATCTTTTAGTTGACTAAAAATGAATTTATTTAAATTGTCTGAAATGAATTTGTAAAAACCTTTTTGTAGAAATTCGTTTCTTGATTTTATCATTTCTTTGGAATCGCCTGGGTCTTTGCTTTTCTTTTGATTGCATAGTAACAAATTAACATAACCATCTTTTGAAATATCAAAATTGTGTTTGTTAGAACATGTATAATTTTGTTTATTTTTGATTAAATTTGAATTGCAGACTGGACATTTTAAACAATTATTCATTTTTTAATAATTCCTTCAAAGCCTTTGGTGAATTAGTGTTGACAAAATCGTATAATTCTTGTGCTAATTCAACTGGTGTCTTGTTTGTTGAGTTTAAGACATAATCATTATATTTTGAATCAATTAATATTTGTGTAGCTTCGGCACTTCCTATAAGTCTATCACCCCTTTGTTTTTCTCTTCTTCTAAGTTCCTCTGGTTCACAATGAACTCTTATCATATAAGTATCAAAATTCTGTAATTTTTGAGAAATTACTTTTATATCCTCCAGTCCAAACAAAACATAATCAATAATTAAATTTCTTTCATTGTTTGCAAGAGTTTCAATAATATCAATCATATCATTTGATACATTCCTAGCATACTCACCCATCTGACAAACTTTAGTATTTCCGAAATAAAATCCTTTTTTGTTTTCTTCAATTAATTTTGGGCATTCAGGATTAATATCATAATGATCACGATATACTAAATATCTCTTTGGCAACATTGAGTGAATCGTATCCATTCTAACATGATAATAGCATTCTTTTGCTACTTCTTTAAATTCTGCTGTAATTGATGTTTTACCAGAACTTGATGTTCCATTTAAAATTATGATTTTATTTTGCATTTTGTTTATTTAAAAAATTTCTAAATTCATCAAAAATTCCGTTTTCATCGTTCATTTTACTATATTCTTCTTTATTCATATCATTAACGGTTATATTGAACCCTTCTGGAACAAATAAAGTGTCAAATACTGCATTATTATCAAATTTTCTTGATTTATTTTTTATTGTTAAATAACCAAGTTGTTTTGTTGAAATAGTATATTCATTATTTTTATCTTTAAAAACTATTGTATCTAAATAATAAGCTGGTTCACCTTCATTAATTAGTTTTTCAATACCTTCTAAACCTATACCTTCAACTATAAATTTTGTTAAAACTCCAGGAAAATTATTAAATTTTTTTATATATAGACCGGAATCTTCACAAAATACTGGTGCTTGTAAAATTTTATAAGCTTCACGAACCTTGTAAGTGCAAACATATTTTTGGTCTAATGACTGAGGTTCATCTATATTAAGTTTAATTTGTTTTAGCAATATAGAATCACCAATTCTTTTTTGAGCTTCTTCTAACTTTAATGTGTTGCTAGTAGCAAAAAATATTTCTTGTATCATTTTATAATAAACTCTTTTTATACCAATTCCAAGCATCTTCCACTTGTTTTTCCAAGTCCGAATACTTAGGCTTCCAGCCCAAATAACTCTTAGCTAAATCAGAATTGCATACTGATATTTCTGCATCGCCTTCCCTTCTACCGGACATAATGACATTTAATTTAATTCCTGTAATTTTTTCTGCTGCATTAACCATTTGTTTAACTGAAAATCCATTGCCATTACCCAAGTTAATTTTCATTGATTTGTTGTCTTGCATTAATTTTTTCAAAGCTAAAACATTGGCTTCTGCGATGTCTGAAACGTGAACGTAATCTCTAACACAAGTTCCATCTGGTGTGTTGTAATCATTACCGTTAATGTAGAATTTTGTTTTTTCTTTAATTGATTTGAAAACGCAATTGAGAAGATTTTTGTTATTAACAGATAGGTCGCCTATTTCTAATTCTGGGTCTGAGCCAACAACATTGAAATATCTAAAAGCTATTGATTTCAAACCATATGCAACATCATAAGTATCTAATATGTTTTCAACCATTAATTTTGATAATCCGTAAGGTGTTAATGGATTTTTAGTGTCGTTTTCACCGATTTTTGGATTTGTACTGTTGAAAATTGCTGATGTTGAGGCGAATATGAAATATTTAACCCTTTCGTCGATGCTTGTTTTTAATAAAGTGTTTGTTGCGAAAAGATTGTTCATGTAGTATTCATATGGACTTTTTACGGAATCAAATGTTGATTTTGAAGCTGCAATGTGAAAAACGGCTTGAATATTGTATTTTTTTATGATTTCTTTAACTAATTTTGCGTCACCGATGTCACCTAATACAAAATCTCCAAATTTTACTAATTCTTTGTATCCACAACTTAAATTATCTATGGTTATTGGATTGTAACCATTATTTTTTAATGCTTTGCAAATGTGTGAGCCAATATAACCCGCTCCACCAGTAACTAGTACAGAAATCATAATTTTTGTATTAATAATTCATGTTAAAACGGTATTTAAAAATTTTAATAAATCAATAGACCTCCTGCAAATAAATTTTTCCTCAAAAAATAATTTCTACTTCAAATGCCCTTCGGAATTTCAAAGTATAGTCAAATAACTTTCACTTAACCACCAACTAAACCTAACTTTTGCTTTAATATACTTTGTCGCTCTAAAATTTTATTGTCTCACCGTATTAAGTTATACGCTATCGCAATAAAATTTTAAATCTCCTTGTATATTTTTGCAAAAGCGGTTTATTTAGTGGTTAAGTGAAAGTTGTTTGACTATACTTTGAAATTCCGAGGGTGTTGCTTGTTTTTGCACTTCACTTCGTTCAGTGGAAAGACTACACCCGCGAGGAACGAGCGGTTGGAAACAAGCATTTGAAGTAGAAATTAGAATTTTAAGGAAAATTATTT
>DATIQT010000051.1:0-34300 GCA_035470525.1 Rickettsiales bacterium
ACAAAAAAGAACGAGGAAAATTAATTTTTTATTCCGAAGGTTTATAACTTAATACATCAAGGAATAAAAAATTAAGTTGACGAAGTTATTTAAAGTGTAAGTTATATTCAGATGTAATAAATGTTATTTGTTTTAACTATATAAATATTATTGAATAAAATAATTTTATATTTAATATACCTATTAAAACAACTAAAAATATATATGGAAGAAAAAAACAAATATAAAATAGAAATAATTAAAACTTTTTTAGAAGAAAAAAAATATGATATCATTGTTAATCAAAAAATATTGGAAAGCAAAATAAGAACTTCTTTATTAATTCATTATTATTATAATAATGAAATTAAAGAAAAAATTAAAGATAACTCTTTTCCTTTTGAAATCAAGAATGAATTTCATTGTACTGATATACATGGAGATATGTGTTTATTAATAAACCATATAATTAATAGTGGTTTAGGGAATTTAAACAAAGAAGAACCAGCTTTACTTTATAAAATTGAAAATAAAGAAAAAAAACAAATTCCATTTACAATGGAAAATCTTAAAGACAAAAATACAATAATTGTTCCTAACTTTGAAATTAATCCAGATTTTATTAAGGAAAATAAAAAATTTATTTTTCATGGAGATTTATTTAATAGGGGAAATGAATCTATTAGTTGTTTTATTGCGATGTTAAATTTGATAGATGATTTTAATAAAAAAAAGATTGAATTAAATAATCAAAATGATAGTTGTTTGTTGTGGTTAGCAGGTAATCATGACGTTGATTTTTTAACAACTAAATATATATATAATGAAAAAGAATATGGTGATGATAAATTAGAATTTATTAGAAATGAATTAGAAAAATTATTGAAAGGAAATAATTTTGTTTTTTGCTATCATACTAAAGGAACTAATGTTTTATCTTCTCATACAATTTTCAATAAAGAAGAAACTATTGATTTTCTTAAAAATATTACCGGCAATAAAGAACAAATTTATAGTAAAATTATAAATAAAATTGAAGAAAATAAAGATTTAAATAATGAAGATATAGAAAATTTATCATTGATAGTAAACAAATATTTTAATTCATCTGTATTAGAAAAAAAAGAAGAATTTTTATTCAGAGCTTTTTGTGCTAATGAAAAGAATAAAGGTTTATTATGTTTTAAAACTATTTTTAATTATAATACAATAGATGGATTAAAAATGATTATAGGACATAATGATGATAAAAATAGTCCTACTTTTTTAAATAACGTTCTTTGTTTAGATGTTGGTGGAAGTATTGGTTTTAATAGTCCTGATGGTGTTTATAAAAGTTATGAAATTTATTCTGATTATTTATCTTTACAAGATGGAAATATTATTCAATATAAAGTTTATGAGAAAGATATTAGAGCTCCTTTTTTAAATAGTAAAATAAAGAAAGGTGAAAAATTAAATGAAGAATTTAAATTATTGTTAAGACTTATGCCTAATAGTTTCGGTTCTGGTATACCAATTTCTTATAGAGAAAATGAAAACAATTTTCCTAAATCTAATTTAATTAATCTATTAAATGGAAATCAAAATATTTTATCTTTTAAACCTAATGAAGAAACTGGTCAAACTGATAAATTAAAAGAAAAATGTCCGCAAAAAAGTAATAACCTTTCTCAATAAATTATTATAAACTTATAAATATGATTTATAATAAAATTTAAAATAATACATCGTTATAACTATAAGACTTGTAAAATAATTTAATTTACATAACATCTTACCAACTAATAATTATATGACAAAATGAGTAGACCATCAGGAAGAAAGAGAAATGAATTAAGAGAAGTTATTATTGAACCAAATGTGAATAAATATGCGGAAGGTTCTTGCTTAATTTCTTGTGGAAATACAAAGGTTTTGTGTACAGCAACTATTGAGGAAAAAGTACCAGCATTTTTGAAAAATGCTGGAAAAGGTGGTTGGGTAACGGCTGAATATAGTATGCTTCCAAGATCGTCTCAAGAAAGAATACAAAGAGAAATAAGCGTTGGTAAACCAAACAGTAGAACAACTGAAATTCAAAGGTTGATCGGTAGAAGTTTGAGAGCTTGTATGGATATGAAAACTTTAGGTGAAAGGCAAATAATTATTGATTGTGATGTACTACAAGCTGATGGTGGAACTAGGTGTGCTTCAATAACTGGCGGATATGTAGCTTTAAATCTTGCGGTGCAAAAAATGATGAGAGAAAGACATTTGAAAATTAATCCAATTACTGGAATAATTACGGCGGTTTCGTGTGGTATATATAAAGGAAATACAGTTCTTGATTTGGATTATGAGGAAGATAGTAATTCAGATGCTGATGTAAATTTTATAATAAACGATAAGCAGGAACTTGTTGAGGTTCAAGGAACAGCAGAAGGTAAACCTTTTGGTTTTTCAAGGCTTGATGAGATGTATAAGCTTGCTCTTGAGGGGATTGATGTTTTGATGCAAAAGCAAAGAGAAGCTATAAAGTAGTTGTAATAATATTAATGTTTTCAATGTTTGTTTAATTAATGTGTAATGCCAATTAAGTAATTTAAATGAAAGAACTTGCAAATAAAATTATAATGCCTTAATTTACAAGGCGTAGAAGTTAATTTCAAAAGAGGTATTATGAAAATAATACAAGATAATAAAAATATAAAAAAGCTAAATAATGATAATTCACCTATTGAGTAAATGAAAAATGGTTTTGAATCATTTTTAGCAGATAAAAATAATTTTAATACTGAAGAAGGAAAAAATTTTAATAAAAATTTATTTGTTGAACGAATTAAAAGACCAAATAATTTAGAAAATCAAAATATTATATAAATTTTAAAACAAAACTCATCAAATTGATGGGTTTTTATGTATTTTTATAAATAAATTTTACAAAACTATAGAATTAATTTAATATGATAATGGTGGGTCTGGATGGACTCGAACCATCGACCTTTGCTTTATCAGAGCAACGCTCTAACCACCTGAGCTACAGACCCACATTGAAGTTTCAACATGGGTAAGTTTAAGATTTTCAAAAATAAAAGTCAAATACTTTATTATAATAATTAGGGGAATAACGCACTTTAAGACTTAAAGTTTAGCAATACTGTCTGAGATAATTTATTTTACACAAAACTTTATTGTATCAGTTTCCTTCACTCCTTGAGGAAGAGACACTACTGTTCAAGATAATTTTTAATTTATTAAAATTAGACACCGTTATCAAAGGTTTATAAAGTTTATTATTTATATCTCACTCTTGTATTTTATTAATAGTATTTTGCATTTAAACTCTACTTATACTTTAATTAACCTTCGTCATCAATAAATTTTATTTGCAGAAGGTCTAATATCCTTTATTAACTAAGGAAAGTAAAAGGATATAATATACAATATCTAATCAGTTTTAATTATTTGTTCTCTTAGTATAATTTGTTTTTTGTTAATTTAAAAAAGTAAAGTTTTAGTTGTATTAAAATTATATAATTACATTTTTAAAAATATTGCTTTTTAATTTATGAATGTTATGTTTTAAAACAGAAACAATGGGATAGAATATGATAGTTTGGGTTTTAACCGATGAGAAGGTGGGAAGCAACAATCAATCAATAGCAATTGCTGAAAGATTATCACATTATTATGTAATCAAAAAAATTGTTTATAATAATTTTATTAGGTTTCCTAATTTCTTAAGAAGAGATACTTTAATTGGTGTTAATAAGAAACAAAGTTCAGATATAAAGCAAGATTTGCCTGATGTTGTTGTTTGTGCTGGTAGAAGGCTTTCTAGTGTCGCTCTTAATATTAAAAAGCGTTCTGAGAATAAAACTTTTGTTATTAATA
This sequence comes from Rickettsiales bacterium, assembly GCA_035470525.1. Lineage (GTDB taxonomy): Bacteria > Pseudomonadota > Alphaproteobacteria > Rickettsiales > UBA1997 > CALXSC01. The sequence continues at coordinate 3,856 of DATIQT010000051.1, forward strand.
TAATGAAACCTGATTTGCCTTATGATAAATTTGATCTTATTCTATTACCTGTTCATGATAATATTCCAGAAAAATATTTAAGAAATGGAAATATAATAGAAACTCATGGAAGTTTGACTATGATTAATGCTAATAGAATGAATGAAGAGAAGGAAAAATGGAATGAGTTTTTTGCTGATTATAAAAGACCTTTAGTATCTTTAATTGTTGGCGGTGATACAAAAAGTTACAAATATGATGCTAAAGAATTTGGTATAATGGTTTCTAATTTGGCAAATATTGTTAATAAAGTTTCAGGAAGTTTATTAATTACAACAAGTAGAAGAACTAATAGTGAGTGTGTTAACCAAATTAGGAAAAAAAGTAACTGTGATCATTATATATATGATTTTAATTGGGAAAATGATGATAGAAATCTTATGAAAAGCGAATTGGGAAATCCATATCATGCATTTTTTGGTTTATCTGATTTCTTAGTTGTTACAGGCGATTCTATGTCTATGATTTCTGAAGCTTGTTCAACAGGTAAACCAACTTATGTTTATATGCCGAAAAAATCATTAACTAAAAAGCATTTTAAATTTTGTAATGAAATGTTAAAATATGGATATATTAAGGAATTTGATAAAAATGTAGATTATTTACAAAAATATGATTATAAACCGTTAAATGAAATAGATAGAATTACACAATTAATTTTCAAAAAGATGGAGGAAAATAGTGGTATATAGAGTTTACCAAATTCTAACAATTATTTTTTCACCTATAATTGACTTATACTTATTTGTAAGATTAAAAAATGGTAAAGAAGATAAAACTAGAATTAAAGAAAGATTTGGTTGTCCAACAATTGAAAGACCTACTGGAGATATAATTTGGATACAATGTGCTAGTGTTGGTGAAAGTAATTCAGCTCTTCCTCTTGTTGATAAAATTATAGAGAAATATAACAAAAAAATAACAATTTTGATAACTACCGGTACTATAACTAGTGCTGAACTTGTATCTGAGAAAATAAAAGATAAAAAAAATATAATACATCAATATACCCCAATAGATAAATATTTTGTTATTAAGAGATTTTTGAATTTTTGGAAACCAAAAGTTTTGATTACAGTTGAGTCTGAAATCTGGCCAAATATGATTGTAATGGCTAATAAAATTTGTGATAAAGTTATGATTGTTAATGCTAAATTGTCTATTAGGTCTTTTGCAAGGTGGAAAACATTTAAAAATTTGAAGGAAACAATTTTTGATGCAATAGATATTTGTTATCCACAAAGTCAAGATGATCAATATAGATTAATTAATCTTGGTATTCAAAATACTATATTTTTAGGAAATTTGAAGTTTGATATACCAAAGTTAAAAGTTAATCAAGAAGAATTAAATAAATTAAAAAATGAAATTGGTAATAGAAATTTAGTTTTATTTGCCTCTTCACATATAGAAGAAGATGAAACAATTTTAGAAATTTATAAACAATTGAAAGAAAAATTTGAAGATATTTTATTTGTTTTGGCAACTAGACATGTTGAAAAAGTTGATAAAACTTTTGATTTTTTTACACAGAATAATATAAAATGTAAAAGAAGAAGTAAAAATGAAAAAATATCAGATAATGTTGAAATTTTTATTTTTGATAAAATGGGTGAAATGGGAACATTATTTGAATTAAGTAAAATAGTAGTTATGTGCGGTTCTTTAGTTGATAAAATTGGAGGACATACTCCAGTTGAACCTGCAAAACATAATTGTGCAATATTAACAGGACCTTATATAAAAAATAATAAATCTTTGTTTGTTGAATTAGAAAAAAATAAAGCTTGTATTATTTGTAAAAATAAAAAAAATATTGTTAATGATATAGTTAAAAATATCGCATCTTTAATTACAAATAAAAAACGAGTAATTGAGTTAGGTGATAATGCAAAGATGGTTTGTGATAAATTTTCAAATGTTGCAAACAATGTTGCTAAAAGTATAATAGAAAATTTAAAATAGGAAAAAAATGGAAAAGACTGTGAATCAACTTGTACCTATGGTTATTGAGCAAACCGCAAAAGGTGAAAGAAGTTATGATATTTACTCAAGATTATTAAAAGAAAGAGTTATTTTTGTTACTGGGGAAGTTGAAGATGATATGGCTTCTTTAATAGTTGCTCAACTTTTATTTTTGGAATCGGAAAATCCAGAAAAGGACATTTATATGTATATAAATTCACCTGGTGGTGTTGTAACATCTGGTTTGTCAATTTACGATACTATGCAATATATTAAATGCAAAGTTGTTACACTGTGTTTAGGTCAAGCTTGCTCTATGGGATCTTTATTATTAACAGCTGGTGAAAAGGGTATGAGATACTCTCTGCCAAATTCAAGAATTATGATACATCAACCATCTGGTGGTTTTAAAGGTCAAGCAGCAGATATAGAAATTCATGCAAAAGAAATTTTAGATTTAAGAAAAAGATTAAATGGAATGTATGTTAAACATACAGGTAAAACACTTGCTGATGTTGAAAAAGCTATGGATAGAGATAATTTTATGAGTCCGGAAGAAGCTTTGAAATTTGGGCTAATTGATAAAATTATTACAAATAGAGAAGAAATAAAATAATTATGAAGAGCGATTTTGAAAGAGAACCAACCCCTGTAGAATGTTCAGTAAAATGGTGTTCTATATCATTAATATATATGGGTATAGCAATTACTTTACCATTATTTTACATCATAGCAGAAATTGCTCTTTCACTTGGCTTTTATAGGGGTATATTCGCCCTATCACTCTCTGTTTTATTTTTAAGTACTTTAGGTAGTTTTACTGGATATATTGGAGCAAAAACAAGATTATCAACTTACATGATTTCCTCTATTGCTTTTGGAAAAAATGTTGCAAAATTTATTAATTTTCTAATGTCAGCTGTATTATTGGGTTGGTATGCAATAACACTTACTTTTTTTGGAAATTCAATTAGTACTTTTTTGATTAATGAATATAATATCTACATAAACACAGAAATTTTAATAATAATTTGTGGAACATTAATATTAACATCTGCTATTTTTGGTTTTGATGGAATTAATAAAATAAGTGCTATATCTGTTCCTTTATTATTAGTTTTATTATATGCAATGTTAATAAATTCATTAAACATAAAGAATTTTATTGAAATAACAAATTATGTAGGAAACAATTCTATATCTTTTGGAAAATCTGTATCAATTTTAATCGGTTCTTTTATATGTGGTGTATCAATATTACCAGACGTTTCAAGGTACGCAAAATTACCAAAAGATGGTGTATTAGGAGGAATATTTGGTTTCATTGGTGGACAATTTATAGTTGGAGTACCATGTCTTATTGTTGGATTAACTTTTTTAGATATTAACTTTGTAAATAACGCTATAAAATTTAGTCCTATTCTAGCTTTTATCATATTAATTTTAGCAATATGGACAACAAATGATAACAATCTTTATTCAACTTCATTAAGTTTATCTGTTATATTTGAAAGAATTAAAAAGGTTTATATAACAATAATACTCGGTATTTTAGGTATTGTTTTAGCATGTTTAAATATAATGAACTATTTTGTTCCTTTTCTTTCTTTATTAGGAATTATTTTTCCTTCTATAGCTATTATTAATATAATGGATTTTTTCTTAAGGAAAAAAGATTTTAAAGTGACAAATAAAATGATTACAAATAAAAAAGCTATAATTGCTTGGATTTGTGGTGTAACTGTTGCCTTATTGACATATTATAAAATTATTACAATAACAACAATGTCAGCTATTGATGGACTTATAATCGCTGGTTTAATATATTTTGCACTTATTAAGTTTTTTAATATAAATTCAAGAGATGTAAATAAATAAGGAATTGTATAACTATTTATAGTTCTATTTATTAAAAAGATATTTTTCTGCATTTGTACTATTGATTTATTTTTATTCTTTTTTTAAAATTAGAAAAACCAAATAAAATATAATGAAAAAACGATTATTGATAGCTATAGATGGTCCTTCAGCTTCAGGTAAAGGAACTGTAGCTAGATTTTTGTCAAAAACTTTTAACATACCACATTTAGATACAGGTGGTTTATATAGAGCAACAGCAAGAAAATGTATTGAAAATAATATTGATTTAAATAATGAACAATTAGTTTATAACATTTCAAAAACATTAAGCAATGATGATATTATTAATCCTATGAATTTTACGGAGGATATGGGTGGTAAAGCTTCAATAGTTGCTGAAATGCAATGCGTTAGGGATAGTTTGTTTCAATTCCAAAGAAATTTCGCAAATCAAGAAGGAGGAGCAGTTTTAGATGGTAGAGACATTGGTACTGTAATTTGTCCTGATGCTGATTATAAATTTTTTATAATTGCTTCTGCAGAGGAAAGAGCAAATAGAAGATACAAAGAAATGTTAGAAAAAGGAAAAGAAGCAAATTTTAAAGATATTCTTCAAAAAATTAAAGAGAGGGATGAAAGAGATATGAATAGAGAAGCTAGTCCATTTAAAAAAGCTGATGACGCTATACTTATTGATACAACTAATATGAGTATACAGCAAGTTTTTGATTATGTATTAAGCTTTATAAAATAGACCTCCTGCAAATAAAATACAAGAGTAAGATATAAATAATAAATTTTATAAACCTTTGATAACGGTGTCTAATAAATTTAATAATTTTAAATTATCTTCAGGCGAACCAATAGAGATTCTAGCTGAATTTTTTATTTCACTTTCTTGAGGTCTTATTAAAATTCCATTATTAGCTAAATAATTTATTATTTCATCTCTATTTTTTGAAGTAAATAAAATAAAATTAGTCTCTGAAGGATAAATATTCTCAATAAAAGGTAATTCTTTTAATTTTTTGTATATTTTTTCTCTTTCTTCTATAATCGTATTTTTATTTTTGATAAAAAACTTTTGGTTTTTGTCTTCTAATGCTTCTAAAGCTATGTTGTAGCAAACTGCTGGAGTTGAATAAGGTGGAAGCACTCTTGATATGATATTTCTTATTTCTTTATTACCTATAAAAGAACCGATTCTTAATCCTGCAAGTCCATAATATTTGGATAAAGTTCTTAAAATACAAATATTGTCATATTTATTTATGTATTTTATGTAACTTTCTTTATCTGTAAATTCAATATATGCTTCATCAATAACTATGTAACAATCATTTTGTAATTCATCTATTATTTTCAATAAGTCGTTTTTATTCATAAAATGACCTAATGGAGCATTTGGATTTGGAATAATAATTAATTTAGTATTTTTGTCTTTTCCCTCTTCTATTATTTTCTCTACATTTAATTGAAAATTGTCATTTAATTTTATGTTTTTACAATTTACACTAGATATTTCTAAAATCTTTTCGTACATTATAAATGTTGGAGAACAGATAATAGCGGAATCTTTATATGGTGTACAAAAAACTTTTATTAATAATTCTATAATTTCACTTGAACCTCTACCATATATAAGATTTTCTGGTAAAACACCATATATTTTAGCCATTCTTTCTATTAGTTCTTTAGATAAAAGTTCTGGATATCTATTATAATTTTCATTTTCTTTAAAACAAAAAGGATTTTCGTTTGCTGACATTGAAATAAGGTTTCCAGAAAAATTATTATTTTTTGCTGATTTGTATTGTTCTATTTTTCTTATTTCTGGACGTATTAAATTTAATATATTTTCTATAGACATTTTAGTATACTCCTAATACTTTGTTTTCTAGTGTATTTTGGTTTAAAAGTTCTTTAATTTCACTAGTATTAAAAACTCCATTCTCTTTTACTCCTTCAATTAAAAATATATATTCAAATTCACTATTTGGTATTGGTTTTGACTCTATTTTAGTCATATTAATGTTATTATTTGAAATAACTTTTAAAAAAGTTGATAAAGATCCTTTTTTATGTTTTAATTTGCATAAAAAAGAAATCTTATTATTTTTTGAATTTGGTAATGAAAATTTAGTTTTAGAAACAATAATAAATCTAGTTTTATTATTTGAAAAATTTCCAATATTTCCCTTTTTTATTTCCAAATTTTTATTTATAGGTTTACTACCTATTGCAAAATTTCTATTATTTAATTCTAAAATTTTTAATTGAGCTTCAGAGGTAGAAGAAGTCTCTATTGTATTAAAATTTTTTACAAACTCAGAACATTGTTTTAGTGCTTTTGGGTGAGAATAAATATTTTTAATATTTTTTATGTCAGAATTTTTTTGACCAATTAAATTTAATTCTACTGGTAAAAAATATTCTCCTATAATATTTATGTCATTATCAAAAACAAATTCTATATTTTCATATATACTACTAGTAATAGAATTTTCAAATGGTAAAATTCCAATATAATCTTTATTTTTTAAAATATCGCTATGTATTGAAATAAAACTTTGTTTAGCTTCTAAAACAAATTCTGGAAGTAATTTATTAATTTCTTTTGCAACCTCATAACTATAAGAACCCTCTGGTCCCAAATATAAAATTTTATTCATTTCTATTTTTTAAATTCAATAAGTAAAAATCCATTAAAGTTAGCCAAGTCATAGCCTCAACCACAGGAACTGCTCTTGGCAAAACACAGGGATCATGTCTGCCTGATGCGGTCATTTTTACATTTTCCCCTTTGGTATTAATAGTATCTTGCTCTTTAAATATTGTAGCGGTTGGTTTGAAAGCGACTCTAAAATTAATTTCTTCACCATTGGAAATTCCGCCTTGTATTCCTCCAGAACGATTAGTTTTTGTACAAATTATACCATTTTCATTCACAAATTCATCATTGTGAGTTGAACCTCTAAAATTTATACAATTAAATCCTTCACCAAATTCAAAACCTTTAGCAGCATTAATGCTTAACATGGCTTTTCCTAATTGTGCGGAAAGTTTATCAAAAACTGGCTCGCCTAATCCAACAGGACAACCTTTTATAAAACATTGAATAATTCCACCAATCGAATCCCCTTCGTTTTTAACTTGTTCTATAAGTTCTATCATTTTCTTTGCTTTTTCAGAATTAGGACATCTGATAATATTACTTTCTATTAATTCTTCACTAATTTCGTTAAAAGAATTAAAATTAACTTTAATATCGGCAATTTGTTGGGTAAAAGCTAGTAAATTTATTCCTTTACTTTTTAAGAATTTTTTAGCAATAGCACCACCGGCTACTCTAGCTGCTGTTTCTCTAGCTGAAGATCTGCCACCACCTCTATAATCTCTAATCCCGTATTTTTTAAAATAAGTATAATCTGCATGAGATGGACGAAAAATATCTTTAATATTTGAATAATCAGTAGATTTATAATCTTTATTCATAATCAACAACATTATAGGAGTTCCAGTTGTTTTTCCTTCAAAAACTCCTGACATAATTTGAACTATATCATCTTCCTTTCTTTGTGTGGTTATGGAACTTTGAGCTGGTTTTCTTTTGTCTAATTCTTTTTGTATATCTTCTTCTGAAATTTCAATGTTAGGAGGGCAACCATCTATTACACAACCAACAGCTACTCCATGAGATTCTCCAAATGTTGTTATTTTAAATAATGTTCCAAATGTATTTCCTGTCATACTCTATCTCCCAATATATTTTTTAAATTTTCTAAAGATATTTGTCCCACAGCAGAGATATTTTCTCCAACAGAAGCAAATGTTAAATATCCACCAATTAAAGGAGATATTATTCTTGTTATTTTTCCTTTTTCACCCATTCCTACAACTATAATATCAGTTTTTTTGCTTAATATTATTTTTACTAAATTAATATTATCTTCATCATTAATAACATTTGTTGCTATTTTTGCAATATCTACAAATTTAAATGAAATAATTTCATCATAAATTTGTTTTAATCCATCATAAGATGGAGTTTCTTTAAAATTATGATAAGAACCAATTATTTTACTATTTTTTTCTTTCATTTTAATATTTTTTAACTTAGATATTTCAATATCTATATAATTAAAATCCAATTCATTAGCTTTATATATTATTTCCAATAAATTATTGTTTGAAAATTTTCCACCTTCTTCAATACTTCTGCATGTAAAAATATTTTCTTTATATGTATATTTTTTTATAATTTCCAAGTCAGAAATTGAGAAATCTTTTATATAATCAACCCTCAACTCTACAAAATCAGAAATTTTTTGTATTTCTTCTAAATTTTTTAAAAATTCATCTAAAGTATTTCCAATTACCACAGTACAAATTTTAATCATAGTACGCTCCTCATACTTTCTATATCTGCTTTATGATCTGTATAAATTTCAAACTGCATAATCCCTTGATATAAAAGCATTTCCCAACCATATATAACTTCCGTGCCAACTATCTTCGCACTTTGTATTAATTTTGTTTCTTTCGGTTTGTAAATACAATCAAAAATAATCTGATTTTTATTTATTAAATTCACATCTATTGGCAATAAATCAGACATATCACCCATACCAACGTTTGTAGTATTTATAATTACATCGGAATTTTTTATTATCTCTTTATCATTTAAACTAAAAGAATTACAATTAAATTCTTCTGCTAATAAATCAGCTTTTTCTTTTGTTCTATTTAAAATATTAACTATGCAATTATTTTTCTTGAATGTATATATTGCAGCTTTTGAAGCCCCTCCTGCTCCTATAATTGCAACTTTTTTATTCTTTAAGTTAATTTTTCTTTCTATAAAAGGTCTTTCTATACCATACCAATCTGTATTATAACCAACATACTTTCCATTTTGAATTAAAACGGTATTTACAGCATTTATAATTCTAGCCTCATCTTTTAATTCATCTAAGTATTGAATTATACTTTGTTTATGTGGCATTGTACAAGTTATTCCAACTATGGAATTAAATTTTTTTACAACTTCAATAAAATATTTTAATTCATCTTCAGTTACATTAACTCTATCAAATATAAATTGATCATTAAGACCTATTGATTTGTAGCTTGCATTATGCATAGCAGGAGACAGGGAATGTTCCACAGGATTTCCTATTATAATACATATTTTTTTATTTGGATTATTTGCTCCTATTTCTCTAAGCTTTTCTTCAATTTTTTTCATATAATTTTAAAATTTCTTTCGTTTCTAAATAATCAGTAGTATCAATAATAATATCAGCCATTCTCTCATAATTTAATTTTCTTTCTCTCATTATTTTGATATTATTATCCAAAAATTCTTCAATATTAATATCAGTTTTTCCATATAAATCAGGTCTATTATTCTCTTTTATTTTATCTTCATATAATCTTTTTCTAATCATTTCTTCTTTGGAAACTAATAAAACCTTCAATGTATTTGTGTTAGCAAGAATTTTTTCCCTTTGAATATCTCCATTTATATTATTTACTCCTACGCCACCACCTGCAGAAATAATAATATTATCCTTTTGTAACAAGTCTTCTATTTTTTTTAATTCCAAATCTCTAAAAACTTCCCAATTTTTACCATTTTCACTTATTTCTGTGATTGTTTTTCCTTGCTCTTTTTCGATTTCATCATCAGTATCTAAAAAAGTTATACCAATAGCTTCAGATAATTTTTTTGCAATTTTGCTTTTACCTGTAGCACGAAAACCAATAATTAAAACTCTTTTATATTTTGACATAAACTACCCCTGTAATTTTTTCAAATAATCCCAAAATTCTGGAAATGATTTTTTAACAACTTCAGGATTTTTAATAACCAAACCATCAAGCTTAGTTCCTACAATTGCAAAAGACATCGCAATTCTATGATCATTATATGTTTCAATTTCTCCAATTACTTTAGGATTTCCACCTTTTATTACAATAAAATCATCACCTATTTCACTTTCTATAGAAAGTTTTTTTAATTCACTTTGTAAAACAACTAACCTATTTGTTTCTTTATCTTTTAATGTGGATAAACCTGTAATTTTACTATTACCATTTGCAAAAGATAAAAATACAGCTAATGACATTGCAGTATCCGGCATTAATTCCATATCAACTTCTATTGGTTTTATTTCACCTTTTTTAACAATTATTGAATTTTCTTTATATTCTACTATACCACCAGCTTTTTCAATCAATTTTGGAAAATTTTTATCGCCCTGAACTGAATTATTATTCACATTTGTGATTTCTATAGAACCATCATGTAAAGCACCAATACAACAGAAATAAGACGCAGAAGACCAATCCCCTTCAATATTATATTCTCTAGCTTTATATTTCGCAGGTTTAACAATATATTCTTTATAGTCATTATTTATTACATCAACACCAAACTGTTTCATAATATCACAAGTAATATCTATATAAGATTTTGAAACTTGCTCGTCTATTACCTTAATTTTAAGACCATTCTTCAACATTGGAGCAACCATAAGCAAAGCAGTAAAATATTGACTAGAAATTTCTCCGCTAATTGCAATTTCATTTCCGTTTATATTTTTACCATTTCCCTTAAGTGGTAATGAACCTTCTTTTCCTAAGTATTCAATATTAGCACCAATTTGTCTTAAACCATCAACCAACTCACCAATAGGCCTTTCAAGTATTTTTCCTTCACCATTAATTATAAGATTATCTTGTGATAAAACTAACAATCCAGTGAGAAACCTACTTGTTGTTCCTGCAATTCCACAGAATAATTCCAAATTTTCAAAGGTATTGAATTTTCCTCCAGTACCATAAACTGTTAAATTTTTATCTTTTTTCTCAAATTTTACACCTAACTTTTCAAGTGATTTAATCATATATTCCGTATCATCACTATACAAAGGATTATGCAAAATCGTCTTTCCATCAGCTAAAGATGCTATAATTAAAGCTCTATTTGTATAACTTTTTGATCCCAGTATTTCTATTGAAATATCATTAATTTTACTTATTTTTTCTATTTGCATTTCTAATTTCTTTATGTTCTTTAACAACTTGTTTCATAATGGTTTTAAAGATTTTTTCCACCATATCCCCATTCAAACTAAACATTTTAGCTTCTTTTTTTACTTTTTCTAAAATCTCTTCTTGCCTTTTTTTATCACAAGCTGGCAAATTTGTTTTAGCTTTTAATTCGCCAATTTCACGAGTAACATCAAATCTTTTTTTCAATACTTGAAAAAGTTCTTTATTGCATTCATTAACTTTGATTCTCAATTCTTCTAATGTCATAATAATATATTTTTTATTGCACTTTTAATAATATCTTCTTCTATTTCTATGTCAAAATCACAAGAACCTATTTCATTTGCCAAAACAAATTTAATCTTTCCTGCAATATTTTTCTTATCTTTGAACAACATAGAATAAATTTCATTCAAATTTCCTTTATAAGAAATTGGCAAATTATAACTTACCAAAATATTTTTAATTCTTTTCAAATCATTATCACTCATTTTTGAAATATAAGCCTCTGCTAACATACCAATAGCTACAGCTTCTCCATGCAATAAAGGTTTATCAGTTTTTAAAGATAGACTTTCTATAGCATGTCCTATGGTGTGTCCAAAATTAAGTATTTTTCTTATTCCCGTTTCTTTAAAATCTTTTCCAACTACATCAGCCTTAATTTCACAAGATTTTTTTATTATATAATCGTCACTTATATTTTTACTTTCCAAATATTCAAAAAATTCTTTATCATAAATAATACCATATTTTATAACTTCAGCCATTCCAGAAACATATTCTCTTTTAGGCAAAGTTTTTAATGTTGAACTATCAATAATTACTTTATATGGTTCAGCAAACGTACCTATTATATTTTTTGCTCCATTAAAATCAAAACCGGTTTTTCCTCCAACAGAAGCATCTACTTGACTTAAAAGAGTTGTTGGAATTTGCAAAAATTCTATTCCTCTCATATATGTAGAAGCACAAAAACCACCCAAATCACAAACAACACCTCCACCTAAATTAACCAATAGAGATTTTCTATCCATTCCAAAATCATTCATTGATTTCCAAATTTTCACAACAGTTTCTAAAGATTTATTAATTTCACCGAAAGGTATTTGTATAAAATCAAAAGGTAATTTTTTCAACCAACCATTTTTGATTAAATTTTCATCTGTTAGAATGACGACTTTTGAAAATTTAGAAATATTTACATAATTATTTAAAAAATTTAAAGCCTCTTCTTTTATTATTGAATATTCTTTATTATATGTTTTTACATTAATTACTTCCATAAATTACCATTATTTTTGTTAAAAATTTTTCTATTTTTTTTAAATCTTCTTTTTTACAGATTTTAATAAAATCATTTCCATTATTTATAAAATCTATCTTTTCTATCTTATTATTAATTTTACAATCAAGAAAAATATTGCAACCTTTACCTTTATATTTTTTATAATTATTAACAACTTTTCCATAAATATCAGATAAAAAAATAGGAGTCATATATTTAGAATTTTCTTCCAAAACGTACTTTTTAATTTTCTCCCACACATTTTCTAAATTATAGATATTATCAGAAAGTATAGAATACCACATCAAATCAGACATTTTTTCTAAAAAATAAAGATATGGTAAATTTTGTCTATCACATAATTTTAGACTTTTTAAAAAAATTGCCGATAAAAAAAATGGTAAATGTGAAGTAATTGCATAAACTTCATCATGTTCTTTCAATGTTAAGTCTTTATTTATTTTCATTTCCAAATATTCAAAAATATTTTGAATTTTTTTCAATTCAGTTCTATTAGATAAATTAGAAAATAAATGAATTATATTTTCTTTAAATAAATTATTAGGTATTCTTTTCAACTCTTCACTTAAATTGTTAACGTTTAATGAACGACCACCAACTATTGGGTGAGAAGGTACATATAAATTACTTTTTTCCTTCAAAATTTCACTTATATTTTTATAAACTTTTCTTTTTACAGAACCTATATCAACAATAATTTGATTTGTTAATACATCTTTAATATTTTTTACTATACTTTCAAATTTAGAAACAGGAGTTGCCAAAAATACAATATTACTTTTGCAGACAATTTCTTGAATATTTGAACACTTTTCATTCAAAATTTTATTTTGCAATAAATATTCAGATAAATATTCATTTACATCATACCCGAAAATCTTATAATTTAAGTTTTTTAGGGATTTAGCAAGAGCTATTCCCATAAAACCTAAACCAATAATACCTATACTTGGCAACTCATTTTCCATTACTATATTTCCCTAAATTTAATAATTTCATTAACCATATTTTCCAATTCTTTAATAGTAATATGTTGATAAGTATCAGTTTGAGAAGTTCCAGTTTCTATTAAAATACCATCATACACAAAATTACCATTAGAATCTTTCACTTTTAAAGCTTCTATAGTTCCATCAACTATTTTGTCTTTTAATTTAGGTCCATATGAATGACTAGGATCAAAAAATAATTTAATGTTTGGATTAGCTAATTTAGTTCTAATTGCTGCTTTATGAACCAATGCTGCCCTAAAATCACCTCTAAAAGGACAATCAATACCTCTATGTATAAGAACTTTCCTTTCATTTGGCAAAGCTGAATAACTTGCAACTCCACTCCAAACTTTTTCCATTGGCGCAGAAATATTATTTACTTCACTATCTTCTGTTGAAATACCTAAATTTTTAGGATTTTTAATACCTAATAGCCAGTTATTTTTTTCACAATATTTTGAAATACACATCATAGGCCAACCTAACTGATTAACCGCAGGATTCCATGGCATAACTACACCTTTCAAGCACCTATCTAATAAAGGCATTTGAATAGACGGATCCATAATTTCCGTTGCTATAATACAATTAAATTTTTCTTGAATTTTTTTTGCTAGTAAAATTGAAGGTAAATCTTCAAATTTTTGATTACTTTCTCCTTGAGTAAGAAGATTTATGTTATGAATAAAAGCCTCGTAATCTAAGCCCATTCCATTTCCAGATTTTTCAAGTGACGTTCTCGATTTTAAACCAACTACTCTTGCTCCAGAAATAACCTTTTTTCCTTTAATTTCAATAGATAAAACACTTTCTACCTCTTGAATATTGTTCTTATCTATAGAACATGGACCTGCTATAATACAAACCCCATTTAACCTCCTAATAAAATTAATAATCTATAAAGACTATACAATATTTTACTAAATTCTCAATATTTTTTATACAAATCAGTTATTTATATTTAAGATATAGTCAAACAACTTTCACTTAACCACTAAATAAACCGCTTTTGCAGAAATATACGAGGAGATTTAAAATTTTATTGCGATAGCATATAACTTAATACGGTGAGACAATAAATTTTAGAGAGACGAAGGGTGATTAAGGCAAAAGTTAGGTTTAGTTGGTGGTTAAGTGAAAGTTGTTTGACTATACTTTGAAATTCCAAAGGTGTTGCTTGTTTTCGCACTTCACTTCGTTCAGTGGAAAGACTAAACCTTCCCCGCGAGGAACGAGCGGTTGGAAACAAGCATTTGAAATAGAAATTATTTTTTGAGGAAAAATTTTATTTGCAGAAGGTCTATTCTATTACAAATTACATTTTCTGCATTCGGAATTACAATTTAAATTATCTTCAATTTGTATGTTACTATGCGTAATATTAAATTCATCTTTTAATACATTTTGTATTTTCTGTAATATTCCATCTTTGTTTTTTGTAACAATATGGCATTCAAATGAAACATCTTTCTCACTTATATTCCATAAATGAATATGATGTATATCACAAACATCTTTTATTGATAAAATCCTGTCTTTTAATTCGTCTAATGATATGTTATCAGGTTTTGAATTCATTAAAATATTTATAATTTGTGGGAAATTGATTATTGATTGAAATATCATATATGAAGCAATAAATAATGCTATTACACCATCAACAAAATTCCAGCCAAAAAATACCACAAATAAACCTGAAATAATTACACCAACTGATCCAAGTGCATCTGCTAAATTGTGAATGAATAACATTTTCATGTTTGTATTACCATGAGAATGTTGATGTGTTAATTTTGCTGTTGCTATGTCAATTATTAAGGCTAATACTGAAACATAAACTATTAATTTTCCATCTATAAATTCTGGTTTTACTATCCTTGAAATTCCTTCAAAAAATAAATAAATTCCTGAAATAAATAATAATATTAGATTAACAAAGCCGCCTATTGTTTCTGCTCTTTTGAAACCAAATGAATATTTTTCATCGGCTTTTTTTGTACTAATTTTGAATGCTATAATTGCTATTAAAATTGAAAAGGCATCGCTGGTATTATGCAGTCCATCACCTATAAGTGCTATACTTTCAGCTAAAATTCCAGTAATTATTTCAACTAAAGTTAAAAGCATATTTATGGAAAAAGCTATATATAAACTTCTTATTGTATTTGAAGTTACTTCATGTTTGTGACAATGATGACAATGATTATTTTCCATATTTTTTTTAATTATTTATAAAAAGAAATGTGATTCGTATACATCTGGCAAATCATTTTCCAGTAGTATTACATCTTCATTTTGTATGTTTTTATTCATCCACTTTGTTGCGTCACTAAAAGTTTCTAACTCTATAAGTTTATTGCCCTTTTTTAACGCCTTTTTAACACCTTTTACAAAAGTAGGGATTCTTTTTGGATTAACAGCTATAATAATATCAACATTTTCTCCAGCATATTTTCCAATTTCAAAATGTTTTTTGTCATGTTTTTTTCCTAATTCTACCATTCCCGGTGTTATCAAAATTGTTCTTGTTGTTTTTAAAGTACCTAATAAGTTTATTGCAGATTTAAATCCTACTGGATTTGAATTATATGCGTCATCTATAATTGTTATACCACCAGCTGCCTGTTTTACTTCTAGCCTATGATTAATTTGAGGAAGTGTTTTCAAACTAACAACAATAGTTGACATTGCCATGCCTAATTCCAATGCCATTGTTATAGCTAACCCAATATTTTGAGCATGATGTTCACCAAAAATTGGTGCAAAAATTAATGTGCTTTCATTATTTTTGTTATAATTCAAATATAAACCTTCCCTAGTTTGTTTAACATCTGAAACATATATATTTTGATTTTTTCCAACTTCTATTAAAGACATTTTTTGTGGTATAAATTCTGAATCTATCTGATCTATATTTATAACTAAAATACCTTTATTCTTTTCAACACATTGACCTAATTCAAACTTAGTTTCTGCTACTGTTTTTTGAGATTTAAAATATTCATAATGTGCATCGCCAACTGCTGTTATTATACCGTGTTTAGGGTTTACAAAATCGCACAATTTTTTTATAGAACCTCTAAAGTAAGCACCCATTTCAACTATGAAATATTTATGTTGTTCTTGCAATTTTTCTCTTATAATTCTACATACGCCCATTTCCGTATTCACACTACCAGGTGTCCATAAAACAGGCAAATTACTTGATAAAATATGAGCTAAAATATGTTTTGTAGATGTTTTTCCATATGAACCAGTAATTCCTATGGTTATTGGTTTTAATTTTTCTAAAACTTCTTCCGCTTCTTTTAAATATTTTTTTTGAATCTTATTCTCTACAGGCATCAATAAAATATTAGATATTATTAATATTATTGGCAACAACTCTATTGTAATAAAAGACATTCCAAACCAACTCCAAAAACTTAAAGCTATAGCTATACCAGTAACCAAAAGCATTGAAATGAAGAAAATCCTCTTCACCCTACTCGTTATATTTAAACTTTTTTTTGCTTTTTTTAACAGTTTATTTTCTAAAAAAGCAAAAATTATAAATATTGGTGCTATAAAATATATTGCAATAGTGTTTAATAAACTAAAAGCCCAAATTAAAAGTATTAAAAATGCTATTTTTTTATCTACTAATTTAAAATTTTTAAAAATTAGAGATAAAAACCATTTTCCCCTATATTCTTGTTGTTGGAAAAACAACATTAACACCCTAAACCTAAAGAATGAAAAAATTATAACCGCCAATGTACAATAAATTTGAGTAATCATTTAAAATTCTCCTCTAAAAATCTTTTAATTAAGTTTTGGGTTTGTCTATTATTTTCCATTATTAAAGAATAATGATTTGTATTTGTCAAAATATATAATTTTGAGTTAGGTATATTTTGATTATAAATTTCTCCGAAATATGGTGGTGTAGCTGTATCTTTATCGCCATAAACTAAAATGGTAGGACATTTAATATTTTTAGAAATTTCTTCCAAATTTTCTTCTATTGTTTTTTTATAAATTTCTCTTAGCAATCCATTTGAATTTTTATAATCACTACAACCAAAATGAATTTTTTTAAAAAAAGGAAAAATTGTTTTTAAAATAGGCGAAAAAGTTTTAACAAGTTTTACATAAATTTTAAACATCATACTTCTTCTATATTTCAGACCAGCACCAGCTACTAAAACAAGTCCATCTATATTATTTTTTGGATTAGCTGCAAGCCTAACTCCAACTCTTCCACCAAAAGAATGACCTATTATAATTGTTTTTTTAGGTGGTAAATTTTTTAAGAATTTAGCGACTTCGTTTGCATAATCTTCTGTCGACCAAGCTTCTTTTGGCAATGGTGTTTGACCAAAACCAGCTAAATCCAAAAGATAATTTTCATATTGCGGAAATAAACTAGCCAAAGATAATAAATTAATATGCGTATTAGCCCAACCATGTAACCATAACAACCTTATATTACTTTCTTCATTTGGCAAAAGTTTAAAAAACATATTTTTCCTAAAATATTTTACTTTCTGTTAATATAACTGATTGTCTTTTTAATTTAGATTTATTTTCTGCTTCTTCTAATAAAGCAGTCAATAATTCCGTATAGCTTTTTGAATGTTCTGCAGCTTCCCATAAATAAAAAGCAAAAGAACCTGGTAATGGATTGACTTCACATAAATATATTTCTCTAGTTTTACTATTACATAAGAAATCTATTCTTGGATCTCCATTTCCACCAACAACATCAAATAAAAGTTTAGCCCAAGTTCTAATATTTTCTTCTTCCTTGGCTGTTAATTCTTTAGGATTACATTCTCTACTCATAGAAAGCATACTTCCTTGATTTGCTGTATTTGCAAATTTTGCACCACCAACTTTTGTACCACTTTTACTTCCACCAATTTTATATTTCTCATTAAAACTTAATATATTACTATTTTTCTTAAATGGTCTTTCAATAGCTGATGTTTTTGTTTCACCAAAAGCTCTTGAGACAGATAGATTATATTCTTCAAGATTATCAACAAAAGGTTCCAATAAAGCATCATCCCCCAATGCAAAAACTTGCAAAATAGCCGCAGAAAGTTCATCTTTATTAGATGCTTTTTTAACACCAACACTACTACCAAGAGAATTAGGTTTTACAATTAATGGCAAAGGCAATTTTACATCTTTAATAATTTTTTCTATATCGAAAAAGTTTTGATTTTCTGGTTTTTTTATTAATTCCTCAGATAAAACAGGAACACCTACAGTTTTTGCAATTCTTTTTGTCATACTTTTATCCATAAAAATTGCTGAAGCTTCTGGATTGCAACCAGTATAAGGTATACTCGCTGTTTCAAACAATCCTTGAATAAATCCAGTTTCTCCATAATCACCATGAAATGCTAAAAATGCTATATCAAAATTAATTTTTTTTGTTTTACAAAAAAATCCTTTCTTTTCAGTTTCCAAATAACTTTTTCCATTACCTATAACAATTTTAGTTTTATTTAATTCTTGTTTTACATAATCATTTAAGGGATAAGAACCTTTGTTCAATAATTCTTCACCAGTCCACCAATTATTCTCTAAATCTATATAAACTGGAAATACATCATATTGTGTAGAATCTATAGTAGAACAAACATCTAATCCAGTCAAAATACTAACATCATGCTCAAAAGATTTTCCACCAAAAAATACACCAACTTTTTTCTTTCCCACGCTACTCCATTTTAATAAAAAAACTTATGTAAAGATATTAATTTTATTTTATTTTTCAAGGGAAATATTCATATTTTACGACATGTTTATAAACAATTTATTGAAAAATATAATATCTTTTTTAATATCAAATTAGACTTAGATTAAATCAATAATTGTGTTAATATATGCTAGAAATAAAACAAAATACGATAAAAATCATTAACAGTTGTGATGAAGTTCAATTTTGCACTTACGGATTAAATAATTACCCAGAAACAAGATTTATAGCAAATTACTTAAATAAAAACGTAACAGACTTTCCACTACATTTCATAACACATCACAACTCTCACAAAATCCAACAAATCACATCAAATCCTCGTTCTTGTTTATATTATTTCAATCCAAAAACCAGAATGGCCATAACTTTATTCGGCACAGCAAAAGAATTTTCAGATCAAAACACCAAAGACAAATTTTGGAACGACAATTGGAAACAATATGGTTTCAAAGACAAAAACGATAATGAATACACAATCATAGAATTTACTCCAAAAATATATAAATTTTACACTAATGGTTCTATTGAACATACAGGAGAATTTTAAAATTAATGAATTACAATAAAATAATTTTTAATTGTTGTATATTGATTGGATATAAAATTAATTAAATTTTAAAATGGTGGTGGATTAACAACAACAACTTATAACCATATCACATCACTATAATTTTTTCAATATTGTTAGTGGAGATAATTTTTTGTCAAGCAAAACCTAATAATAATTTAAATTTTTAATCTGCACTATATTGAAACTAAACTATATTTTACAATTTTGAATTGAGTTATTTTACCATTATTATTTTTGATTAACTTTCAGTAAGGTAACACTTTTTAGTCTCATTCGTATTAAACTAATAGGTTTAATATTAATCATTAATCATGAATAATAATTTAAAAAATAATAATATAAGTAATAATGACTTTTTAAGTGATGATGAATTATTGAGAGAAATGTCAAAGTCATCTTTATCTAAGATAATTGACATTTTATCTATGGGAGTAATCCGTCTTGAATTAAAAAATAGAAATCAAACTTTAAATCATCTTATTGATTTAAATCTTCAAAATTCAAATACTTCTGATTCAAGTATTTCTCCAAATTTAAAAACTAATAAATCCGAAACTATTCAAGGTAAGTTTTTCAACAATGACTGGACTAATGGTAGTGTTTAGTTATAGTGTTTTCAATGCTATATAGCATTATGTTAATAATTTATCAATAATAAAAAAGTAAAAATATGAATAATGAAAAAGATTTAAATTTTAGTAATAATCACACACAAAATATTGCTGTGGTTAGTTTAAGAAGACAATTGTTTAATCTTAACAATTTATCAATTTCTGATTTAAGATTAAAATGGATAGAGCTATATAAAACAAATCCAATTAGTTTAAAAAGAACATTCCTTATAAAAGGTATAGCATATAAAATTCAGTTTCTATCTAATTGTAGTAATACTACACAATATGAATTAGATTTAGCATTAAAAACAGCTAAACAAAACCTTAATATTTCATTTGCAAACTCTGTTGTAACAAAAAAAGTTAATTTAATTCCCCCTGCTGGTTCTATTATTAGAAATTATTATAAAGGCAGAGAATATCAAGTTAAGGTTCTTGATACTCATAAATTTGAATATAAAGGTGTTGTTTATAGAAGCTTATCTGCGGTAGCTAGTCATATTACCGGAGTGAGATGGAATGGTTATACTTTCTTTAAACTTAAAAAGACAGTTGATGAAACAAATAAGCTAAACAATAAAGATAAAGAAAAGATTAGTAAAATAATAAAAACAGATTCTGGTTCTAATATTGAAAATATTAATTTATATAATCAACAGTCAGCATCTGATAGTCAATCTAATAATCAATAATATTAAAAAAGGAACTAAACATGAATAATAAAAATAATAATATAAATAACTATCAATTATCAACTGTCAACTGTCAACTCGTTAAAATCCGCTGTGCCATTTACACAAGAAAATCTAGTGAAGAAGGTCTTGAACTTGAATATAACTCTCTTGATAATCAATACGACACCTGTGCCAATTTTGTTAAATCTCATGAGTGTGATGGTTGGGTCTTGATTAATAAAAGATATGATGATGGTGGATTCTCTGGTGGCAATCTTGACAGACCTGCATTAAAAGACTTAATGAGTGATGTTGCTTCTGGGTTTATTGATAAGATTATTATTTATAAATTAGATAGGATTAGTCGTTCTAACATAGACTACTATAAACTTGTTGATATTTTACAAAGAAAAAACATTGATATTGAGATTGCAACACAGAATTTTGACAAGAGCACTTCTATTGGTAGATTCTCACTCGGTATGATGTTGAACTTCGCCCAACTTGAAAGAGAGATGACAAGTGATCGTATAAAAGATAAAATCAGAAGACAACAAGCTCTTGGTATGTGGACCGGTGGTATGGTCTCTCTTGGTTATGATGTTATTGATAAGAAATTAATCATTAATGAAAAGGAAGCTAAAATTGTAAGGTTTATATTTAAAACTTTTGTTGAGTCTAAGTCTATTGAGAAGACATTAATAGCAGTCAATGAATTAGGCTTTAAAACAAAAACCTATAAATCAGCAAAAGGTAATATTAGAGAGGGAGTTAAATTCAACAGAGCTCATTTATACACAGTTCTACAGAATAAATTATATATAGGTAAGATTATCAATAAAAATGCAAATAAAGTATTTAATGGTATTCATGAACCAATAATTGATGAAGAGACTTTTAATATAGTAGCTGAAATATTTAAAAATAATATTAACACTAAAATGTATAGTGGTGGTGAAATAGTTATTGATGACACTTTCCCTACAAAACGAAGATACCGCATTCCTAAAAAAGAAAGTAGAGTCCCTTATCTATTAAGAGGTCTAATGAAATGTGATTGCTGTAATTCAACTTTTACTCCCTTATACACTGTTAAGAAAAAGAGTGGTATTGTATATAGATATTATAAAACCAATAAATCTATGAAACATTCAAGCGATTGCAAGCTTGGTAATATTCCAGCAGAACAAATAGAAAGAATAATTTTAAATCAAGTTTATTCAATTTTAAAATCTCCGTCTGTTGTTTCTGACATAATTGATAAAATAAAAGCAGAGGATACAAACTTATTACCTATTGATATAAATACAAATAAACCAATTGTATTTGATGACTCAAAAATAATAAGTTATTTAAATAATATTGAAGCTGTTTGGGATGAGTTATTTCCAAAAGAACAAATGGAAATATTAAGAATACTTATAAAAGAGATTATTATCTCTGAATCTAATGTTAAAATAACATTTAAGTCTAATGGTATTTTAAAGCTTCTTGCTGATGCTGGTGAATTAGATATTATGTTTGTGAATAATATTCTCAGTTCTAATCAAGAACAATTACAAAAAAATTCAAATAATACCAATAACTTTAATTGCATTCAAGAGCATGAAATAAACATTCCAGTTGATTTTAAAAAGAAGGCTGGCAGGTCTTTTATATCTATTCCAATGAGTCAAGGTGTTGAATATGTCAATGCAGAGGTTAGAAAAGCAAGTATACACAATAATAGAGACAATGCTTTAGTAGTCGCATTAATCAAAGCTGAAAACTGGTTAAGAGAAATGACAAGAAGTAATGACAATTATGCATTAAGTGTTGGGTGCATTGCTTCAAGGGAAGAGAAAAACCCATCTTATATAGTCAGAATATTAAATTTAGTCTTTTTAGCCCCAGATATTAAAAAAGCAATTTTAAGTGGTTATGCTCCGATAGGTCTCACTTTGAGTGATTTGTATAATTGTTCAGAGTTGGATTGGGCGGATCAGAGGAAGAAATTGGGACTTATTGGAAGTAATTAAAACTTCACCACCGTTCTCCAATAAACACTCTGATTCTCTTTCTTTTGAGCATCTCTATTTTCTAAATAATTTGGACTATGTAATGCTTTTGCATAAGTTAAAGACCAATCAAGATATTTTCCATAATAATTTAAAGCAAGTCCTGTTCCTGCCATATAACCATGCTGTGAATTATATTCAATATCATCACTATCTCCATATTTATCTTTTATAAATCCATAATCATAAAAGAGTGAAAGAGTTGTTCTACTTAAAGCATCATTAATTGAAAGATTATATTGTTTGCCTTTTATAGTGTTTCCAAATTTCATTGGTTTTGTGTTGATTATGCAATTTGGCAATAGGTCTACTAGTCTAACTCTTAAATCATTCCTTATACTATAACCATTATCTCCGCTTATTGTATTATTCCTAAAACCCCTTACTGTCCACTCTCCACCAATAGAGAATTGATCTGTTCCGTATAGTGTATTCCAACTATATTGACTGTTAAATGTTAAGGTATAGTTTAATGGAAGTTTATTTCTAATTTTAAAAGCTTGTCCATTCTTATCTTTTACTTCTGATTTTGTGAATAAAGGTATATTTACTTTTGTGTTATAATAAGCATATAATTTTACTAAATCATATTGGTTTCTTGCTTCAGTATCTAGTAAATCATTATCATCTTTTTTAGCATTAAACCAACTTAATCCTTTTTGATAACTTGGTTTTATAATTATTGTTCCAAACTTTGTATAGATTAAATTATTAAGATAAAAATTTATGTTTGTGCTTTTTCTACTACCTGTTTCACTTTTATAATCTCTAATCCAGCTTTCAGCATCCCTTAATGTCAGTTCAGTTCCTGCATTTATTTTATATAGTTGTCTTCTATACATTACTCTATCAAGATTATATGTTTGGGTTAATGTATCTCCGTGTGTATGGAATGTAGTATAATATCCATTTACAGTAGTTAAATATTTTGAATAATTCACACTACTACTTAATGTCCAATAACCTAATGGAACAGACAAACTACCATAAAATGCTTTATTATATCTTACAGAATTTTCCCAGTCTAAATCTTGAGTATATTTCAAATAGATATTATCATTTACAGAAAGTAAGTTATCTATATTAGTTCCTATATAACCATTTCTTTCTCCAGTATTTTTGTTTCCACTATTTTCTGCTCCAACATTTAAAGATATTGGGAAGGAATTTGTATTTGTTATAACTATGTCAGAATAACCAGCATCTTTTGGGTCTTTACTATCTACAGCTCTTATATCCATTTTTGCATTACTACTTTGTAATCTATTTATTTGATCTAGTCCTTGCTCATAATCTCTCAAATTAAACTCTTTACTTTCCAAGAAAGGAAATGCAAAGAATTTCTGCATATTGTTTCTGAATTTATGAAATGGGGATTCCTTGATTTCAGAGATTTCGGTTTCGGATTTACCTTTGGCTTTTGTTTTCTCTATCTTTTTTTCAAGTCTATTATTATATCTTACATCATTTAATTCAATATTTCTGACTTTACCCTCTTCAATAACTATATTAAATGTTCCTTTCTTTAGTTCTTCAATCTTGTCTTGGCTACCAAAATCAAAATATATTCTCGCATTAGTGTATCCATTATCAATGTAATACTTCATCAATTCGCTTTGCATTGCTTGAATGTTAGTTTTAGTTATACATTTACCCAAATACTTACCTAATACATCTTTCTTTAATGTCTTTCTTCCAATTACATTTCTGCCATTAAGAACTATTAATTTAAATTCATACTTACATGTTCCATCTTTATTTACAGAACTTTCATCAGTTCCAAATAAACCACTATCATCATCAGCACCGCCATCAATTCCAATTCTAGTCTTACGGATTCTCTCTGCTTCATCTATTCGCTGTTGGTTTGCTTCTTGCTGTCGCTGTTGTTCTTGTTGTTGCTGGATGATGAGTTGTTGCTGAGAGGCTTGGTCATCAGTGAGGGCAAAGGAGTGGTTGATAAATACCGAATTTATCAACAAAAATTGCAATAAAAAATTCAATAAAATTTTATTTTTCATAAATATAAATTTAAAATTAATGAACTAAATTTAAATAACATTCAACTATAAAAAATATTATATAAATAAAAATTAAACCAATAAATAATGATAAAGTTTTTTCAAATATATATACATATATCTTACTTTTTGCTAAAACATATAAAATATAAAATATAAAATAATATATCAGTAACGAAACCCCTAAACCAAAATTTATAATCTGTTTAGCACTTTCATAGTCTAATAGTAAATATAGATATAAATAAATAATGAGAAGTAAGAAATTGTATATATTAATGATATTATAATTAATTTTTTTAAAATTTATCAAATAAAAAATACCAAATATTAAAAAAGGTATCCAAAAAAATAAACCACCATCGGCTATAGAATATCTTTTATATATCATGCAGTTAAAATAAATAGATAAAGAAACTAAAAATATACAAATAAAAAAATTTAAAATAATTGATATATTTTCAATAATTTTTTTCTTAAGTAAAAATAAAATTTTCTTACATTTATTAAAATTTAAATTATTTTTAATCATTTTTATCATCTTATATCACTTAATTTATTAAAGGATTAATAATCGTCATATTTGTACCATTTTCAATGAAATATTGATAATCTATTTCTTTATATTTTCCTGCATCAATACCAGTCATATCTGTATAATCTTCTGAGTTTGTAGCTCCAGAATAATCTAATAATGAATTGCTAAATGAATTACAATTATATCCACTATTACTACTTGTAGGAAGCAAACTATAATCTATTGAATTATCATAAAAATCAGTAGTTTGTGTAGAACTGTTATCGTAAGTTAATATATTCTCTGTATTTTCCAGATAATTTTGTGCATTTTTCAATACACTATAAATAAATTCTGTATCACTTAAATCTGAAGTTACTAATTGAAATTCTACATCATAATCTGGTTTATACCATGCTGTATTATCATTTGCGGTTCCACTATTGTAAGTTGCTAACATATTCACCATTTCATTTTTTAATATTTTCAACTCTACTTCCATAAACTATATAATCTTTGCAATCCAAAGGCTCAGTTTTTCCTGTTTTTTCCTTACACATATTAAGAAAATAAAAATATCTACTACAATTAAAGTTTTTTGTGTCTATCGTCTCATTTTTACATTGTTCTTCAAGTTTTTTTACTGTTTTAATTTTTTCTTTTTCTGAAAAATCAGTATAAAAAAAAGCTTTATATGTTCCATAAGAGAATATATACATTATAACTAAAAAAAGAAATACATAAAATAGTGCTAGATAATCCTTTTTTTAATTAAAAATGTAAAGAAAGAAGCAAATATAATATAGAATATATAACAATAATATTTCTTAAATAAAACTGGGGCTAAAATAATGCCAGCATGTATTCCAATAAATATCGCAAGAAATAATAAAATTAAATTTACCAAAATATATAAAAATATTTTACTCATAGGCTATTTTAATTTTTATTAATAAAATTATACATAGATCGTAACAATCTTTGATAAGTTGTTGTTGGATCTTCACTTGAATTTCCATAAGTATAATAAGGAATTACATCATATATTGCATGATTTACATTTCCATTAATCAACGAATTACTTTCAACACCATCAAGAGTTGGATTGTAATAATTATATGTTCCCATATTTAAAGCATTGGTTACAATATCACCATTAGAATCAAGTACAACTTCATATCCTGTAATTTTATCAACATATTTTGTATAACCTTCTTCAGAACCAGTTAAGATATTAATTACTTCTCCAGTATTTGGATCTGTTTGATATGTATGAAATACAGAAGCTGAATCAGGCAATTTTACAAATTCTTGAGCTTTTTCTTCATCACTTAAAGAATTATAATATTCATTTCCTTCTTCTGTTAATTCTAATCTTTGTTTGTTATAAAAATCATCAACTATATCACAATCTGTACCATACATTGAACAATTAAGTTTAGCTTTGTCAAGATCTGCTTCTCTTAGGTCACTAGTATATTTATAATTCGCTTGAACCTCTGCCTCGCAAGTGCTATCTCCATTACAATCATTTAATTCATCAACCAAATCTTTCTTTTCTTGTGGCATTAAATAATTATTCGCTACCGCATTAATTCCTATCCTCTGTCCACTATAAGCATTATCCGCAATCTCATCAACATCAAGCCCTTCAACCTTACTTGTAATTATTGCACTTAAACCTCCCGCTAATCCCCCAATCTGTTTCAATGCATCATCACTCAAATCCGTAGTATTATCAAATACTTCTCCTGCCAACTCTCCCACTACTCCACTTATTGCCCCAGATAGTGCGTCATTTCCCGTAAGTAAATTAACCGTAGCTCCCAATGCCGCATGCAAAGTTAATTGAGTTGCTTTTCCTATTTCATCTGTATGATATGATTCTCCTATCGCATTTGCTCCCAACTTTGCTCCTGCCATAACAATAGTATTTATAACTTGATTTTCCAACGCTTCACTAAAGCTATCTCCATTTACTGCACTTTGTAATGCCGTATTTGTACCTGTTGTTATTGCACTTTCATATAATGCTGTTGTTAATTGTTGACTTAATGTTGCACCTGCTTGATTTCCTGTATTTATAATTCCACCAGTCATATTTCCACTACTATCTATCACAGCACCTGTTTCAAGGTTAATATAATCTGTAATTCCAGTTGTTATTCCTGCAGCTAATATACTATTTAACATAAATATTTTTTATCAAAATTAAATTTTTCAAACTAAAAAAACATATAAAAATTATTTTAATAATAAAATAAGCATAATTTATTATAAGCAAAATCCCATTTAAGAGACTAATTTTATTACAAAAAAATAGTAAAATAACAATAGTTAAAGAAATAATAAAAATTCTTTTTATTTTTGATTTTATTTGTAGTTTTTTATATTTATAAATTAAATAAATAAAAAATCCAACAAAACAGCAATAAATAGAAATAAAAATATTATTAAAATCCAAAAAACTATTTATATCAAAGAAATAATTAAATATTTTTATAAAAATAATATCCATTATATATGTTAAACAAATTAAAATGAATTTTTTATATTTTTCTTTAGCAATTAGCATAAGAATAATATTTATAATTGGTAAATAGAGATATAGGAATTTTATCATTTTACATTTATAAGGTTTTTAATATAGATTTTATAATATTCTTTTCTAACTTCTGTTGCGAAATCTTGACAATTAAATTTATCATTTCCATCAATTCCAAGTAAACTGTAATCTTGCAACTCTACATTTTTTATTGCTTGCCTCATGATTTCATCATCATAGCCACCTTCTGTTTTTGTGTATAAGCCTAAATTTTCATCTTTATCAGCTCTAACAGTTCCATCATCAAAATATCCATAATTATTATCTTCCTTTCCATCTTCAAGGAATATTTGCTCATGTTCTCTAGCAGGAAGGGGTTTGTAACCCCTTCCTAATCCTTTCCAAATAACTGATTGCATTTAATTTCACTTTCATTATTAGCAGAACTCCATTTCCAATTTTCTGGTCTTAATACATAGCTTTTTCTTACTGGATTATTATAAATATATTTTAACTTCTGCAAGAAATATTTTTCATTTTCTATTATTTTTGGTTGATTAGTTTCCTGCCAAAAATTATATTCTTTTGTTGTTTTATTCAAAAATAAATCCAATACTTTCGGTTCATTTTGTATTATATTTTTCTTAATTTCTTTTGATGTAAACTTTTTAAAATCTCTTACAAAATTTGCAACATTTTCCGAATAAACTATTAAATGTATATGATTTAACATAAATACATATCCATATATTTTTAATTCTCTATTTTCTTGAAAATACTTTAAACTACTAGATAATATTTCCCATCTATTAAATCTATCAAATATATAATACCATTTATATATTGTCATTGTTAGATAATAACAACAATTAATATTTTCTTTATGTATTTGATTTATTGGCATAACTTTAAATTAGTATAATTATTAATTTATTTTATAAATGTAAATATTGATTTATATATTATTAATTTTAGTTAATTTTCAAGTTGTTTTGAATTAGTGAGGAGGTTAATGCAACACTAATACGATATTTATCAGTTTGAAAAACAGCAATTCCTTTATTATATGAATTTTCAATATTTTCAGCAAATACATTATTAAATATACACAAAATAAGTAAAATATGTATAACTATTGTTTTAAAATTTTTAATTTGTTTTAAAATCATATTAATTTTTGTTATTAATCTTTTTATTTAACCATATTAATATAGAATAGAAAAAACTAAATATAGTTGTTATCACCACTAGAAATAATATAATTAAATACTCTGACATCCAAAATTCTCTAAATTCATATTTTAAATAATAATTGACAAATTTATTAAAAATTAAATATATATCTGCCAACAAAAATAGATACTTAACATAAGTATTTTTTATTGATAACAAATACTTTATTATATATAATAAAAATCCAAAAATATAAAAAATATATACAAAAATACTATCTATTTTTAAAAAAAATAAAAGAAAAAATACAATGCTATAAAAATTTAGAAAAGTTATTATACTATATATAATTTTCTTATTTCTTTTATTTAAATAATAGAAAATAGCACTATTGGCTAGATTAATTAAAAACAAAATTATAATAAAAATTTCTTTAATCATAAATTATTGGTTTTGTTGTCGCACTATTTTGTAATACTCACTTCTAACGCTATCAGCATAATTTTGGCAATTATTCGTTATAATATTATATTTGCCTAAATATTGTGTTGTATCTACATTTTTAATAGCTTGTCTCATAATATCATCATCATAATTATCATCTCCTGTTCTTACATATGTACTTAATAAATAATCTTTATCAGACCTAATTTCTCCACCACTAAATAATCCGTCACCAAAATATCCTATATTTTCACCAGTATCATCCATAAAAATTTGTTCATGAGAATATTCTAAATTCAACTTATCAAGTGTATCATTATCTGAAAATTTATCTGACCAACTACTGCCTTCCATTGCTCTTTTTGCATAATAAGCATTATTCAAAGTCGCATTAACCCCAATCCTCTGTCCACTATAAGCATTATCCGAAATCTCACTTAAATCACTTCCTTCAGCCTTACTTACAATTATTGAGGAAAGACCACTAACTAAACCCGCTAAATTACTTCCATCAGTTTTATTATAACCCATATCTTGAAACACTTCTCCCGCCAACTCTCCCACCACTCCACTTATTGCCCCAGATAATGCATCATTTCCCGTAAGTAAATTAACCGTAGCTCCCAATGCCGCATGTAATGTTAATTGAGTTGCTTTTCCTATTTCATCTGTATGATATGAGTCTCCTATTGCATTTGCTCCCAACTTTGCTCCTGCCATTACCACAGTATTCACAACTTGATTCTTCAATGCTTCACTAAAGCTATCTCCATTTATTGCACTTTGTAATGCTGTATTTGTACCTGTTGTTATTGCACTTTCATATAATGCAGATGTTAGCTGTTGACTT
>DATIQT010000052.1:0-4079 GCA_035470525.1 Rickettsiales bacterium
TAAAAGTATCGTCTTTTAAGTTCTTTATATAACTATATTTAGTCATTTAAACAAATTCTTCCAGTTTGTTCTGAATATGTGACTAAAGATAGTGTTGAATTATTGGAAAGTTAAGAGGTTTGCTGGAAACAGGTCTATTAATTATAAAATAAATTAAATAACAATCCGATAACCATAAAAGATAAACCTAAAAATATTGCAAATCTAATCAGCATATCTTTTTTTAGTATTTTTCTTAATATCATTATTTGAGGGATTGATAGAGTGGTAATACTCATCATAAATGTTAATACGGTACCTAATGGAACACCTTTCATGAATAAGGTTTGCATAACTGGAATAACTCCTGTTGCATTTGCATATAATGGAGTACCTAAAATAACTGCGACTGGAACTGATAAAAATTTGTATTTTAATGCAAAATCTGTGAATAATTCTTGTGGTATAAATCCGTGCATGAAAGCACCGGCTGTTATACCTAAAAATATCCATAACCATATTTGACCTAAAATATCTTTTACATCGTCAATTGCGTCATCAATTCTGCCTCTAAATCCGGCTTTTGTGTTATTGATATTTTTGCAAGAACAAGGCTGTTTTTTATCTTTGACCATGTCATCAACATATTTTTCCCAACCGAATTTTTCAGTCATAATACCGAAAATAACTCCGGAAATACCGCATAAAACCATATAAATCATAGAAGGAACGAAACCAATTAAACTTCCAAGAATTGCGATAGCTTCAATTGGCATAGGTGAAACAGCGAAGAAAGTTATGCAAATACTTAATGGTATACCAGCTTTCAAAAAGCCAACAAATAATGGTATTGAAGAGCAAGAACAAAATGGTGTTATCCAGCCAAGAATAACAGCTAAAGCATAGCCAACCCATTTTGGTTTGCCGGTTAAATAATTTCTGACTTTTTCTTGACTTAGGCTTCTTTTAAATAAGCCCATTACAAAAATTATTAATGCAGTTAAAAAGAAGATTTTAGTAGTGTCTTCAATGAAAAAATGAACCGCATCAGCAATTTTAGTTCCATTTTCTAGATTTAAAAGATTAAATGTTGTGTAATCAGCAAGTTTAGTAAAATATTCTAACATAATAACCCTTTAATTAAAAATTGAAGTCGCTATCTTTTACATTACCTAGTTGGCTCATAATATCTTTCAACTGGCTTTTATCCATATTTCCAACGACTTCAATAGTCTTTTTAATTTGTTTAAATTTTTTCAATAAACTATTAATTTCTTGAATATTTGTACCAGAACCTTTTGCAATTCTAAATTTTCTTGAAGAATTTAAAACTTCAGGATTTTTTCTTTCAAGTTTAGTCATTGAATAAACTATTGATTCTTGTTTTTTCAATAAATTGTCATCAAAGCCTTTTTGTTGCATGAAGTCTTTTAATTTTCCTGCACCAGGCAAAAAACCAAGCATAGTTCCTAAACCACCTAACTTTTTTAAACTTCTTAATTGGCTTAAAAAGTCATCAAAATCAAAAGCACCGGTTTTAATTTTAGCCTCTAATTTCGTAGCTTCTTCTTCATTTACAACTTCTTGTGCTTTTTCAACAAATGAAATGATATCACCCATATCAAGAATTTTTGAGGCAATTCTTTCAGGTATAAATTCATCAAATTGGTCTAATTTTTCACCAGAAGACATGTATTTAATAGGACAGCCAGTAGCAATCTTCATAGTTAAAGCACACCCTGCTCTACCACCACCATCAATTCTAGTTAAAATAATACCAGTCAAACCAATTCTACCATTAAATTCATTGGCAATATTAACTGCATCTTGTCCCATTAATGAATCCGCTACCAATAACTTTTCATGAGGCTTTATAAACTCAACAAGTTCTTCCAATTCTTTCATCAAATCTTCATCGATAGCCATTCTTCCTGCAGTATCAAAAATTACAACATCATAATCTTTGTCTTTTATAAATTCCATAGCTCTTTTAACTATTTCAATAGGCTTTTCATTTTCCTTAATTTCCAAACTATCAACATTCGCCTTTTGAGCTAACATTTCTAATTGTGTTTTCGCAGCAGGTCTATAAATATCTAATGAAACTAAAAAAACTTTTTTTGAATGTTTATCTTTTAATCTTTTTGCTAACTTAGCAGTAGCAGTAGTTTTTCCAGCACCTTGCAAACCACACATCATTATAAACATTGGTTTAGCAACATCTAAATTCACTTCGCAAGTATCATTACCAAGCAAATACAATAATTCATCATTAATGATTTTAACAATCATTTGTCCTGGTGAAACTTTCTTTATTACCTCTTCACCAATAACTTTATCCTTAATTCTTTTTATAAATTCTTTAATAATAGGGAGTGAAACATCAGCTTCCAACATTGCAATTCTTATTTCTCTAAGAGAAGTTTCAAAATCTTCTTCACTTATAAACTTTCTTCCTCTTAGCTTATCTATTATTCCACCAAAATTTTTTGTAATAGAATCAAACATCTTAAAATCATTGTTAATTGTTGATAGTATATCTATCAATATAATTTTTTAAATCAAGAAAATTATTTTCTTGCAAATAAGTAAAAACAAAATATTTTATTAGCATGGTTAATAAAATTTTTATAAACAAAAATGTTTAATAAGATTAAAGATTGCAACGTAAAAAATAAAGTTGTTTTTGTAAGAGCTGATATGAATATTAGTATCAAAAATGGTAAAATTATTGATGATACAAGAATTAAAGCAACTATACCAACTGTAGAATACTTAGTAAAAAATGGAGCTAAAGTCGTTTTGACTTCTCATTTAGGTAGTCCAAAAGGTGTAGCTAGCGATGAATTATCTTTGAAATTAGTATTAGAAAGATTAAAAGAATTAATGCCAAAAATTAAATTTAATTTTTCAAATGATTGTATTGGAGAACAGACTAAAAAAGATGTCACAAATACAAATTTTGGTGAAGTTATTTTACTTGAAAACTTAAGATTTCATGCTGGAGAAGAAGATAACGATGAAAATTTTGCCAAAGATTTAGTAAAATCTAGCGGTGCAGAAATTTATGTAAACGATGCCTTTTCAACATGCCACAGAAAGCATGCTTCAATGGTAGGTCTTCCTGCAATGTTGCCAGCTTATGCCGGTTTTACATTAGAAGAAGAATTAGAAAACTTAACAGAATTAGTTTCTAATCCAGAAAAACCAGTAATGGTAGTTGTTGGTGGTTCAAAAGTTTCTACAAAATTAGAGTTATTAAGAGCTTTAGTTAAGAAATATGAATATGTAGTAGTTGGTGGCGGTATGGCTAATACATTCTTATACGCATTAGGAAAACCAGTTGGAAATTCATTAAAAGAAGAAGAATTAAAAGATGATGCTTTAACTTTATTGAAAGAAGCAAAAGAAAATAATTGCCAAGTAATTTTACCAGTTGATGTTGTTGTAGCAAGTCAAGTAGCAGAAAATCAAGCAGTTCAAACAGTTTCTGTTGATGCAGTTCAAAAGAGTGATATAATAGTTGACTTAGGTGAAAAAACAATTGCTTTAATTGAAGAAAAATTAAATGAATGTAAAACAGTTATTTGGAATGGTCCAATCGGTATTTACGAAATTTCTCCATTTAACAAAGGAACTGATGATTTAGCCGAAATAATCGCAAAATTAACAGGAAGAGCAAAAATTAAATCAGTTGCTGGCGGTGGTGACATCTTAGCAGCTTTAAATAAGGCTCATTTAACAGAAGAATTCACTTATGTATCAACTGCAGGCGGTGCATTCTTAAAATGGTTGGAAAAAGGCAAATTACCAGCTGTTGAAAAGATTTTAAAATAAATTTAGAAAATTTTAATATTTAATATTATAAAAAGGAAGAGTTTTTTAAACTCTTCCTGATTTTTTAAAAACTTTTAATAATATATAGTCAAACAACTTTCACTTAACCACTAAATAAACCGCTTTTGCCTTAATCACCCTTCGTCGCTCTAAAATTTTATTGTCTCACCGTATTAAGTTATACGCTATCGCAATAAAATTTTAAATCTCCTCATATATTTTTGCAAAAGCGGTTTATTTAGTGGTTAAGTGAAAGTTGTTTG
>DATIQT010000053.1:0-1520 GCA_035470525.1 Rickettsiales bacterium
GTTGAATTTCCATACTGCTAGGTCATTGTCATTCTTTGCAGATTGATAAACCATACTCTCTGCCCTGTCATTCTCAGAAAACGTAAAATCCAAGCAATGGTGTAATATAGTTATTTAAATTTTAATGGGACAGTAGTGCGAGGAATGAACGGTTGGAAATAAGCATGTTTTTTTGTGGAAAAATTATTTATGCAATAGGTCTATTATTTATTACAAATAAAAATAATTTTAAAAAAATATAAAAAAACTATTTACTTATTAATTTTATGTTTTAAATTAACAACTGATGTCAATAAAAATATAAAAAAAATGTTTAAAAAAGAATTAATTGATGCAATCACTAAAAAAACTGGTAATACAAAAGTAGCTAGTGAGTTTTTTCTAGATTCACTTATTGAAGTAATACTAGAAACATTAAAAAAAGGAGAAAAAGTATCTTTAATTGGTTTCGGTAGCTGGGAAATTAAAAAGACTAAAGAGAAAAAAGGAAGAAATCCTAGAACTGGTAAGCCGATTAATATAGCAGCTGGTCATAAAGTTAAATTTACTGCTGGTAAGCTTTTGAAAAAGTCAGTTAAATAATTAAAATCAAAAGATTAAATTCAAAAATGACCATTTTTGGTCATTTTTGAAGAAAAAATTAATAACTAATCTTTGTATTTCAAACTCCTATTAAATTATTTAGTCAGTTGTAAATTTAGAGTTATTTTTTACTTGTAAATTGTTTTTTTTTGATGTATAATATAAATTGCGAGATAGAAACTCAATTATTAACAAAACTAAATAGGGGAAAAGATGACGGCAAATCCAGTGGATGTTTATGTCGGTGCTAGATTAAAAATAAGAAGAAATGAACTTGGACTAAGTCAAAATAAGATAGGTGAATTAACAGGTGTAACATTTCAACAAATTCAAAAATATGAAAAAGGTTCTAATAGAATCGGTTCTAGTAGATTATATGAATTTGCAAAAATTTTAAAAGTTCCTGTAAGTTATTTTTTTGATCAATATGAAGTAGCTTATGGTGATAAAGGTTATTTATCAGATAGCAAAACAAATTTTGATGATAAAAATGCTGTTTCAGAAAAAGAAGTAATAGCTTTAATAAAGAATTTTTCTTCAATTAAAGATCCGGAACTTAGAAAAAGTATAACAAATCTAGCAAAAACTCTTAGTAAAAAGGGAGAGGAAGAAAATTCCGAAAAATAAAAATATACAAATATTAATTTTAAAATAGCTATTTTATAGCTATTTTTTTGCGTATTTATAATAGATCTCCTGCAAATAAAATTTTTCCTCAAAAAATAATTTCTACAAAAAAGACAAGGATATTTCAAAGTATTTAATAGAAATAGTATACTTATACATTTCGTTATTAAATAGACCTGTTTCCAGCAGCATTCTTTCACCTCTCATAATTCCTTATTCCGCATACCAAATTAAACCTTAATCCAAATCTCTTTCTTCTACATCTATATTTATCACTTAAAATTCTAAATCTTTTATTTCACCAATCACAT
>DATIQT010000054.1:0-2873 GCA_035470525.1 Rickettsiales bacterium
GTTGAATTTCCATACTGCTAGGTCATTGTCATTCTTTGCAGATTGATAAACCATACTCTCTGCCCTGTCATTCTCAGAAAACGTAAAATCCAAGCAATGGTGTAATATAGTTATTTAAATTTTAATGGGACAGTAGTGCGAAAACTGGAATCCATTTATATATAAAAATAATACAATATGAAAGTGTATTAACTATATAAATATATTCTTATATATGTAAGGAATATTAAATATCAAAAATGTCCTTAAAAAGGACATTTAATTAACTACATAAAGAAAAATATTATTTTTTCTTTTCTACTTTTTTATTTGATTTTCTTACTATTTTAATATCTTCATAGTTTCCACTTTTCATTAAAGCTTTTTCTATTTTATTTCTTAATTTTTTAGCTTCATCAGTTAATTTATTAACTTTATAGTTAACTATAAAAGAATCTAAACTTCCGTATTTATTTATAGTCCTCAAAACATTAGCAGCAACTCTTAAAGTAATATTCACTCCTAATACATCACTTTTAAATACCACTTCTTTTAAGTTTGGTAAAAAATCTCTTCTTGTTCTTCTTAATGACTTTGAAACATTGTTTCCAGTCATAACTCCTACACCTGTAAGGTCGCATCTTCTTGTCATGTTAAAATTAGTTGTTTTTAAAAAAATAACTTTTGAAAGCAAGAATATAACATTTTATTATATTGTCAAGCAAAAAATAGGTAAAATTTAAATTATAATTTGGTAAAGTTGACATATAAAAAATTTTTATTATTATTGCCTGTAAATTATCAATAGTAGAATATAAATGTACACAACAACATATCCAGTTTTTATAGATACAGTTTTTAAATTGAATAAAAAATCTCAACAAATTATTAAGAATATAATATTAGTTTTGTTTGGAAGCATGATTCTTGCTTTTTCCAGTAAAGTTTCTATTCCTTTTTATCCAGTACCTTTTACTATGCAAACATTCGCAGTTTTATTAATTGGTGGAATGTATGGTTCAAAACTTGGTACTATAACAGTATTAGCTTATATTTTTGAAGGATTAATCGGTCTTCCTGTATTTGCTAATGGTATAGGTCTTTCTTATGTTATGGGAACGACTGGCGGATATCTTATTGGCTTTTTAATTGCGGTTTATTTAGTTGGAAAAGGTGCAGAATTAGGACATGATAGGTTACTATTTAAAAGCTTACTTTGGTTTGCTTTAGGGGATATAGTTTTATACACTTGTGGATTATCATGGTTAACTTATTTATTTGGTTTTGAAAAAGCCCTAACATTTGGATTTTATCCATTTATATTAAGTGAAATAGCTAAATTTATTTTAGCATCTTTAACTTTGAAATCTCTTTGGGGCTATTTTCCTTCAAATAATAACTCAATATAATTATGAAAAAAAACATTTTGGCATATTTTTGTTTAATATTTATGTCTTTTCAAGCTAAGGCAGAAACTACTGAAGATTTAAAATCTCAAATTAAAGATTTAGAAAAGAGAATTAAAATCATAGAAGAAAAAGAAAAATCAAATAATAGTTTTGACTTTGGCAAAATTAGTTTAGGTGGTTATATTAAAGTAGATTTAATTCATGATATGGCGTCAAGCGGAGGGGATTCTACATTTTTGCCAACTATATCAATGAATAAAAACACAGGTGATAAAACCCGTATTCATGCTAGAGAAAGTAGATTTAATATAACTTATAAAGACAAAAGTGATTATGGAGATATCAAAGCTTTTATAGAAGTTGATTTTTTTGGAACAAAAGGTACTGAAGATATTAATAATAGTGACGGATTAAGATTACGACAAGCCTATGGAGAAGTTGGAAATTTCCTATTCGGACAAACTTGGAGTAATTTCACTGATTTAGATAGTGTGCCAGAAACATTAGATTTTGGAAATCCTGAGGGTATAAACGCAACAAGACAAGCCCAATTTAGATATACATTAACAAAAAATGCTTGGACAACAGCTTTTTCAATAGAAAATCCTGAAAGTGATTTTATAGACAGCAA
The DNA here is from genome assembly GCA_035470525.1 of Rickettsiales bacterium. Lineage (GTDB taxonomy): Bacteria > Pseudomonadota > Alphaproteobacteria > Rickettsiales > UBA1997 > CALXSC01. The sequence goes on from DATIQT010000054.1 coordinate 2,020, forward strand.
TGGGGATAGCTCAGAAAAAAGCGACAAAATACCAGACTTAATTTTATCAACAAAATACAAGTATAATAGCGGTTATATAGCATTAGCGGGAGTTTATAGGCAAATTTCTGCAAGCAATGGAACACAGAGTGATACAGCAAACGCTTACGGATTATCAATTTCTGGAACACAAAAAATCTATAAAAAAGATAATATAAAATTTAGATTCAACTATGGTGATGGAATAGGTCGTTATATTAGAGATGCTTACAAACACTCCGCTAGTTTAGATCAGAATAATTATAAATTGGATACACAAGAAGCATATGCTTTTTTTGCTGGTTATCAACATTTTTGGTTAGATAATTTGAGATCAACTTTAGCTTATGGTTTAACCAAAATAGATAATAATACCAATGTAATAGGTGTAGAAGAAAATAAAAAATTAGAATCTATTCATCTTAACTTAATATGCTCTCTAAAACATAACATTGATTTAGGTATTGAATATATTTACGGAAAAAGAGAACTTGATAATGGCGACAGTGGTTATGTCAGAAGAATACAATTTTCTACTAAATTAAAATTTTAGACTTATTTAGTAATTAAAATATATAAAAATATTACAATCCTTCTTAATAGTTCTCCATCTATACCACTACTTTCAAGGAAAAATTTTATTTACAGAAGGTCTAATGTTTTGTTAAAAGACAAAAAACATCACAAATAAAATATATAGTCAAACAACTTTCACTTAACCACCAACTAAACCTAACTTTTACCTTAATCACCCTTCGTCTCTCTAAAATTTTATTGTCTCACCGTATTAAGTTATACGCTATCGCAATAAAATTTTAAATCTCCTCGTATATTTC
>DATIQT010000055.1:0-10700 GCA_035470525.1 Rickettsiales bacterium
AAAAGTATCGTCTTTTAAGTTCTTTATATAACTATATTTAGTCATTTAAACAAATTCTTCCAGTTTGTTCTGAATATGTGACTAAAGATAGTGTTGAATTATTGGAAAGTTAAGAGGTTTGCTGGAAACAGGTCTAATAAAATTTTAGAGCGACGAAGGGTGATTAAGGCAAAAGTTAGGTTTAGTTGGTGGTTAAGTGAAAGTTGTTTGATTATAAGTATTGAAATTGTTCAAATTTTATTTGCAGAAGGTCTATTTACTATATATAAACAAAATAAAAAGGAAGAGTTCAAACTCTTCCTTTTGATTTTTCATATTTAAAAATTAAATATCAAAATCAGTTTCACCTTCAAAAGCTTTCCAATATAATTGTTCTAACTCAGAAATCAAAGGATATCTTGGATTTGCTCCAGTACATTGATCATCATAAGCTTCTTCAGCTAAACCTTTCTCTAATTCTTTCTTTAAATCTTCTTTTTTGATGCCAGCATCTTTCATAGAAAGTTTAACACCAACAGAAGTCTTTAAATCTTGAATAGCTTTAATTAAGTTATTTAGCTTCTCATCATCATTCTTTCCACCTAATTCTAAAGTATCAGCTATTTCGGCATATCTGTGTTTTGTATTAGGATATTTGTGTTGAGCAAATGCAGCTTGTTTTGTAGGTTTTTCAGAAGCATTAAATCTCATGATTTGACACAAAACATAAGCATTTGCAATACCATGTGGAACATGGAAATGAGCACCTAATTTATGAGCCATTGAGTGAGAAATTCCCAAGAAAGCATTAGCAAAAGCCATACCAGCTATTGTTGCAGCATAGTGAATTTGTTCTCTATCATATTCAGTTCCTTCATTAACTGATTTAGCTAAGTGTTTGAATAACAATTTCAAAGCTTCCAATGCTAAACCATCAGTGAATGGACTTGCCATGATTGAACCATATGCTTCAATAGCATGACTTACAGCATCAATACCAGACGCAGCAGCTAAGCCTTTAGGCATTGTCATTACGAAATCTGTATCAACAATTGCCATTGATGGCATGAAAGCATAATCAGCTAATGGGTATTTAACACCTGTTGAATCATCTGTAATAACGGCGAATGGTGTTACTTCAGAACCAGTTCCAGACGTTGTAGGAATACAAACTAAGTCTGCTTTTTCTCCTAAGTTTGGAAGACTGAAAATTCTCTTTCTAATATCCATAAATCTCATTGCAACATCAGCGAAAGATATTTGTGGTTGTTCGTACATTAGCCAAACAATCTTGGCAGCATCAATTGGCGAACCACCACCCATAGCGATTATTAAGTCCGGCTCAAAACTTCTAACAACTGCTATAGCTCTATTAACCATTGATAAATTTGGATCTGGTTCAACATCAGAGAAAATTGTGTATTTAACACCAATTTTATCCAATTCATCTGTAACTTTTTTAGTTACACCTAATTGGAACAAAATCTTATCAGTAATAATAACAGCTTTTTGTTTGCCTTTCAATTCAGCTAAAGCTAATTTAGTTGCACCTTTTTTGAAATAAACCTTTGGTGGAACTCTAAACCATAACATATTTTCTTCTCTCATAGCTACTGTCTTTATATTTAATAAATGTTTTACGCCTACGTTTTCACTCACTGAGTTGTGTCCCCAAGAACCGCAACCAAGTGTCAATGAAGGATTTAATGTAAAGTTGAATACATCACCAATACCACCAAATGAAGATGGAGTATTAATCAAAATTCTTCCTGTATTCATTATGTTACTAAAATAGTCAATTCTATCTTGAATTTGTTGATTAGTATAAAGAATAGAAGTATGTCCTTCACCACCTAAATTAACCAAATCACGAGCCTTTTTAACAGCATCTTCAAAATCTTCAGCTTTATAGAATCCTAAAATTGGAGATAATTTTTCTTTAGCAAAAGCTTCATTCAATGAAATATCCTTAGCTTCGCCAATTAAAATTTTTGTACCAGCTGGAACTTTTATACCTGCCATTTCAGCAATTTTACAAGCACTTTGTCCTACCATTCCTGCATTCAATTTGCCTTCTTGGAACATAAATGGTTCCATTTTAGCCTTTTCAGGAGATTTCAAGAAATAGCAACCTCTTTTTTCAAATTCTTTCTTAACTTCATCGTACTTGTCTTTTACAACCACAATAGATTGCTCAGAAGCACAAATCATACCGTTATCAAAAATCTTACTCAAAATAATTGAAGATACAGCCATTTCAACATTAGCAGTTTCATCAATCACAGCAGGAGAGTTTCCAGCACCAACACCAAGAGCAGGTTTTCCACAGCTATAAGCGGCCTTAACCATACCAGGACCACCAGTCGCTAAAATCAAATCAATATCTGGGTGATTCATCAAAGCATTTGACAATTCTATTGTTGGCTCATCAATCCAACCAATCAAATTATCAGGAGCGCCAGCTTCTTTTGCAGCAGCAACAACAACCTTCAAAGCTTCAATAGTACATTTTTTAGCTCTAGGATGAGGTGAAAATACTATCGCATTTCTAGTCTTCAAAGCAATTAAACATTTAAAAATTGCAGTTGATGTTGGGTTTGTTGTAGGAATAACACCCGCAATAACACCAATCGGATCAGCAATTTTAATCATACCGTGAGTTAAGTCTTTTTCAATAACTCCACAAGTTTTTGTATTTTTATAACTATTATATATATACTCTGCAGCGTAGTGGTTTTTTATAACTTTATCTTCCACAACACCCATTCCTGTTTCTGCAACAGCCATTTTAGCTAGTTCGATTCTCTTTGTATTAGCAAGAAGAGCGGTTCTTTTAAAAATCGCATCAACTTGTTCTTGAGTATAAGTAGCAAACTTTCGTTGTGCTTCTTTCACTTTTTTCATGAGAGCATCTAAACTTTCAATTGAATTTACAATATTTACCATATTTAAATTTATTTATTAATAATATCTACGGTATGTTAATTTAAAACAAAAAAAATAATATTAAAGTTTTTTTTATAAAAACAATGGTAATTATCCCATTATATCGTTAAATTTAGTTTAAACTCAATACCACCAATCTGTTATTGCAGAGCTGGATTTTCTTAGTGAGTGGAACAAACTTAGAAAACCCACATCCACAATCCATTTCAAACCAATCAACTGAACTGCGGTTGAACGTTTTGTAAACTCAACTTCGTTAAAACTCGTTTCGTTAACAAAACTAGCACCGCAGTGACAAAATAAGTCTTAAAGTGTATTATTGTCCTTCTAAAATTAGCAACCAAAAGAAAATTGATTAGAATCTTTTTTATTAACATCAGAAGTAGAAGAAGATATTAACATCAGAAGTAGAAGAAGACGCTTCTCTTTCTGCTTTATTCTTGTCGTTTATTTTTGCTCCACTGTTTTCTTTAATTTTATTTTCTTCAATTTGAGTTTTTATTTTAGTTCTATTTAAATCTTTAGAATTATTAATTGCTTCAAAATTACTTTTATCTTGTTCTGATTGGTTATTTTCTATATTATTTTTATTTGTATTATTTTTATTAAAAAAACAGCGATCAAAAGAAAATTGATTAGAATCTTTTTTATTAACATCAGAAGTAGAAGAAGACGCTTCTGCTTCAAAATTACTTTTATATTGTTCTGATTGGTTATTTTCTATATTATTTTTATTTTTATTATCTCGATTAAAAAAATAAAGAATTTTATTTAACATAGATTGCTTTCCTGTTCTCAATTCTTGTTTTTCTAAATTGTTGTTTTTTTTAGGTTGATCAGAACATATAGTTTCTTTATTTTGTTTTTGGTCTGATACTAAAAGTTTAAATTCTAAATTTTCTTCTTTAAAAGCTTTTTTAATACCGTCAATTCGTGCTTTTATACTTACATTGATTATCTTTTCTATTTCCACTTCGTTAATTGCTAAAAAACATTCTCCGCTTTTTTTAGCTTCTTTAACAAAAAAGAAAATTTCATTAAAATTATATTTTTTTTCAATAGTACTTTTTGAGTCGTTAGTTAAATTATAAAATTTAAATTTACTTCCTTCTTTTATTATTCCAATTAATTTTCCTTCTTTATTTGGATATACAATAGTATGTTTTTTTTCATCAAATTCAATAATTTCAATATTATTTTCAATATTATTAAAAACCCTTTCAAACAAATTCAGTAAATATTGTAATTGTTGTTGATCTTGAACTAAATTATTTTCAATACTTGATTCTTTATGTTCTTTTAAAAAGTTAATATATTCAGCAACTGCAGTAGGATTTAATCCAGAATAAGCAGTATATAAAGCTTCTTTATGTGCATATACACAACCATCTTGAGTCCTATCTTCACCAGCGACAGAAGTCCAGCCAAATCTACTTATTGCATTTAGATGATCACCATACCCATTAATGCAAATATCATTAACTGAAAATTTGTCTGCTTTTTTTAAATTATTATTATCTTCAAATGCGGATAATTCGATATCACAATCAGTATTGGCAAAAGCATCTTTTTCATTTTTTGCATAATAACTTAATACTTTTTTTCCATCAACATTTGCTAAAACAATTTGACCTTCTTTGGTAATATAAACTGCCGTATAATTAAAAATATCTTTTCCCTTATCTAACGCTTCTTGTACAGAAAACGGAAAACCTTTTACACTTATAAATTGAGATATTTCTCCCAAAATTTCGTTTCTTTCTTCTTCAGCTCCATCTAATACTATAGTTTTTGGAATTTTATAATTATTGCTATATTTTAAAATAGCTTCTTCTAATACGCTACAATATAATTTTTTATATAATGTTTTGTATTTAGGATTTGCAAAAGCGCCATTTAAAAATGTTAAAGGCACACCAATTGATATTAATGGTTTTGGTGAATTTATAATATCGTTTAAAAATAAAGTTGATAGTAAATTTTTCAATATATTAATTTTTTCTGCATCTTCTTTGTTTAATTTATCTTCTGAACGTTTTTCTAAAATTACTCCCAAAGTATTGTCTAACTTTTCTATATAATCTTGCTGTTCAAATATATTGTAAATTGCGATCGCAGCAAATGTTTGGTCAACAACAAGAGGTAAGTTGCAAGTAGTTCCTACTAGTTGTTTTTTTCCCTCTAAAGGACCACTTTTTATAAAAAACTGACTTATATTCATAACCGAAGAAGCAGCGGTCATGTATATTTGATTTATAGTAGAATCACTAATTATGTTGTATATCTTTTGTTTTTTGTTTTGATTTTCTTCAATTATTCCGAGTTTTACACATGTTGTCTGAATGTTTTCTAATGTGTTTTTGAGTTGTAAATAATCTCTAGTCTTTTTAGCTTTTTCTGGTATACTAGAAAGTGTAAATTGATAGCAAGCAGAATTTGTTAAAATAGTGTTGTATTGTTGATCTTTAACAAAAGGAATAAATAATCTTTTATTTAATTCTATTATTTGTTTTTCAGTAAGAGAACCACTTTCAAGATCAACTTTATTTTCTTCAAAAAATATCTTTACATTCATTAAATCAAGATCGGCTTGCATTCTAGAGGTTATATAAAAGAATAGCCCAATAATATGCTTTTTAAAATCTATTAAATTTGAAATTTTGTTATTTGTAATTTTAGTGTAAGTATCGTCAAAATTTTTTTCTTGTAATAAAAGAGAAAATAATTTTTGTATTTGTTCAGAAGATAATTGAATAATTTTATCGTCGGAATCTAAAAAAATTGCTTTACAGCCTAAATCTTTATCTGTTATTCCATGATAAGGAATTTTACTATCAATAATTTGAAATTCTTCTTCTTTATATTTTTTATCTTCTTTATATTTTTTATCTTCTTTTTTTACATTTACAATATAAAATTGATTATTTGATATATCAAATATATTTTTTGCATCTGGTTTATATCCCTCAGATGTATATTGTTTTCTTTGTAATTTATTTTTTTCTTCCATATATTTATTGTTATTATAATAGGCTTCATTATATTAATGATTCATTTAAAAGGTCAACAAGCAAACAAATAATTTTATTAATGCTAATAAATTTTCTAATAATTCAAACTTAATATATCTTATTAGTAATTACAAAAAATTAGGATTAATTTAATAATATATTTAACTTTACTTATAAAAATAATAATGATAATATATGAGGTACAAAATAAATTGTTACAACTATGAGTAAAGAAGAAACAATAAAAGAAATAAAAAAGCAAATCACAGAAAAAATCAGACCTGCATTGGTTATGGATGGTGGAAATATTGAATTTGTTGATTATAACGACGGAGTTGTAAAAGTTAAACTATTAGGACATTGTCATGGTTGCCCAATGGCTGGAATTACTTTAAAAAATGCAGTTTTTGGGGTACTAAAAGAATACATACCTGAAATCAAAGAGGTAATAGCAATAGATTTTGATCCAGAAGAAACAGAAGAAGATTTAGAGGTTTAATCAAAGGTTTATTTATATGAAGACAGTCGCAATTTATCCCGGAACTTTTGACCCTATTACAAAAGGACATTTAGATGTTATTATAAGAGCATCAAAAATTGTTGGCACATTAATAGTTGCAGTAGCTCAAGACACAGGGAAAAATCCAATTTTCTCACAACAAGAAAGAGTTGAACTAGTTGAAGCGGATGTAAATGAATTAAAACTAGAAAATGTAAAAGTAATTCCATTTTGTGGCTTATTAGTAAATTTTCTAAAACAACAAAAAGCTGATTTTATTATCAGAGGTCTAAGAACTATATCTGATTTTGAAAATGAATTTACAATGGCTGCTATGAATAGAAAGCTATATAACAACATAGAGACAATTTTCTTACCAGCAATAGATTCAACTCAGTTTATTTCATCAACATTTGTTAGACAAATTTCAAAATTAGGTGGTGATATAGAACAATTCGTATCTAGCAATGTAAAAGCAAAAATAAAAGAAAAATTTAGTGTAAATAAAATACAACATTGAATTATATTAATACACTTAGTCTGTTAAAAATTTTTTTAACATATCCATTTTTTTCAAAATACTTTCTTCAACACTACTACTTTTACAAAAAGTAATATTTGAATATTCATTTGCCGGAAAGGTCACAACACTTATTTCAAATAAATCAACTTCCTTCAATAACCTAGTATTATCTTTTTGACTATACTCAACCTCTTTAACTATATATCCAATACTTAAACCAGAAACAGATTTAGTTTTAATCAAATTATAAGCCTCCCTACCCTGTTGAATATCAAGCATTATTTTCCCCTCAACATACAATCCAATAGGATCTTCATTAATAACCTCAAAATATCCTATAGGTTTATCTTGTGAATGTTGCCACAAAAGTTTTATATCTTTTTTTACACTTTTCTTTTCCAATGTTTTTTTAAAAGCTAACGGTAAAACTATATCATTATAACTATCCTTAACATTAAAAACACTCGCATAACCACAAAACTTCCCATAAGAATCAATATTTTTAATTTCCAAAGTTGCATTTTTTACTTCAAAAGCTTTTATTTTTTTAATTTTAGTATCCATAAAAATCTCATAAATAATATAGTTTATGAGATTTATTAGAATTTAAATTATTGGAAGTATAAAATTATTTATCTTTTTTATATAAACCATGCAAATTACAATATTCTCTTACCGTAAACTTCTCATCATTTACACAATCAAAAAATGCTTCTGGTTTTTCATTTGGTTTTAAAAATTTTCTGTAAATCTTATCAGATGTTATAATTTCAATCCATTCTATATAATGATTATCAACCATTGGATGTGGTTCTGCCCCAACTTTTACCAAATAACCATTTCCTTTTTTCTCTATCACAGGAACATGTTTTTCCAAAGCACCATCAGACATACCTTCCTTCTGTAACACCATTGGCTGTCCACAACAAACTAATTGTCCATTCCCACTATGCAGAATACAAACTATATTTCCACAAAAAGGACATTTATATATTTCTAATTTTTTAGTCATAATAAAACCATTTATTCAATTTATAATAGAACAATATAATAATTTTTTTTAAAATCAAACTTCCGTCTCTAAAATTTTCCTACTAGGTAAATTATTATACGTTTTCTTAGTAAAAGCAAACAACAATCCAATCGTTAAAGCACTGCTGATCATTGACGATCCACCATAACTAATCAACGGCAAAGTCATACCTTTTGTCGGCAACAAATTCAAAGTAACACCAATATTAATTATAGTCTGGAATAAAAATAACAAACTAAGCGAAACAACAGATAAATATTTATAATTATTACTATTATCAACCACTTTCAAAATAAACTTTATAGTAATATAAAAAAATATACTAATTATAAAAATACAAACAATCGCCCCAAATTCTTCACCAATAACCGAAAAAATAAAATCAGTATGAGCATCAGGTATATAATTTTTCACAGAGCCTTCCAATGGACCTTTACCTAAAAAACCACCGTTAGAAAAAGCAGACAATGATTTTTGTACTTGATATGTTTTTTCACCACCAAAAAACAAACTCATAAAAAAAGTATTAATCCTTTCATGAAAATGTGTAAATAAAAAATAAAGGCTGACAAAAGCAATACTTGCTAAAGAACCCAGCCATATAAAATACTTCAACTGCACCATTATTAAGAATAATTGAACTACAAAGATTACCGATAATAAAAGCAACATACCAATATCAGGCTGCAAAACCAATAAAAACGACAATATAATATATAAAAATGTTGCAAATAAAATATTAAAATTTCCTTTTTTCTTAAAATTAGTAAACACAAAAGAAGTTAAAACCACGAAAACAGGCTTAATAATTTCAGACGGTTGCAGTGAAAAACCAAACAAATAAATCCACCTAACCGCACCCTTATTTCTTGTTCCATATTCCAAAACAACAATCATCAACAAAATTAAAAACGTAAAACCAATAGGGACTAAAATTTTAATTTTTTCTTCTTCAAAAGTTGAAACAACAATAATAACACAAAAACCCAAAATAGAAAAAATAATATTTTTAATTATAAAGGTATTCGTTGCAATTCCTATCCTATTAGCTACAACTGGACTTGCTAACGCAACAAAAATATTACCTAATATCAAAACAATAAATATAATAATAAATATTGTTCTATCAATAGACAGCCACCATCTTTTTATAAAATTTATTTTTGTTCTATCAAACATTTTCAATATCGGATTAATTATTTTAAGAATAATAAAAAATTAAATTATTTGCAAGATTAAAAATGATATTTAAATTTATTTACTATTAAATTCAAAACTCAATTTTTTCTTAAAATCAAATAAATAATTTTAAAATATGATTTTTAAAATAATACTAGTGGAGGTGTTAAAATATGAACAAAATTGATAGTATATTTAATATTATTAAATTTGAAAAATTAAAAAAATCAGTTAAAAACACAACATGTTATAATTTTTTAAATGGAACAAAAAATTTGAAATGTTTTTTAACTAATGGTGAAAATTTCTATTATAAAAAATTTGATAATATTGAATTAAATAATTCCATAAATAATAGATATTTATTTTTTAAATTTTTGAAAAATAAAATAAAAAGTAAAATTAAGAATTTTTATTTATTTTATATTAATAACGAATTAGATTGCATTGTTGAAGTATCCAATTTGCAAGATGATTTTGAATTAATAAATATTAATGATTCTGAAGCTAAAAATATAATTAATGATTATTTATTATATAAAAAAGCAAAATCTACAGCTCAACAATATCATAATAATCAAATATATGGCGGTTTTTTACCGTATATGTTCCATTTAAATAAAGTTGATAGTGTCATAGATCATTTTTTCTATCTTTTTCCACAAGATAAATTATTTGTATTAAAAACATCTGCTATACTACATGATATTATAGAAGATACTAACTATTCTGTTGAAAAATTAGAAAATGATTTTGGTAGTGAGATAAAGGATATAGTCGTCAATTTAACAAAAAAGAATAAATGCTTTTTTTTGAAAGAATCATATAATCATTATTATAATAGAGTAGCAAAAAATCTATTATCTGCTTATGTTAAAATAGCGGATAAAATAATAAATACAAAACAAACACTAAAAGATAAAAGGACAAGACATATAAAAAATATAATAAACGGACATGAGCCTTTTAAAAGAATAGTCTATGATAAAACTGATTCTAATGAAATGACATTATTTTTAGATTTATTAATGGCAAAACTCGAAAAAATTAAATAATTTAAACAAAAAATCATTCTATCATTGAAAATAAAAGCTATATTTATTAAAAATCACTGTAGAGACTTTAAATTTAATAAATTTATTTTTTACTCTGAACTTTATAAAAACATTATAGTTTATTTTTTTACCGAACTACCGCTTGGATTCCAGCTGGAGTTTATCCTCACTAAAGTGGGGGACTAGAATGACGATAAACGGACTAGCAGTAATCATCATTTCTATACAAGTTAAATAATTCATTGACTTTATATATTAGACCTCCTGCAAATAAAATTTGAACAATTTCAATACTCAGCAGTAAAACAAATTATAATTTTAAATAATTTTCCTTAAAATTCTAATTTCTACTTCAAATGCTTGTTTCCAACCGCTCGTTCCTCGCGTGGAAGGTGTAGTCTTTCCACTGAACGAAGTGAAGTGCGAAAACAAGCAACACCCTCGGAATTTCAAAGTATAGTCAAACAACTTTCAC
>DATIQT010000056.1:0-36813 GCA_035470525.1 Rickettsiales bacterium
CAAGAAACTAGACTCATTTGGAAACAGATATGTAGACTTAAAGATAAAAACTATACTTATCATGAAATTCATGATTTATTAAATGTTTCAGTTTCTGTTATTCAAGATGTCATAAAAAATATAAAGATTTGAATAAAGATAGTAAAAGTAATAAAAAACAACGAAAGATATAATCTTTTAGCTGGAAAGAAGTAGGTTGTTGTGGTGTTGGATCTCCGACTCAACACTTATTTTTATCAAAAGGTTCTTTTAAAAGCTTTAAGTTTTGATATTACAAAGTGTTGGGTTCGGAGACCCAACACCACAAGAGAGGTAAAAAAGCACAAAATAATAAAATAATAAAATCCAATCTTGAAAACGATTTAAAAGGTATAACAAATAAAAGATATATTTCAATTAAAGAGAAAAAATCTAATTAATATAAACTTGTTAATATAGCTCCCCTTTGTCCTTTGGACATTTCCCCTCAAGGAGGGGCAAGATATTCTTGGGTGTTGAACCATATTATCTTAACCACCGCCCGTAATCTTTCCCCTCCTTGAGGGGAAATGTCCAAAGGACAAAGGGAAGCTAATTTCGTAAATCTCTTGCAAAATAATTTCCCCCTTATAACATCGTAATTGCCTACGGGCAAAAGTGATGGCTTAAAACACCAAAACAAAACTTTACTGTTGACTGCTAGGCCTTTGTTGTATTTACAACTTTGTAAATATAGCGGAGGCTTATGGTTATAATAGGTCATTTATGGCTTAAAAGGCTGTAGGGGCTGAGTTTTGTCAGTTGTTTTAACCTCCGCACTTTTCAAATTTTTTGATGGTGCGATTTTTATTAACTGAGATTTATTGTATAAAATGTGAAAATGAGTTTTATTTTTGATGTTGCTTGGATTCCAGCTTTAGCTGGAATGACGATTACCGCTAGTTCAGTTATCGTCATTCCCGCAAAGGCGGGAATCCAGAAAAATAATCATAATTAGACACTGTTATCAAAGGTTTATACTTAATTAATTATTAGTTGGAACATAAAATTCTACCTTGCACTTCAAACAATGTCGTCAAACAACTTACATCATATTGCAAATTATATGATGTATACGTTGTTTTCCTAATTGTTTTTTGTGCAAGCGAATTTTATTATGTTCCAACTAATAGTTAATTAAGTATACAATTTTTAATAATCAAACTATCGTTTCTATCTCGATTAATCATATTTTGCATTTAAACTCTACTTATACTTTGAACAACCTTCGTCATCAATAAATTTTATTGCTAAATGTATCACATACACCGTCACAATAAAATTCATGACCTTCCTTGTATTTCTTTGTATAAGCGAGTTTAAAAAGGTTAAACATTTGATAATAGTGTCTAGTAAAATAATTAATATATACTTTTAAAATTTAAATTTTATATTATCTTCAAATAAAAAATTAAATAAAATGAATATCTTTAATATAGAAAGTAATTTTAATTTTTTAAGTAATATAGCCGATTTTGCCATTGAAAAAGCATCTGACAATCTTGTTTTATCCAATTTTACTATTCTACTTCCAAGTAGGAGAAGTTGTAATGAATTAAAACGAATTTTCTTAGAAAAGAGCAAAGGAGCGGTTTTATTGCCAAAAATAAAAGCTATTGGCGATATTGATTATGATGACTTATTGTTGAAACAAATTGATTGTGAGGATTGTGTTGATTTTTCAAGTAATACCTCAAGAGTAAAATATAAAATTTTGTTAATTAAAGAGCTATTTAAGTGGTCTAAGTCAAGTAATAAAGATTTATTTAAAAATATAAATTTAGAGCAAGCTAGCAGTTTGGCTTTAGAATTAGAAAAATTCTTAAATGAAATTGTAAAATGTGGTTTAAATCTTGATAATCTTGATAGAAATGTAGTTGATGATGAATATTCAAAACATTGGCAAGAAATTTTAAATTTTTTGCACCATTTTAGTAAAAAATGGAATACATTCATTGAAGAAAACAACATCATTTCAACATTGTCTTTTAAGACGAATATGATTGAATTTAATGCTAAATTTTTTGAGAAAAATAAGCCAGCAAACCCCATAATTATTGCAGGAATTAATGGAAATGTAAAAGCTGTATCTGAATTGATTAAAAATTTGGTTAAGCATAATAATTGCTATTTAATTTTTAAAGGTTTGGATAAGATTTTAACAGATGAAGAATGGGAAAAAGTTAATGCTTTTCACCCACAATATTATTTTAAGAATTTGTTGAATTATATTAAAATTGAAAGAGCAAATGTAAAAAATATTGGAATTGAAGAGCAAAATAAACTCGGTTTGGCATTAAGTTATGCAATGCTTCCTTATTTTTATACTTATAAGTGGCAAGATAAACTTCTTTTAACTAATAAGGATTTTAAAAATATATCAAAAATTGAGTGCGATAATACTTTTGAAGAACTAAACGTTATATCTTATATTTTGAAATACCATCACAATATATCTGACAAAACAATGGCGGTTATTACGACTGATGAAAATTTTGCTAATAAATTAGAAATTGGACTTCGTGATTTTGGTTTGAAAGTTAATAATGCTTTTGGTAATAAAATTTCAAGAACGGATTTTGTAAAATACCTATTTTTAATACTTGATGTAATTAAAAGTGATTATGAAACCATCACCCTACTCTCTTTATTGAAACATAGATTTTCTTTATTTGGTTATAAAAAAGATGAATTAAATAAATTACTTTTGGAACTAGAAAATGATGTTTTAAGAGGACAAGGAAATTTAGGTTCAAAAGGTATTTTAAAGAAAATATCAGATGAAAATTTAAAACTTTTTTTTACACATATAGTAAATTGTTTAAAATTTAATGAAAACAAAACATTTACCGATATATTGAAAAATCACATAAAAATAGCTGAAACTATTACAGATAATTCAGATGTTTTTTATAAAAATGCTAAAAATGGTGATGAGGTTTTGAACTTTTTCAATGAATTGATTGTAGAAAGTGAAGAATATGGCAAAATTAAAGATATTAACGAATACTCATATTTATTGGATTATTTGATTGCTGAAAATTCATATAATGAAAAATATGCTATTCACCCAACAATAAGTATAATATCGCCTCAAGAAGCAAGATTAATCAATTATGATTTAGTTATTGTTGCAAATATGAATGATGGATCTTTCCCGCCACATATTACAACTGACCCATGGATGAGTAAATCCATGAGAAAGAAATTTGGCCTACCTGAAAAAGAAGAAATAATTGGAAGCTACGCCTATGATTTTGTTGAATTACTTAATAACAAAGAAGTAATTTTAACTAGAGCTTTAAAAGAAGACGGAGTTCCTACAACTAAATCAAAATACCTGATGAGGTTGGAAGCTTTTTTAAATTGCCAAAATGTAAAAATATATGAAAACACAATTTGGAAAAATATATTCAAAGAGCTAAATAGTATTAAAGAAAAAAAGAATATCTCAAGACCAAAACCAACACCTCCATTAGAAGAAAGACCTAGAGAATTATTTGCAACAAAAATTGAGAAACTAATAAATAATCCTTACGATATTTATGCTGAAAAAATATTAAAATTAAAAAGAAGAGAAGATTTTTATGAGAATAATGTCTTCGCTATTTTTGGAAAAGCAGTTCATGAAGCCTTAGAGAATTATATCAAAAATTATGAGAAACTAAAAAGCGATAAACTATTTGAAAAACTCATAGAATACGGAAAAGCAAGTTTTGATAAATATTTTGTAAATCCAATAACCAAAGAACTATTTTTCGTAAGATTTACCAACATAGCAAAATGGTTCATCAAAGAAGATGAAAAAATTAGAGATTATGGTTATGAAATACATGCAGAAAGAATTGAAAAATATCATTTTGATGATTTAAATTTTACAGTTGGTGGAATAATAGACAGAATTGAAGAAAAAGATGAAAAAGTTAACATAATTGACTACAAAACAGGAACAGCATCAAATGATTCTGATGTAAAATCTGGTAAAAAACCACAATTATCAATAGAAGCCCTTATTTTAACTAACCAAAACAAAAATGTTGAAAAATTAGCTTATTGGGTAATCAAAGGAAAAAATGATGAAGAAATAAAAGAAATTAAAGCAGATATAAATGAATTAGTTTCAAAAGCTGAAGACGGAATAAAAAGGTTGGTAGCCCATTTTGATGAATACGAACACTCATACATCGCAACATGTTTTGATTTAAGAGATATAAGAAGGAATAATGATTACAAACAATTAAGTAGAGTTGAAGAATGGGGATATTTATAAAATAATAATAGAATTATAAGTATTTTAACTATTAAAACTATTTCTAATAAAAATCCTAAAAAGAAATCTATTAGACCTCCTGCAAATAAAATTTGAACAATTTTAATACTTTGAAATATCCTTGTCTTTTTTTATAGAAATTATTTTTTGAGGAAAAATTTTATTTGCAGGAGGTTTATTAAATTTTAATTAATTGACATATAAATGTTATTATACCAGTTGTAATAACAATCCAAACTATTGAACTAACAACTGACATTGTTGTTGCTCTTCCAACACTTTCAGCATCTTTTCCACAATATATTCCATAATAACAACCACATAATGATATAACCCAACCATAAACCCAACCATGAAAAATTCCAACAAGAAAATGTTTTAAATTCAAAATTTTCATTGATAATTTATAATATTCTTCAAATGGAATTCCAAGCATAGTAGTACCTACACTTGCACCACCAATTATACCAACAATATCAGCAAATACACTTAAAATTGGCATCATTAGTGTTAAAGCTAAAAATCTAGGCAATGTTAAAAAATCCATTATAGGAATTCCCATTGTTTTTAGGGCATTGATTTCATCATTTACTTGCATAGTACCTATTGTAGCAGTATAAGAAGCACCGGTTCTACCAGCCATAATAACACCCGCCATTGCAGGTCCCATAATTCTAACCATACCAATAGCAACTAGATTTGCCACATAAATTTGTGTACCAAATACTTTTAATTGACTTGCACCTACAAAAGCAAGAATTAAACCAACCATAAAACTTATTAAACAAACTATAGGCAAGGCTTTATAACCACACTCCTCTAGAGCGAATAAAAAATCTACTCTTCTCATTATAGCTTTTCCTGTAATAAGTTTACCAAGCGATTTAAAAATACTCAAAAAAAATCTGATTCCCCTATTAACAGCTGTATAGTCATTAAATGTATTATCACCGATCTTTTCAACAATGCTTTCTCGTTTGTGGTCATGTCTTGTTTTATTTCTGTTTGTAGAAAACGATAGTTTTAATAGTCTTTGTAGACTTTCTGGCAAAGTTGATATATCAACTTTAGAATCTATATTGTTGTGTAATATTTTATATATTATAACAACAAGTGTGGAATCCCATTTTCCTAATTTATTACCATTGATAACAATATTTTGAAATTTCTTGTCCTCTGTTTCTTTTACAAAACTTTCATATATATCACCATCACGATAATTTACAAAATCACCAATGAATGAAACATTTAAAATACCCCCGTCAATAAAGTATTTAAACTCCATAACTTAGATTAAAAAAAACCATATCTTTATATTAATTTTTATTATTTTTAATAGCAATCAATAAAGCCATCACACTTGCTTGAGTAATACCGGGTATTTTGCTCGCAGCATTGATTGTAAAAGGCTTGTTAGCTTTAAATTTTTCTTTAACTTCTCTTGAAAAACTACCTACACTATCATAATCAAAATCTTGTGGTATTCTTAAATTTTCTTCTTTTTTATATATTTCAATATCTTTTAATTGTCTTGCAATATATGGTTCATAAAGCGCTTCAATACTTATTTGCTCTCTAATTTTTGGATTAATATTTTCAATTTCTTTCCATACTTGCATCACTTTTTCAATATCTATATCAGGAAAAGCTAGTAATTCATAAGCACTTCTTTTAACACCATCTTGACTAACATCTATACCAAATTTTTTAAGTTCTGATGGGGCAATAATTAATGATTTTAGTAATTCAATACCTTGCTCTATTTCTTTCTTTCTATTTTCAAATCTTTCTCTTCTTTCTTTTGAAATTAAATCAATCTCAATACCTTTTCCTGTTAATCTTAAATCAGCATTATCAGCTCTTAGAAGCAATCTATATTCAGATCTTGATGTAAACATTCTATAAGGTTCATTTGTACCAAGTGTTGTTAAATCATCAACCATAACACCAATATAACTCATAGTTCTATCCAAAATAAATTCTTTACCATCAGAAAGACCAGCATTAATACCAGCAACTAAACCTAGTCCTGCAGCTTCTTCATAACCAGTAGTTCCATTAATTTGTCCCGCAAAATAAAGCCCTTTCACCTTTTTAGTTTCAAGTGTTGGATAAAGTTCTCTTGGGTCAATAAAATCATATTCAATAGCATAGGCATGATTAATAATATCACAATTTTCTAGACCTTTTATAGTATGAACAAAAGCCTCTTGTACATCAATAGGCATAGATGTTGGAATACCATTAGGATAAACAACATCACTATCCAAACCTTCTGGTTCAAGAAATATTTGATGCCTTTCCTTATCAGCAAATCTAACAAGCTTATCTTCTATTGAAGGACAATATCTAGGTCCTCTACTTTTAATTTTTCCTCCAAACAATGCACTTCTTTTTAAATTATCCAAAATAATTTTATGAGTTTCAGCATTTGTATAAGTTATAGGACAAACAACTTGCTGATTTTCAATTTTATCATTTAAATAAGAAAATGGTTTAGGATTTTCATCAGGTGCTTGTGCTTCTAATTCACTAAAATCAATACTTGATTTTCTAATTCTTGGCGGAGTTCCTGTCTTTAATCTTTTTACACTATCACCAAAAATTGCCTTAATTTTTTCTGCTAATTTTTTTGATGGTTTCTCACCAATTCTACCTGCTTCATGAGTATCAAAACCAACATGTATTAAACCATTCAAAAATGTTCCTGTAGTCAAAACTACTTTTGGAGTAGATATTTCAGTACCATCAGCTAAAACAACACCAGAAACAACATTATTATCAACAATTAAATCAACCGCCTCACCTTCTACTAAATCTAAATTTTTATAATTCTGAATTAATTCTAAAGTATATTTTTTATATAATTTTCTATCTATTTGAGTTCTTGGAGAATGAACAGCTGGTCCTTTACTTGCATTTAAAATTCTAAATTGAATACCTGCTTTATCAGCCAAAATTCCCATTACACCATCAAGTGCATCAATTTCTCTAACAACAGTTCCCTTTGCAGTTCCACCAACAGATGGATTACAAGATAATTCGCCGATATTTTCTTTATTAAAAGTTATAAGCGCGGTTTTTTTACCTAGTCTAGCACTCGCACAACTAGCTTCCAAACCAGCATTTCCACCACCAATAACTACTACGTCGTATTTCATGTTTTTAAATTTCTCAAACAAGTAAATATTCTAATCAATTTATTTTAATTTTACAATATATGGTATATAAATAAAATTTAAGAAAATTGTTTGTAACAAAATTTAATATATTAATATTTTTCAAATAATATAAATGTAGGCTTTTTAAGCAGATCTACTATTTCCTAAAAAACCTTTTCCAACTTTTTTTCTAAAAAATTTTGAAATTGAGTTTCTTATTCTATTGGTAGACTCTACATAATTTTTGTTGTTTATTTCTTTATTATTTATTATATTACTATTACTCTTATAACACATTTGTTTAGGCTGAATAATGATATTTTCCATAACAAGTTGTCTTGTAGTTATACTTTTAGGATCGTTTCTAAGTTGATCACTAAAGTATTCTTTTTCTTGATTAATTTCTACTTCTTTACTTAAACTTTGCATAATCAATTCATCATTGTGTTGTTCCTCTGATTTTATATTTGTTGTAATGTTTGATTTTTTTAATTTAGAAACTTTCTTTGATTTTTCTTTTATTAAAAACTTACTAAACTCTAATAATTCTTTTTCACTAAACTCAAATTTGTTAGATTCTTTAAAATAAGATTTTACTAATTTGGAAAAACCTTTTTTGTACTTTTTATCTTTCCCATAGAATGACTTACCTTTTAAAGAAATTTCATATTTCCCATTGACTTTTTTACACATATCGAAATATGAAGTTCCTTCTTTCAAAACAATTCCATTGCTTGAATATTTTGTTAGTTTTCCTCTAAATATCAATAACTGTAAATTATCTAAAAGATTTATTTTAAATTCACCATTTTCTTCTTCTAAAAGATTAAGTCTATTTTTAAAAATATTGTTTATATAATCCATTCTTTCCAAAAAATAGGTTTTTATGGTATCTAAGTGGTTTGTATAATATTTAGATTCCTTATCAGGTAAATTTTCTTTCAGGTTTATTTTTAAATCTTCAAAAGTTTCATTAATTTCTTCTTCTCTATTAAGTTGAAAAATTTTTCCCTCTCCAATGTTCTTAACTTTTTTAGTCATATCTTTAAAAGCTTTTAACTGCTCATATAAAGAAACACCGGAAAAAAATGATGATATATTTCTTGATTTTACATTTTCATTTTTTCCTAATTGCGGTATAAAAGTAGTACCTAAATTTTCATTTTTACTAAAAGAGTGTCCAAAATCAAAAAATAAAAGTTCACCTTCTGAATTCATAGCAACATTCTGAGCTTGAGCCCCAAGACCGTCTAAATCATTTAATATTGCAAAAACCATTATATTTTTTGATAAATCTTTTAATTCAATTATTTCACTTTTTTCTTTATTAGACAGTTTACGATCTATTCTTACAGTCCCTCTTTTAGATGATAACCTATTATAATTTTTTCCAGGTTCTTGTTCTTTTCCAGTTTTTATATTATATAATAAGCCATCAAATTTTATAAAATCTTTATATAATGAAGATGCTAACATAAGTTTAAGTTTTTGATTGCTATATTTTTCTGTGACTAAATAAGATTCATTTGGTGTGTTGCACCCAAATAATTTTGCAAGTTTAAGAGCTAATAATTCTTTAATTATTTCTTTATTACTTTCTTCAGTATTAGCGCATTTATCTTGAAATACAGCTCTAGCTACATCTTTAGTTTTTGTACCACAAAGAGATATATTTAAAAATTCAGCTCTGTCCCCTTTAACAATATAGCTAGGAATAATTTCTATAGAATCGCCTTTATATTTGTTTTTTGCCTCTTCAAGCTTTTTTATAAATATTTTTTCATAAAGATTAGAACCAATATTTTCTTGATAAAGCAAAATATTGCCTTCTATACATTTAACCTTATCAACAAGTTCATCTATAGATTTTAAAATATTTTCTTCATTTTTTATTTTATCATTTTCATATAAAAATTTTAGATATTTTGAGTATATTTCAACAGCAAGATTTTTTGCAATTCCATTATCATCTTTAATTTCTTTATTTAAATATAACCACTTAATAATAGATGAAATAGCTAAATTAAATTTTTTTGTTTTTTCATATTGATTATTTTGTGTAGCAAAAATATCTTTTTCTTCCATAAATCTTCCAAAGAATCCTTTCTCTACGCCTTCATTCTTATCCTTAATAATCAAAAATTTGCTTTTACTATTAACAATCAAATTCCTTTTTGTTGTTTCTGATGAATAATTATCTTTACTAAATTTTTTATTAAGTTCACACTTCAAAACCTCAATTGATTTGTTATGTAATTGTTCTTGGGGTAAATGTTCTAATAAAGAATAACTAAGAAAATGTCTATATTTATTTCTTACATTAAGATTATTATTTATATTTTTTAAATTCCTTTCAGAAATACTAGGAATGTTTGTTTTGCCTCCAAACATGTTTTTGCCTTGTTAATTTAAACTTGCGTACATAATACACAAAATTTTTTAAAACTTCAACAAATTTTAATCATAATTTTTGACAATAACGCAATTCAAGCCTTAGAGTGTGTTATTACCTTAAATTAAGTAAATTTATCTTGCTTTTTATTTAAAAAATAAAATAATAAAGAGGCGTTTTAGCATAAAAAATAAAGAGATGACAAAATTTAGAACAAATACATGTGGTGAATTGCGAGCTACGAATGTAGGGAATCAAGTAAAACTTGGCGGTTGGGTTCATTCAATTAGAGATCACGGAAGTTTACTTTTTATAGATTTAAGAGATAATTATGGGATTACTCAATGTGTAATCGATGTAGAAAAGGATAAAAATCTTGTTGATTTAGCTTCAAAAATAACACTTGAAAGTGTGATTTTGGTTGAAGGAAAAGTTGTTGCAAGAGCGAAAGAAACAACAAATCCAAATTTACCAACAGGTGAAATCGAAGTTGATTTGGATAAATTGGAAATTGAAAGTAGATCAGAGCAAATACCTTTCCAGATAGCCGATGAAAATCAAAATTATCCAGAAGATTTGAGATTAAAATATAGATTCTTAGATTTAAGAACCAAAAAAATGCATAGAAATATTCAAATGAGATCAAAAGTTATTGATTTTATGAGAGAAGAAATGAAGAAACAAGATTTCTTAGAATTTCAAACTCCAATTTTGACTTCATCTTCTCCTGAAGGTGCTAGAGATTTTCTAGTTCCAAGTAGAAATTTTCCGGGCAAATTTTATGCTTTACCACAAGCTCCTCAACAATTTAAACAATTATTGATGATTAGTGGTTTTGATAAATATTTCCAAATTGCTCCTTGCTTTAGAGATGAAGGAACAAGAGCTGATAGGTTATTGTATTTTTATCAATTAGATATGGAAATGTCTTTTGTGGAACAAGAAGATGTTTGGAATGTTATGGAACCTGTAATGCAAAATATTTTTAGACATTTTAGACCCGAAAGAAAGATAACTAATTCTCCAATTGCTAGAATAAAATATTGGGATTCAATGTTGAAATATGGTTGTGATAAACCTGATTTGAGAAATCCTATTGAAATAGTTGACACAACAAGTGTATTTAGAAGTTCTGATTTTGGAATTTTTGCGAAAGCTATTGAAAATAATCCTAAAGTTGTTGTTAGAGGCATTCCAGCGAAAAATACAAGTGAAAAACCTAGAAGTTTCTTTGATAAAATGGTTGAATATGCTATTGAGGAAGGTGCTAAAGGTTTGGGTTATATTACTTGGACTAAAGAAGGTGAAGCAAAGGGACCTGTAGCAAAATTTTTAAATCCAGAAAGATTAGAAGAATTAAAGAAAACTGCTAAATTAGAAAATGGAGATACGATTTTCTTCTCTTGTGGTTCAGTTTTGGAAGCATCTAAACTTGCTGGAAAAGTAAGAACTAAATTGGGAAATGAATTGGGTTTGATTGATAAAGAAGCTTATGCTTTCTGTTGGATTATTGATTTTCCATTCTTTGAAATGAATGAAGAAACTGGTGCTTTGGATTTTGCACATAATCCATTTTCAATGCCTCAAGGCGGTTTAGAAGCTTTGGAAAATACTAAAGATCCATATGATATAATCGCATATCAATATGATTTTGTTTGTAATGGTTATGAAATGTGTAGTGGTGGTGTAAGAAATCATAAAATTGAAATTATGTATAAAGCTTTTGAAATGGTTGGCTATTCTAAAGAAGAAGTTGACAATAAGTTTGGTGGTATGATTAGTGCATTTAAGTTTGGTGCTCCTCCACATGCTGGAACTGGTTTTGGTATTGATAGAATTGTAATGCTATTACTTGATGAAGAAAATCTAAGACAAGTAACCGCTTTCCCTACCAATGGAAAAGGCGAAGATTTGATGATGAATGCTCCTAATAATATTGATGAAATACAGTTAAGAGAACTGCATATTAAATTAAGAGATAAAATATAAGATTACTATGAAAAAATATATTCAATCATTTCTATTTGCGCCTATATTTGTAACAATGTCATGCTTATTATTTACAAATATAATTTATATATTTTTTCCACATTTAATACCACAAATAACAGATGATTTTCAACTCATTGATATCCTTACAATAAGTTCATATGGTCTGTTATTTGTTACTCTTATAATTTTTTATAAAGATTTTAAAAATAAACTAGATTATTCAATCTATATTTTCTTAACATTAGCAGCTCTTTTAAGAGAACTTGGCATTCAACATTGGCTAACATCAACAGATACAACTGCAATCAAAATGAGATTTTTTACAAATCCAAATAATCCGCTTCACGAAAAGATTATATCTGCACTAGTTATCTTAGCAGTGTTAATACCATTACTTTATTTAGCAAAAAAATTTGCAATATATTTAGTAAAAACTTTTTTAAAATTTAATCCTGTTTCTTGGAGTATTGGAACTTTCTTTACATTTTTAATATGTGGTGAATTTGTTGACAGATTCCCATCAAATTATAGAAAAAGTTTTGATATACCATTAGATTTAACAGTAAAAAATAATCTTGAAGTCTTAGAAGAAAGTAGTGAAATATTTTTGGCACTTATAATAATTATAGCTATAGTTCAATACCATTTAATCCACAAGAAGAGATAAAAAATCCATCAACTTATTTTTTAATTTAGTTTGGTCACTATTAACCTGTTCTAAAAAATCACCAAAATCATTATCAAAATCAATAAAGATATTATTATTTTTATACAATTTATTATCTTTAAATTCATAATTATAAATATCTTTATCAATATTTAAAGCATTAACAGGATTATCAAAAAACATTCTATCTAAATGTTTTTCTAAAAAACTTTTAATATCACTTTCTTGCAAATTATTTTTCTTCAAACCAATTTCTAAAAATCTTTTAGCTTTTGAGTTTAATTTTGATTTTTCAAGCTCACTTTTTATATGTAGATTTTTTAAAAATTCATAACTTTGTTGTAAATTAATAGCTGAACCAGCTAAGGTTTTATAACCACCCTCCCCTTTAATATACATATTATAAATTTTATTCAAATCCTTTTCATAAAAATCTTTATTTTTTGAAAAATCAGTCCAAAAAAAGCTAGGCAATTCGCCATTTTTTTGCTCTACAGTACAAATATTTCCACCCATCTCAAAAAGATTATTATTTTCATCAACTTTGCAACAAGCTGGAGCAGCACCATCAGATACTATACAAATCTCATCATAATAATTCAATAACGTTGGCAATAATTCACCTTTTGCAGTATGTTGACCGTCAATAATCATATCAAAATAACCATCATATTCATTTTCCATAACATAATCAGGAATTCCACCAATATCATTTACAAAATGACCACCAAACATAGCATTATGGAAATGTGTTAACATTTTAATTTTATTATCACCCAACTTTTCCTGCAATTTTTCAAATTTATCTTTTGTAATATTGGTATGTCCGGCAGAAATTGTTATATTTTTAAAATCGCTCTTTAATTTTTCTAATAAATTTACATCTTTCAATAACTCAGGAGCAAACGTAAAGAAAATATTAAAATCTTTTAAAGGATTTATTATTTTAATAAAATCATTCAAATTTTTTTCATTAAACTCTTTTAAATATTTTTGTGGATGAGTTCCTTTATTTGTAATAAAAGGTCCTTCAAAATGAACACCAAAAAGCTTTGGCAAAACAATAGTCTTTCCATTAATTTCATATTTTTTTTCATTTAAATCTATTCTCTGTTTAACAATTTCAACAAATCTTTTCAAATTTTCATCACTATCAGTAATAAAAGTGGGAACTATAAAACATTCGCCATATTTTAATTGATTTAATTCAATTTTTAAAAATTCATTAATATTTTTAATATTGTTAAATAATAATCCCGAACCACCATTGACTTGAATGTCTATTTTCATATCTTAAAAATTTCTCCACAAATTTAGTATATATTATTATAACTAAATTTAATAAACAATAAACTTTCATTATAATTACTTATAAAAAAGTTCTATTGATTTTTAAATAGATTTTGTTCTTATTACTTTAATTATTTTTTAGTTTAGAATGGAAATAACGAATCTTGAAAAAGAAAAATTACAAAATTATGTAAATTTTTTATTAGAATATAACAATAAGATAAATTTAATAGGTAAATCAACTATTGAGGATATTTGGAATAGACATATAGTTGATAGTCTTCAAGTTATAAAATTAATTGAAAATAAGAATGTTAAATTAGCGGATTTAGGTAGTGGTGCAGGATTGCCTGGTATAGTGCTTTCAATATGTGGAATAAAAGAAGTACATTTATTTGAAAAATCTCCAAGAAAATGTGAATTTTTGGAAAAAGCAAAAGTTTTTTCTGATAATAAAATTGTTATTCAAAATGTAGATATTTCCATATTTAAAGATAAAACTTTTGATATTATAACTTCAAGAGCATTGGGAAATCTTAATTTGCTTCTCAATTTTTCATTAAATTTAAAAAAAGATAATACAAAATGTATTTTTTTGAAAGGAAAAAAGGTTTTTGAAGAGTTGGATGAGGCTAAAAAAATTTGGAATATTGATTACGAACTTATTGATAGTATTACTTCAAATGAAGGAAAAATAGTTAAAATATCCTCGTTTTATAAAAAATAATTGAGTTTAAAAAAATATAATTTACACTACGAGTAGAGATTTATTATATTATAACAATTTAGAAAAAATATGAGATTATTAGAAGGAAAAAAGTGCTTGGTAATGGGCGTTCTAAATGACAAATCCATAGCTTGGGGTATAGTTCAAGAAATGGCTAATCAAGGAGCTGAATTATGTATGACTTACTTAGGAGAAGCTGGACAAAAAAGAGTTATTCCGTTAGCTGAGAAATTAGGTTGCAAATATACTTTGCCATGTGATGTTGCAAGTGAAGAAGATATGGAAAAATTATTTGCCGATATTGAAGCGAAATGGGGAAAATTAGATTGTATGGTTCATTCTTTGGCTTTCTCAGATAAAAATGAATTAAAAGGAAGATTTTCTGATACATCAATGGAGAATTTTAAAGTAGCAATGAATATTTCTTGTTATTCATTAATTGGTTTATCAAAAAGAGCTAGACCATTAATGGTAAAAGCTGGTGGTGGTTCTATAATAACTATGACTTATTATGGATCAGAGAAAGTTATACCTCATTACAATGTTATGGGTGTTGCAAAAGCAGCTCTTGAAGCAAGTGTTAGGTACTTAGCGGTTGATTTAGGAAGAGATAATATAAGAGTTAATGCAATTTCTTCTGGACCTGTTAAAACTATGGCAGCAGCTGGTATTGGTGATTTCAATTATATGTTAAAATATAACGAATTGAATTGTCCTTTGAAGAAAAATGTTACAACAGAAGAAAATGGTAGAACTGCTGTTTACTTGTTGAGTGATATGTCTTCAAGTATGACTGGTGAAGTATTACATTTAGATGGTGGATACCATGTAGTTGGAATGAAAGATCCTTTGACGGAAAATCTTGAGATACCAGAAGGAACAACAAATATTATATAATGTTAATAATTTCTATTGGAAAAAAAATGCAAAATAAAATGTTTTTTAAAGAAAAAAAATCTAATAAGTTTTCATACTTAATAGTCTTTTCGTTTATTATTTTAATAACAGCATTTTTTTTCCTTAAAGACAAAATTAGTATTAATGGTTACAATATTATTGATAAATGTGGTGATAGAATAAGAAAAATGGTTGATATTAAAAATAATAAGAATTTAGGTGAAATGCCTACTTGGAACTTGTCAGATCTGTATAGTTCAGTAAATGATGAGCAAATTGAATCAGATATAAAAGAATTAGAGAAAAAAATTAACCAGTTTAAATCTTATAGAGGAAAAATTAAAGAGCAAAATGGTAAGGAATTATATAACACAATAATTGAATATGAATATATAAGTGAATTAATGGCAAAATTAGGTTCTTTTGCTGCTCTAAAATATGCAGAAAATTTATCTTTAGATGAGAATGTAAAATTTTATCAAAAAATTAATGAAAAATTAACTGATTTATCGTCTGATTTAATATTTTTTCCTTTAGAATTAAATAAAATTACTGCAACTCAGCTTGATGAAATGTATTTAGAATCAAGATCACTAAGAGTTTATAAACCATTCATTGATGAAGTAAGATTATTCAAACCACATCAATTAAATGAAAGACTTGAAAAATTGATGATGGAAAAAAGTTTGACTGGAAGAGACGCTTGGTCTAGATTGTTTGATGAAACTATGGATAACATGGTATTCAAATACAAAGGCAAGGATTTAAATCAATCAGAAATGCTTGAATTAACGAATAGCAAAGATGAAAAGGTAAGAAAAGAAACATCAAAAATATTCGGTGAAACATTGGGTGAACATGCGAAATTATTTGCTTATATTACTAACACATTAGCAAAAGATAAAGAAATAAATGATAGATGGAGAAGATATAACACACCTATATCTGCTATGAATTTAAACAACATGATAGATGATAAAGTTGTTGAAACTTTAAGAAATACTGTGAAAGAAAATTATAAAAATACAGCTCACAGATATTATGCTTGGAAAGCTAAAGAATTAGGTAAAGAAAAATTACATTATTATGATAGGAATGCTCCATTATCATATGATAATGATAAAATTTACAAATATGAAGAAGCGAAAGAAATTGTTCTATCAGCTTATAATGATTTTTCACCAAAAATGGCAGAAATCGGACAAGAATTTTTTGATAAAGATTGGATAGATGTTCCAACAAGACAAGGAAAGAGAGGAGGGGCATTTATGTCTCCGACAACTCCAAAAGTTCACCCATATATTTTATTGAATTATGTTGGTAAAAGTAGGGATGTAATGACTTTAGCTCATGAATTGGGTCATGGAGTTCATCAAGTATTATCAGATAAAAATGGCTTTTTAATGGCGCACCCACCTTTGACTTTAGCTGAAACAGCATCTGTTTTTGGTGAACAATTAACTTTTAGAAAACTATTAAGTCAAGAACAAGATTCACAAAAAAGAAAAGCAATTTTAGCAGCTAAAATTGAAGATATGTTGAATACAGTTGTTAGACAAATAGCATTCTTAGAATTTGAAACAAGAGTTCATGAAGAAAGAAAAAATGGTGAAATACCATTAGAAAGATTGGATCAAATATGGTTAGACGTTCAAAAAGAAAGTTTAGGTGATGAAAATTTCATTTTTGATGATGAATATAAAAATTATTGGATGTATATTCCACATTTTATTCATAGTCCATTCTATGTTTATTCTTATGCTTTTGGCGATTGTTTAGTAAATTCACTTTATAGTATTTATCAAACAAATCCAGAAGGTTTTGAGAAAAAATATTTAACATTATTAAGTGCTGGTAGCACAAAGCAATATGATGAAGTGTTGAAACCTTTTGGCTTAAATCCAAAGAGTCCTGATTTTTGGCAGAAAGGTATTGATGTATTATCAAACATGATTGACGAATTAGAAAATATTAATTAATAAGGAGAAAACATGACTAAATTAAAAGGTACACAGACAGAAAAAAATTTATTGAAATCTTTTGCTGGAGAATCACAAGCAAGAAATAGGTATACTTATTTTGCTTCAGTAGCTAAGAAAGAAGGTTATCAAGCGATAACTGCGGTTTTTGAAGAAACAGCTAATCATGAAAAAGAACATGCTAAAAGATTATTTAAATTCTTGGAAGATGGTGGAGATTTAGAAATTACAGCTACTTATCCAGCAGGAAGAATTGGAAATACTGCTGAAAATTTAATGGAAGCAATGAATGGTGAACATGAAGAAAACACTTCAATGTATCCAAATATGGCAAAAGTTGCTAGAGAAGAAGGATTTAACGAAATCGCAAGTGCTTTTGAAAATATAGGAAGAGCTGAAGTTTATCATGAAAAAAGATATGAAAAATTATTAAAAGAAGTACAAACTCAAGAGCTTTTAAAGAAAAACGATTTAGTTGTTTGGAAATGTACAAATTGTGGATATCACATTACTGGAAAAGAAGCACCAAAAACTTGTCCTGCATGTGGTCATGATAAAGGATATTTTATCGAAGTAAGTGATATTTTATTTTAGTAAATTTTTATCATTTTTATAGCAAAACCATAAAATGCTTTATTTTTAAAAAATTATATATAAAATATTAGTCATTGTGGTTTTTAAATCATTTAATTATTAATAATAAGAGAGAAAAAGATGGCTCGAGAATATCCTATTGAGAAATATAGAAATATTGGAATTATGGCGCATATTGATGCCGGAAAGACAACAACTAGTGAAAGAATTTTATACTATACAGGTAAAACACATAAAATAGGTGAAGTTCATGATGGAGCTGCAACTATGGACTGGATGGTTCAAGAGCAAGAAAGAGGTATTACAATTACTTCTGCCGCTACAACTTGTTTCTGGAAAGGACATAGAATTAACTTAATTGATACTCCAGGACACGTTGACTTTACTATTGAAGTTGAAAGATCTCTCAAGGTACTTGATGGTGCTGTTACTGTATTTGATGGTGTTGCTGGTGTTGAACCTCAATCAGAATGTGTTTGGAGACAAGCTACAAAATATAAAGTTCCTAGAATCTGTTTCTGTAATAAAATGGACAGAACCGGTGCTAATTTCTACAGATGTGTTCAAATGATTATTGATAGATTAAAAGCTAATCCTTTAGTTTTACAATTACCTGTTGGAAGTGGTGAAACTTTTGAAGGTATTATCGATTTAATTGAAATGAAATACATGGTTTGGGATGGAGAAAAAGGTAGTCATTATAGCTTAATAGATATTCCAGCTGATATGTTAGAAAAATCTAAAGAATATAGAGAAAAATTAGTTGAAACAGCTGTTGAGGAAGATGAAGTTTTAATGGAAAAATATTTAAATGGAGAAGAAATTTCAAAAGAAGACATTAAAAAATGTATTAGAAAAGGAACGATAGCTTTCCATTTTGTACCAGTTATTTGTGGTTCAGCATTTAAAAATAAAGGTGTTCAGACATTACTTGACGCTGTAGTAGATTATTTGCCAAGCCCAATTGATTTACCTGGTGTTCAAGGACACTTAGATGATAAAGAACTTTTAATTAATCCTAATCAACCTAAGTTTTCAGCTTTAGCATTTAA
This sequence comes from Rickettsiales bacterium, assembly GCA_035470525.1. Lineage (GTDB taxonomy): Bacteria > Pseudomonadota > Alphaproteobacteria > Rickettsiales > UBA1997 > CALXSC01. The sequence goes on from DATIQT010000056.1 coordinate 19,040, forward strand.
GATTGCAAACGATCCATTCGTTGGTTATATTACATTTATTAGAATTTATTCTGGTACATTAAATGCTGGTGACACAGTGTTAAATACAATTCAAGATAAAAAAGAAAGAGCAGGAAGAATTCTTTTAATGCACGCAAACAACAGAGAAGATATAAAAGAAGCTTCAGCTGGTGATATAGTTGCTTTAGCTGGTTTAAAATACACTACTACAGGTGAAACTTTAGCAGATCCAAACTTCCCAGTTGTTCTTGAGAAAATGGATTTCCCTGATCCAGTTATTGAAGTTTCTGTTGAACCAAAAACTCAAGCTGACCAAGAAAAAATGGGTATGGCTTTAGCTAGGTTATTAGCTGAAGACCCTTCATTAAGAGTTGAAACAAATCAAGAATCCGGTCAAACAATCTTAAAAGGTATGGGTGAGTTACACCTTGAAATTATTGTAGACAGAATGAAGAGAGAATTTAAAGTTGAAGCTAATATTGGTGCTCCTCAAGTTGCTTACAGAGAAACTATCACTAAACCAGTTGATATTGAATATGTTCACAAGAAACAATCTGGTGGTGCAGGACAATTCGCTAAAGTTAACATTAGATTCGCTCCAAAAGCTAAGACAGAAGAAGATCCAAGTGATTTCAAATTTATCAACAGTGTTGTTGGTGGAAGAATTCCAAAAGAATATATTCCAGGTGTTGAAAAAGGTTTAAATTTAGCAAAGAACACAGGAATTTTAGCTGGTTATCCAGTTGTTGATTTCCAAGCTGATCTATATGATGGCGCTTTCCATGATGTTGACTCATCAGTTTTAGCATTTGAAATTGCTGCAAAATATGCTTTTAGAGAAATGATGGAAAAAGGTAGTGCTACAATTCTTGAACCAATAATGTCTGTTGAAGTTGTTACTCCAGAAGATTATATGGGTGATATAATTGGCGATATAAATTCAAGAAGAGGACAAATAGCTAATCTTGATGATAGAGATGGTGTAAAAGTTATTAAAGCTTTTGTTCCATTGGCAAATATGTTTGGTTATGTTAATTCTTTAAGATCTTTATCACAAGGTAGAGCTCAATTCACAATGATTTTTTCAAGATATGAAAGAGTTCCATCAAATGTAGAGGAAGAAATTAAAGCAAAATATAAAAAATAATTATAAATTAATTTTTGAAATAGTGCCAAAAAAATTTGGCACTATTTTTAAGTTTAGAATTAGCAACTCAAACTTTGTCCTTCAAAAATTTGACTTATTTACTCATAATAATAAAATTTATTTCTTATTATTAGACTTCCTACAAATAAAATTTTTCATCAAAAATTAAGTTATGCATCTTTGGAATAAAAAATTAATTTTCCTCGTTCTTTTTTGTGTAAGCGATTTATATGTAGTAAATGTTATTTGTATTAACTATAAGTGGATTTGAAAGCAAAACCTTTAATAATAAGATTGTTTATTTATTATTAGACCATTACATAAATCATTTTTTGAAATTTTTTAAATTAACAGTTTGAGTTAATAAGTCTAAAAAAATAGTGATAAATTTATCACTATTTTTACATTAAAAATTAAGTTTTACTTATTTTTTCTTTGTAGGTTTTTTAGTGTCAGTTTTCTTCTCTGAACATCCACATCCACATCCTGCCATAGTTTTTACCAATTTTTATTAATAATTTAATAACCACCCTTTAATAAAATTTAATAATATTTTTTAAAAAAACAATAAAATAAATAATTCTAATAAAATTTCTTTTCAATATTTTTTATAAATAAATAAACCAAACCAAAACAAGCTATATCAAATATAAATTGACATAAAGAATTTAAGAGTGGATAAGAAAATTTATGTATAATACTAAAAAGTATCCACTGAAGTAATGAATTTAAAAATGCAAAAATTGTAAAATCCCTAAAAAGAAATATAAATTTATCAGGTTTATAAAACTGCCGTCTCAAGAAACTTATAAATTTACTAGTTATTAACCAAATTAAAGATGTACTAGCTAAAGGAAAACCATTAAATATATCAAAAAATATACCAAATATAAATATTGAAAAATAAGGAATTTCATCTTTATTAATAATAAAAAAATAAAAAATTAAAATAGATGGTATATTGGGAAAACAAGAAACCACCGACAATACTTTTATTGGAATACTTGTAAATGCAGAAAAGAATATAACCAAAAAATATAAAAATATATTTTGAATTGTTATAAAAATTTGATTATTTCTATTTTTAAACATTTGTTAAATCATTAACCAAGATGGTGAGATTGTAAATTTTAAAATTAATTTGTCAATTGATATAGTTTAACTTGTTTTTAATTATTTTTTTTTTACAATACCAAAAAAATAATGGTTTAATTATATTCATATGAATAGGAAAAAATTATTAATATCTAAAAAGAAATTAATTATTACTGCGGTTTTTGCTTGTTTATTATTACTACTTTTTTGCAATAAAAATAATAACAATAAAAATGAATACAATCAAATACTAACCCCTATAATAAATAAAAATAAATCAATATTTAATATAAAAGAATTAAATACTAAAGATTTAAAAGATCGAATTGTACTTTTAAATGTTTATAATATAAAAGATTTTTCTTATATTTTTTCTTTAGATTTAGCTAATAAACTAAGTAATATCTTTAAAAATAAAATTACAATTATTGATGTATTAACTGATGAAAGCCAATTAAACAACGATATATTAATAAACTATATAATTAAAAACGATATAGAAAGACCAATTGTAAATATATCTGACACGGATTTAAGCAAAGTTTTGGATTATAATGGAAATTATTTCGTTTTAATTGATAATAAAGGTATTATTCAAAAACAATGGAATGTTGAAGAAATAAAAGAAGAAGATTTAATAAATGATATAAAAACAATCATAAATAAGAAAAATAGAATTAACACAACAAAACTCTCTGAAATTTCATTAGAAAAAGAAAAAATTCCAGAACCTTTTATAAAATCATTAAATCATATTAAGTATATTGATAGAATTAATGAAACTAATATACCTTACTTTATAATTGCTGATGCAAAGGGTAGAAAAATATACATAACAACACTAAACGGAAATATAATAAAACAAATTGGTAGTGGAAAAAATGGAAAAGAAGATGGTATTTCTGTAAATGCAAGCTTTTGTTATCCTTTTGGTTTAGCTATAGATGAAAAGAAATTTTTATATGTTTCAGACACTTGCAATAATTCAATAAGAAAAATTGATTTAAATACCTTGGAAACAAGCAGTATATTAGAAATAGATAGGCCTTTAGATTTAGAAATACTTGATAATAATTTAATTATTTCCACAGGTGGCGATAATTCATTAATAAAATACGATATAAAAACTGAAGAAGTTAAAAAAATAGATTGTCCATTTTGCTCAAAAGATATTTCTAAATTAGACAAATATAATAACAAAATATATTTTTTAAATTCTAAAGATAATATACTTTATAGTTTAAATAAAAAAGATGAAATAAATAAAGAAATAGATTTCAAAGAATTAAATACAAAAAATAAAATAAATATAACAGACAATTACAATTTTCACATTGATGAAACTGGCTTTTATTTTACAGACAAATTTAATAATAGAATATTAAAAGTTAAAGATGGTGAAATAAAAGAATATAGTACTAATGAAAAAGGGATTTATAATATACCAACAGATATTATAGATGTAAAAGATAAACTATATATAACTAATGAAAATGATAAAAAACTAATTCAATTAGATAAAAATACAAAAAATACAAAAGTAATAAATATAAATTTTGGTTATGAATATAATAAATTAAAAACAGAATATGATGATTTTTTGGAGATTAAAAATACAAAAGAAATCAAATTAAGCCCAAATCACAATAGTGAAATTATATTGAATCTAAAAAATGGTTATTCATTTGAAAAAATGGCTCCGCAATCATTATCAATATTTGAAGAAGATAAAGAAAACCATAGTGCAATACTTATAAAATCATACACTAAAGATGAAATTATAAAAAATAATATTCTAAGATTGCCGGATTTGGAAGAAAACACAGTTTATTATATAAAAGGTGATTTTTATTATTGTAATTACACAAAAGAAACACCCTGCTTAATCAACAAATACAATAAAAAAATCATAATCGACAAAGCAGCTAAAAATAGCAATATTGTTATAGACTTTTTATATCAATAATTGCTAGATTATTTTTATGTAATAAAGGAAAAAATATGAGTGCATTTAAAAACAAACTTGAAAAATATAAAGATGGTAAAAAATCAATTTATTTCTCTATATTTTTTGGAAACTTTTTTATAAAACATCAAAAATTTTTCAAAAGAATATTTAATTCTGTAACTATACCGGTTTTTTTATCAATAATATTGATTGCAATTTTTTCTCAAAAACAAACACTTCTAGTTAGCTTTTATTCTTCTATCATAACTGTTTTACAATTTATTTTAGTTTCTTTATTAAGTTTAGTCTTTGCTAAGCTTTTTTCTATAAAAGTGATTAAAAATATTACTATTATATTCACAATTCTTCTAATTATTAATATTTTTCTAATATTTATAAATATAGATTTAGCTGAGAAAATGTTTATATTAGCAGGATTTTATAAAATAGCTTTATTTTTACTATTTTCTTTTTTATTATATAAAACACTTTCATTTATAATGCCAAGCTTAGAAAGTGGTATATTTTTATTTATAAAAAATATAATAGAAATAAGAAATTTATTTAATATATATTACATCATTATAGTTCTAACAAATATATTCTATTTAGTTTTGAGTTTTATAATTTATAATGTTCACTTATTAAATATAGCATTAGATGGATTTTTCCTTTTATTAATAGACTTAATACTTACAAGCATTGCAAAAACATTTAGTAATTTAATAAACATAAAATTATCAAATAATAATTTATTTGAATACTATGATAATGATTTTGATACAATAACAGAGGAAAAACAAAATGAACTTTTAACAAATTTTTCAAATAGTGGCAAAAATATCAGACAAACAATATTAGCAATCTTGATATTAATTGCTCTAAAAATCTTATTTGTTTATTATTTTATGTAAATCTACAAAATTAATATTAAAGTCTTTGCATTCACCAAAAACACAAACATCAGTGCCAGTGATAAATGATTGAATATCTAACTTAGTCAGCTCATTGAATAATTCAATCTTCTTATCTTTATCAAGATAAGAAAAAACCTCATCAAGTAAAATAATAGGTGTAGATTTTTTATTTTCTTTACACATTAAGGCTTTTAAAATAGTTAAAGAAACCAACAATAATTTTTGTTCCCCCGTGGAACAGAATTGAGCGTCCATATCTTTTTGTTGATAAAACAATCTCATATCAGTTTTATGCACACCTTCATTCGTTCTTTTTGTTTCCTTATCTTTTTCTCTATTATTCAATAAAATCTTTTTAAATTTTTCTTCAGCTTCAATCGATTTTAAATCGCCTAACATCAGATTTTCAAAAAAACCATCTAAAGCAATTGTAAACTTTGGAAAATTAAAATCATAGTTTGATAAAATTGTATTCATTCTTTTCACAACACCATTTCTAGCAACCGCAATAGCAATACCAGCTTCAGCAATTTTATTTTCTAAAGCAGAAAGCCATTTTCCATCAAATTTACATTCATCTTGTAAAACTCTCATTCTCTCTTTCACTAGAAACTCATATTTAGCAACCCTTGAAGAGTGTTCATTATCCAGCAAATAAACAGTTCTATCCAAAAATTTTCGCCTAACAGATTTATCATCATTAAACATATTTTGCATTTCAGGTATCAACCAAACAACATTAAAAATTTTATTTAGCTCTTCTTGACTTCTAATCGGATTACCATTTATTTTTATTTTTTTCTTTAGATTCTCCTCATCACTTTCAGAAAACACAGCTAAAGTATCAGCTATATCATTATTTTCAATACTAGTAAAAACAGTCCAATTATCTTTACCAATTTTTAAAACATCATTTAAATTAGAATTAAAAAACCCTTTTCCAGGTGATAAAAACGAGATAGCTTCCAAAATATTCGTCTTACCAATACCATTTTTCCCATAAATAATATTAATTTTAGGTGTAAATTCAAATGAGTTATTTTCATAAACTCTATAATTTGTTAAAATAAGTTTTTTAATATAAGACATTAAAACAATCCAACTATTTCACCTTTTTCATTCAAATTAATATTTTCAGCAGCAGGAGTTTTTGACAATCCAGGCATAGTCATAATATCACCAGCAAGACACACAATAAAACCAGCACCATTAGACAATCTTACATCACTTATATTAATTTTAAAATTCTTTGGTGTACCTAATAAATCTTTGTTATCGCTAAAAGAATATTGTGTTTTCGCAATACAAATAGGCATTTTATCAAATCCTAAACCTTCAATCTTCGCAATCTCATTTTTAGCTTTTTCAGATAACTCAACTCCATCAGCCCTATAAATTTCTTTCGCAACAATATTAATTTTATCTTTAATTGTTAATTTTTCATCATACAAAACTTTGAAATTACTTTCTTTATTATCAATTTCTAACAAAACTTTTTTAGCCAATTCAACCGCACCATTTCCACCTTTTTCCCAACCTTCACATACTGTAAAATCAGCACCTAAATCATCACAATACTTTTTTACAATTTCAATCTCATTATTTGTATCACTTGAGAATTTATTCAATGAAACAATCACAGGAATTTTATACTTCTTCAAATTTTCAATATGTTGACCCAAATTCACTATACCTTTTTGCAAAGATTCTAAATTTTCCGCAACAAGTTCTTTTTTATCAACTCCACCATTATATTTCAATGCTCTAATAGTAGCCACTATAACAACAGCATTTGGTTTCAAACCTGCTTTTCTACATTTTATATCAAAAAATTTCTCTGCTCCTAGATCAGCACCAAAACCCGCTTCTGTAACCACATAATCAGCTAATTTCAACGCAGTTTTAGTTGCTATCACACTATTACAACCATGTGCTATATTTGCAAAAGGTCCACCATGAATTAATGCAGGAGTTCCCTCAAGTGTTTGAACCAAATTCGGTCTAATAGCATCTTTCAATAAAACAGTGATTGAACCATCAGCCTTTAAATCTCTAGCAAAAATTGGTTTTCCACCAATATCATAAGCAACCAAAATTCGCCCTACTCTTTCTTGCAAATCCTTAATATTTTTAGACAAACATAAAATAGCCATAATTTCAGAAGCAACAGTTATCATAAATTCATCATTTCTCGTAGTACCATCTTTCTTACAAATAACCGTAATATTCCTTAATGCCCTGTCATTCAAATCAAGAACTCTTTTCCACTTAATATTATTAATATCAATATTTAAAAGATTACCTTGAAATATATGATTATCAATTAAAGCAGATAAAAGGTTATGAGCTGTTGTAATTGCATGAATATCACCAGTAAAATGCAAATTTATATCTTCCATTGGAATTACTTGAGAATAACCACCACCGGTAGCCCCACCCTTTACACCAAAACAAGGACCTAAAGATGGCTCTCTTAAAGCCACAATACTCTTCTTACCAAGTTTCCAGAAAGCTTGTCCCAAACCAATAGTCGTCGTAGTTTTTCCCTCTCCAGCAGGAGTTGGATTTATAGCTGTAACTAAAATCAATTTTCCATCTTTTTTATCTCTTAGACTATCAATAAATTCTTGTGAAATTTTAGCTTTATATTTTCCATAAAACTCTAAATTATCTTCATCAATACCAATTTTTTCAGCAATTTGACCTATTGGTAATATTCCATTTTCTCTAGCAATTTCAATATCTGTTTTCATTTATTAAAAAATTAATAGCTAAAATAAATGTACAAGATTTTATTTTATTGTCTATTATTTTATTGAAAAAATAATTTACTATTATTATAATGTTATAAAAAAGAAAATATTTATAGAAATGGGGGAATATACAACGGAAGATACAATTTTTGTTCAAATAGCAAGTTATAGGGATCCAGAACTTCAATGGACTCTGAAAGATTTATTTGAAAAAGTAAAAAAGGGGAAACAATACTAATAAAATATTTAGAGTGTATTTCTATGAAAAAAATTAGAATAGTTTTTTTATATAGAGGTTTAAGTTTTTGGTTGAATAATCATTCATTATATAAGGAATGCTTATGGGATGGAAATTTTGATATTTGGGTTGTTCCTGAATCAAATTCTATAGATTTAGAAATTTTACAAATGTTAAAAAATGATAAAGTTCATATAATAGAGAAAAACATAAAAGACGAAAAATATTTTGACTTAAAAAGATTAAATCCAGATTATGTTTTAATAGCAACACCGTATAAAAGTCAAAGGAATAAAATTTATAATTCTGAGTATTTAAGTAAATTTACAAAAGTTTTATATATACCATATGGTCCTTATGTATATAATAATTATAATAAAAGTTATCTTTTAAATGGAGAATTAATAAATTGTTATAAAATTTTTTTAAATTCAACTGAAGAAATAGAAAATTTTAGTAAATATTTGAATAAAAATAATTTATTATTATCTTCTCACCCTATATATGACTTATTTTATACTAATAAATATATAAAAGATTTTAATTTAAATAAAAAAATTTGGAATTTTGAAAAAAGTAATGATAAAAAAAGAATTTTATGGACACCACATTGGACTATAGAATCTTGGGAATATTTAGATAATTTTAAAGAAAAAAAAGGAAATTCTGACTTTACAAAATATGCCGATCTATGGTTGAGAATTCCAAAAATGTACCCAAACTTGGATATAATTATGCGACCACATCCAAATCTTTTTACTCAATTACCAAAAGAATCAAAAGTGGAATGGAATTCTGAAGGGATTAAAAAATGGAAACAAGAATTTGAAAAAAATAACAATGCAAAAATAGACAATAACTCAAATTATATTGAGCAATTCTTGTCATCTGACGCTTTTATCAACTCATCTTTGAGTTTTACAAATTTATTAATAAATACATTAAAACCAATTCTTTCAGTAAGAAATATTTCTGAATCATCCGAACTTAATATGCATACATCAAATATTGAAAAGTCATATTATATAGCTAATAATGAACAAGATATAATTGATTTTTTAGATAATATCGTTTTTAAAGGAAAAGATATAATGTTGGAAAATAGAAAGAAAGCATTAAAAGAAAATATTCACATTCCAGATGTTGGTGTAGGATATTTTATAAAAGAATATTTAATACATGACTATTTTTATGGTGAAAACACAATAAAAAATAGTAATATTATCAAAAATCTTTATAGGAAAATATATGGAACAAAATAGAATAATAGGAGATATTATAAATATTGAACAAAATTCAGTAAAAAATTTTTACAATAAAAGAATAAAAAATATTTCAAATATAAGTGCAATTAATTTGCAATCAGATTTGAAGTTATCACAAAATAGAGACTCTATAGAAAAAGATGTATTTTTGTTAAACATAGATTTGAAAAAATTTAATAGGATATTGGATATAGGCTGTGGAATTGGTAGGGTTATTAATTATATTAAAGATTTTGATGTAGTTTATAATGGACTAGATATATCAGAAGAAGCTATAAAAAAAGCGAGTGAAGAATATAAAAATTATAAAAACTTTCATTTCCAAAATATAAATATTACAAACTTAGAAAAAAAAGATTTAGCCATAAAAGATTCATTTAGCTTAATTATATCTATGGGGACTCTAATGTATGTTAATGATAACAAGTTGAATAATCTTTTTCATATTTTTAATGAATTATTAGCAAAAAATTCCATGATTTATATAAGGGAGTCCATTTCAATAATGAAGGATAGATTAACTTTAAAAAATTTTTATTCAGAGGAGTTAAAATCTAATTATAGTGCTATTTATAGAACAAAAGAAGAATATGAAGAATTGTTTGATAGATATTTTATAAAAAATAATTTTAAATTACAGAAAAGCGATATTCTTTTAAAAGGCAACTTGGCTAATAGAAAAGAAACTAATCAAATGTATTGGATTTTTAAGAGGGGATAACGAATATGAAAACTGCTTTTTGTTTTGATCTAGATGGAACTTTAACTTACGAAGAAATATTACCTATGTTAGCTAAAGAAATAGATTTATATGAAGAAATAAAAATTTTAACTGATATAACAATAAACGGTTCTTTAAGTTTTACACAATCTTTTAAATTAAGAGTTAAACTATTATCAGAAATTTTAATTCCAAAAGCTCAGGAATTAATTTTAAATGTTTCATTACAAAAAAATGTAATAAATTTTATAAAAAATAATAAAAATGATTGTTTTGTTATAACGGGTAATTTAGATGTTTGGGTTGATAGACTTATTAGAGAAAAAATAGGATGTGATTATTTTAGTTCAAAAGCTAATTTTGCTGATGATAAAATAATTGGTATATCAAACATTTTACAAAAAGATAATGCAGTTTTAAAAATAAAAAATAACTATGACAGAATTGTTGCTATTGGTGATGGAATGAACGATATTCCAATGTTTGAAAACGCTAATATTTCTATTGCATATGGTGCTTTTAGAAATCCAAATGAATCTTTAATTAAATTAGCTACTTATGTAACATATTCTGAGGAGGGATTATGCAATATCCTAAACACGCTATAATATCGTGTGCAGGTCTTGGATCAAGACTTGGTTTAAATATACCTAAATGTTTAGTTGACATAGGAGGTAAAAAAATGTTAGAAAGACAATTAAATCTTTTAAAAAATATCAAAGATATAAGAATTGTTGTTGGTTTTAAGGAAATGGAAGTTATAAATTTTGCAAAAAGTATAAGAAAAGATATTACTTTTGTAAGAAATCCAAATTATGCAACTACATCTAATTCATATAGTATATATTTGGCAACTAATAATTTAAAAGAACCACATATAATAATTGATGGAGATTTGATAATAGAAAAAAGTACTTTTAATAATTTTTTAAAGCAATGTGGTAATAAAAATTTAGTGGGAGTAACGAAAACAAAAACAGAAGATGCAGTTTTTGTAAAAACTGATAATAATTTAATTATAGAGAGTTTTTCTAGAACAGAAAAAGATAAATATGAATGGTGTGGAATAGCTTATCTATATGATATCAAAATACCAAAAGATCAAGGATATGTTTTTAAAGAGTTAGAGAAAAAATTACCTTTACAAGCCATTAATATTCAATGTTTTGAAGTTGATACTCCAATAGATTTAAATAATGCTATAAAAAGTATTAATAACAATGATTATTAAAGGTAAAAAATAATAGGTAAAATAACTATGGAAAATACAAAACAGCACATAACTTTAATCAAAAATCTCTTAGGAGACAAGATTGACAGCATGCTAGATATTCAATGTGGCGACGGCTATGACATTGAAAATTGCAAAGCATTGCAAGATAAAGATTTTGGCTATATCGGAGTAGATTTAGTTGATGAGGTAATTCAAGATAACAGACAATATTTTAGAGAAGAAAAAAATAAAATATTTATGATTCTTGATGCAAGTAATGAGCCATTACCAAAGACAGATTTGGTTGTTTGCAGTGGTATGGCTGAATATTTACCAATACCTAATATCTGGTCTTTACTTGAAAATATAAGGGATAGTCAGGCAAAATATGTTGCTTTTGATTATTATACAGCAGAAATAAATGGTTTAAAAATCAATGAAGATATAAAGCTGGAAAATGAAGATGATAATCAAAAGTCAGATGATAAAAATGCTAAAACAAATAAAAAAGAAGATAAACAAAAAGTAGAAAATGATAAACCTATAAAAAGAGCAATAAATTTAACTCAAGCACCTTTTTATTTTCCAGAGCCGAATTGTTTAGTTCCAATAGGGGATAATAATCATTTTATAGCCTTATATAGAATAAGCGATATATCTTTCTTTATGGATTGGCATAATGATGATGTTTCTTATTTGAGAGCAAAATTATTCAATTATTTAGAAAGTGATTTCAATGAAATTAAAACTATCTTTGCAAAATATGAAAATGGTGAAGAAATGTTTAAAACAGCAATAACTGCTGATGCTATAAATTGGGATAAATTCTATTATGATGAAAAATATAAAAAAATAATTGATGATAATGGACTTTTTACAAAATATATAAATTTTCTAATTTTGCTTTATAAAGCAGATACTATAGAAAGATTGAAGAAAGATATGCCAGAAAGATATAATGAATTATTAACAGAAGACAATTATCTTTGGGCTAGCATTATAGCAAAAGATTTTATTAAATGGAAATATAATGAATTATTTTAAAAAATAATTTTATACTTAATTAACTATATTAGACCTCCTGCAAATAAAATTTTTCCTCAAAAAATAATTTCTACAAAAAAGACAAGGATATTTCAAAGTATTTAAGGTAATTATCCCTTAATTAACTTAAGCTCCCCTTTGTCCTTTAGACATTTCCCCTCAAGGAGGGGAAAGATTACGAGCGGTGGTTAAGACAATATGGTTCAACAACCAAGAATATCTTTCCCCTCCTTGAGAGGAAATGTCTGAAGGACAAAGGGGAGCTATTATTAATATTCTTAATTTATAATAATTAAATAATTGTTTAACGATATTAAGGGATAATTATCGAATTTTTTGTAAAATTATTTTTGTGTAAAAATTATACACTAGATTTAATGTTTTTTATTTAATTCCAATTCCTGCTGAAATTAACATATTTCTTGTCTCATATAATGGTAGACCCATTATATTTGAATAACTACCGATAATTTTGATAACAAAGCTTTCCATTATACCTTCAATACAAACACCACCAGCTTTATTTAAACCTTCTTTACTTGCTATATATTGTTTTTTATCAATATCATTAAAATGCTTATATTTTACATTGGTTATAATAGTTCTTTGAGACAACTTATTTTGAGAATTAATTAAACAAATAGAAGTTATTACTTTTACATTTCGTCCAGATAACAAATTTAAATTTTTTTCTATCTCTTCATCATTATAAGCTTTTCTCATTATTAAAGACTTAGTCGATATAATTGTATCCGCTGTCAAAATTACATCACCAAAATATTTTTCATGCACATTTCTAGCTTTTAATTCAGCTATTCTTTTTACATAATCCAAAGGTTTTTCTTTTTTAAAAGGAGTCTCATCAACATCGGCAGGTACAATAACATCAGGTTCAAATCTTGCTTGTTTCAAAAGTTGCAACCTAATTTTTGATGATGAACCTAATATAAATTTTGCCACTATTTATACCTTAATGTAATTCTTCCCTTTGTTAAATCATAAGGAGTCATTTCAACTTCTACTCTATCGCCTTTCAAGATTTTAATTTTATTTTTTCTAATTTTTCCTGATGCATGAGCAATAATAATTGATTTGTTCATTTCTTCCAATTCAACTTTAAATATTGTATTTGGTAAAACTTCAACAACAACACCATTCATTACAATCAAATCTTCTTTTGACATAAATTTATTTATTAATCACTTTAACACAGTCTAATAAATATTTTTTAAAAGGCAATAAAAATGAAAAATTAATAAACCTAATTGATTTTTAGTATTATTATTTTAATAATTAAATTATAATTATAATTATAAAAAATATTATGCAAGATAAACCAATGTTAATATTAACCGTTCTTTTAACTTTATTACTATTTTTATATTTTTGGTTATTTGGATTTAGTACAAATAATTGGACTAGATACGGACAATACGGTGGTTTGGGGGTTTGTGTATTGCTTATAATAGATAATATGTTTAGAGATTAATGAAAATAAATTTCCCTTATAATAATGATTTGTTGAAGCTAAATAGTATTTTCAATACTGAAGGTGAGGATAATCTGAGAATAGTTGGTGGTGCTGTTAGAAATTTTTTATTAAATAAAGATGTGGTTGATTATGATTTGTCCTGCATTTTTTCACCAGAAAAAGTTGCTCAAATATTAAAAGATAATCATATAAAATACATTTCTGTCGGCATTAAGTTTGGTACTATAACAGCTATTATTAATGGTAAACCTTATGAAATAACTTCAGCTAGAGAAGATATTCAAACAGATGGCAGACATGCTACAGTTAAATATACAAATGATTTCAAAATCGATGCAGCTAGGCGAGATTTTACATTCAATGCTTTATATTTAGATTTTGATAATAATGTTTATGATTATTTTAATGGTTTAGATGATTTAAAAAAGGGTATAGTTAGATTTATAGGTAATGCAGATTCAAGAATTAATGAAGATTACTTAAGAATTTTGAGATTTTTTAGATTTTTTTGTTATTACGGAACGTTCCTCGATAATGAAGGCTTAAAGTTTTCAATTATATATAAAGATAAATTAAAAACTTTATCCGGTGAAAGAATAAAAAGCGAGATGTTTAAAATATTATCATCAGATTATCCATTGCAAGCTTTGAAAATAATGGCTGATAATGGTATTTTACAATTAATAACAGATTTAAATAAATTTAATTTTGATAAATTAGAAATATTATATTCTTTTAAAAAATATTTAAATATTGAGATTAATCCCACATTAGTTTTATCTTTAATATTAAATAATTTGGAAGAATTAAAAATATTGAAATCAAATTGGAAATTATCAAATAAGGAAAACGACATAATTTCATATTTATTAAAACATAATAAAGACAAAAATTATAATCTAACCCATATTAAAAGAATTTTATTTTTAGATATGGATAAAAATTATGTTAATAATTTAATATTATTTAACGGTATTATTAATAATCAAAATTTTAATATTATAAATTCAAATTTGGATTTTATAAAAACATTAAAACTTCCCAAACTACCCATAAAAGGAAACGATTTAGAGCAGAATGGTTTTTTAAATAAAAACGAATACACAAAATTAATCAATACAGCCAAAGAGATTTTTATGGAATCCGATTATTCTTTAGGTAAAACAGAAATTGTAAAAAAATTACAAAATCACAAATACCTTGACTAAAAAAAATGCATGTATTATCATTTCTGTTATGGTGATGGTATGTGTAGCTCAGCTGGTTAGAGTAGCGGGTTGTGATTCCGTTGGTCGTGGGTTCAAATCCCATCTCATACCCCATCTATGCCTCCGTGGTGGAATGGTAGACACGATAGACTCAAAATCTATTGCTTCACGGCATGTCAGTTCGAGTCTGACCGGAGGTACCATTAAATCAATATTACCAGCTATTTTTAAAATATTTTATTAGACCTCTTGCATAAATAATTTTTCCACAAAAAATGTGCTTGTTTCCAACCGCTCGTTCCTCACCACTAACGTCCGAGATAATTTCAACAAAAAATCAGCTATTATTGAAAATAAAGCTATATTTATTAAAAATCGGTGTGGAGACTTGAAATTTAATAAATTTATTAAATTTCAAGTCTCTGCGGGAATGGTTTTGTAAACCATTCCCCACTGTTCAAAATAAAGTTTATTAATAAACTATAATGATGGTGGATAAAGCAATAAAATACTTTTATTTGTTGAAAAATCATAAATTATTTATGCAACAGGTCTATTTTGTATTATTTTTGATAAAATTGTAAATAAAAGTAAAGAAAAAATAATGGATATTTAATTACTTAAAAATTAATTTAAAAAAATCAAATATAGATTCTCTAAAATTCCAAGCAATTACTAAAAATACATAAAATAATATAAAATATGGTGTAAGTGCTATCTTTATTTTTTCTTTTATTCTTTCAAACATTTTTTCTCCTTTATAAAATTAAGAATTCATTGAATCAAAAAATTCTGAGTTATTTTTAGTATTTTTCATTTTGGCTTTTAAAAATTCTATTGCTTCTACGCTGTTCATTGAAGTTAAAATTTTTCTTAACATCCAAGTTTTACTTAATATAGATTTATCAACTAATAAGTCGTCTTTTCTAGTACCAGATTTAGTTATATCTATAGCTGGGAATATTCTCTTATCGGAAATTTTTCTATCTAAAATAATTTCTGAATTTCCTGTACCTTTAAATTCTTCAAAAATAACTTCGTCCATTTTTGAACCTGTTTCAATTAAAGCTGTTGCAATAATAGTTAATGAGCCACCTTCTTCAATATTTCTTGCGGCACCAAAAAATCTTTTTGGTTTTTGTAAAGCATTTGCGTCAACACCACCAGTTAAAACTTTTCCTGATGATGGAATTACGTTGTTATAAGCTCTGGCAAGTCTTGTGATTGAGTCCAATAAAATAATTACATCTTTTTTATACTCAACCATTCTTTTTGCTTTTTCTATTACGATTTCTGCTAATTGAACATGCCTAACTGCTGGCTCATCAAATGTAGAACTTATAACTTCACCTCTTACGGATCTAGCCATATCAGTAACTTCTTCAGGTCTTTCATCAATTAAAAGAACGATTAAGTACGCATCTGGATGTGCTTTTGTAATAGCATGAGCTATATTTTGCATTAAAACGGTTTTTCCAGTTCTTGGAGGTGCAACAATTAATGCTCTTTGTCCTTTTCCCATTGGAGTAATCATATCAATTATTCTAGAACTATCATCTTTTGTGGTTAAAAAAGCTTCTTCATTTTCTAATTGTAACTTCTCATCTGGATAAAGAGGAGTTAAATCATCAAATCTTAATCTTTTTTTCAAATGAGAAGGATCTAAATCATTAACAAAAATAACTTTAATTAATGCAAAATATTTTTCTCCTTTTTTAGGAGCTTTAACTTCTCCTTTGATTGAATCCCCTGTTCTTAAACCAAGTCTTTTTATTTGATGCGGTGAAACATAAATATCATCTGGTCCAGCTACATAATTAGAAAACTTAGATCTCATAAAACCAAATCCATCTGGTAGTATTTCCAAAACACCTTCACCAATTATTATATTTGCAGGATTAATATTTGAGAAATTTTTCAAAATTCCATAAACCATATCTTGTTTATTAAGATCTGCTATGTTTTGAACACCATACTTTTCAGCTACTAAAAGTAACTCATCCATTTTTATATGTTTCAAGTCGTTGAATTCTATTGTTTCCGGAGGAGGTAATGGTTTATCCTTTATTTGCTTAACTTCTGACGAATTATTTTCTTCTATATTTTCTTCTATATTAATTTTATTTCCTAAATCAGATACTTGTTTTAAATTTTCTTGTGTATTTGTATTTTCTATTAAAACTTCATTTTTAGACTCTTCACTAAACTGCTCTGCAGTTTTGTCTATTTCTTTTTTTACATTATTTTGATTTTTCTTTGAGAAAAATTTTTTACCTATTTTTTTTCTACTTTGATTGTTTGTATCAAACTTTTGTTCTGTAACTTCTGCTATATTGTTTTTAGAATTTATATTATTAATGATTTCTCTTTGTTCATTATCATTTATGTTTAAAGTTATTTTTCTTCTTACTTTTTTATTTAACGATTCCCCATCAACATTTGACGAATTATCACTTATTGCAATGTCATTATCACCCATTTTAATTATATTTATTTATATTTGATTTTATAAAGACTTAGGATATAAATCCAAAGAACTAAGTATTATTATCCTACTTATTTTATAAAAGTCAATAGTACTATAAAAATAATGGCATTGCTAAATAAATATTGCTATTTAATTTAAACATCTTATTATCTTATAAGATAAAACAATCGTCTATCTAAAAATGATAAAATGTAAATATTGTAGAGGAGAAAAGCTAAGCAAATTTGGAAAATATAAGGGATTTC
>DATIQT010000057.1:0-4239 GCA_035470525.1 Rickettsiales bacterium
TATTATGAATTTTTAGAAAACGATAATTTCCGCACGTTCATTTATGTTTAAAGAAAAAGATTTTTATTATAGAAAAGCAAGATTAACTCAAGTTAGAGGCTTTTGTGCTGTAGTACAATCAAACTGTTCAATAACAGAAGCTTCTGAAAAAATCCATTTTGAGCCTTGCACACTTTCAAAGCAAATATCAGCATTAGAAAGAGATTTAGGTATAAAATTAATTGACAGAACTCACCTCAAAAAATTAAATCTCACTAAAGAAGGTCAATTATTTTATAAAGAAGCCGTTCAATATATGAATGGTATAGATGGTTTGTTTAAGAATTTTAATGAACATTTAAAAGAATTTAATAACAATCATTTAAATATTGCTTTGCACCAAATGGCAATAACTTGTATTTTGCCCAAAATATTAGAAAAAATGTTAAAAATAGATGAGTTTAAAAATTTAGAAATAAATATATTTAGTCTTTCTAAAGATGAAGCTATTAAAAAACTAATTAATAAAGAAATTGACTTAGTTTTTGATAGCCAAAACATAAGAGATAAAATACCTACGCAAATAGAAGCTATAAAATCTATACAAAGTCGTGCTTTTTTAGTATTTAGTAAGTTCCATCCATTAGCTAAAAAAGATAAAATTACTATTGAAGATATTGAAAAATACCATTTTTTAAATAGAGATACTGAATTAAAAGTTCTCACTAATTATAATATAAAAACAAGTAATATTATAATAACTGGAAAATTACCATCTGAATCTATTATGGAAATTATAAAGCACACTAATAACCTAGCAATTATTACTAATATGTGTTTAAGCGAAAGTAATTATTTATATGATGAAAATATAATAGTAAGAGATATTGAAAACCTATTAATTGACAAAGCATTTTTTCAAATAATGACACTTAAAAAAAATACCATAACAAGACCTATGATGTGGGTTATAAATGAACTAAAAAAAATAAAATAATTTGTATTAATTACAATTTTAAGAGTGATGTTGCTTTAATATCATTTTTAAATTATCAATAAAATTATCATAAGAACCAATTATTTCAATATTTTTTCTTTCTAGATCTGTTACTAATCCAATATCACCATTTGGAGAAATAATAAGGGTTGCATATGTTGGGTAATAATATCTATTAATTTTTAAATCAATATTACCTTTATAATTATTAAATTTTTCCATCATATATTCATAATCTTTTTCAGTTGGTGCTAATGAGTGATCATTTGTTTTTCTTGGTATAAACCAATAAAATCTTATTTTTTTTATGTTTCTTTCTTCACAAAATTTTATTATACCGTCAAAATCAATATTGTATTTTGTAACTACGGGAGTTAATTTTATTTTAATTTCATTTTTGTTTAAAATATCTATTGCTTCTAATACTGGTTCTACTGAGTGGTTTGTCATTTTTTTGAATAGTTCATGATTGGTAGCATCAAAACTTATAGATATTTCTTCTATTACTTCTTTAATATCATTTAATTGTTCCTGTCTTAGTGTTGGGATAAAGCTTCCATTACTACCTAAAGTAACTTTTTTGGCATATTTTTTTACATATCTACCATAATCACAAATATTGTTTACTGATAATGGTTCACCGCCTGTAAGCAAAGCTGTAAAATCCCAATCTTCTAAAGTTGATAAAGTATCAACTATTTTTCGAAATTTATCAAGAGGCATAATAATTGAGTTCTTTTTACAAGGACTGGCAAAGCAATAGATGCAATTAAAATTACAATAATTAGTAATTTCAAAAAATACTCTTAAAAATTTTTTTTCTATAACCTGTTTTTTCATTATCTCCATAACTTATCCTTTATTATCTTTATTACCAAAAAATACACATTATTCTGTAAAAGTAATATTAGTTTTTTAATTATTTTTCAATATTACAAGAAAAACTTACTTATTGGGATTTATCAAAAAAGACAACTTTTAGTTTGTAAAAGTTTGATTTCATAAGACTCCGTTTTTAATGTAATTAACAATTTACATTTTATATCTATTATCTTACCATAATAATGATACTATTTTAATAGATAAAAAAATAAATTCAATTATTTTCGCTATAGAGAGTTTGAATTTATTAGGTCGGTATTATTTTTTGGTGTTGGGTCTTCCTGCGGGAGTTGAGAGGACTTATTAAATTGGTAGGTATTAATCATGTTAAGTATAATTGTCTTCCTACTGATTATCAACTTTAAAGTTGAATATATATAATTTCTCTTGTGGTCTTGAGTCTACGAATATAATACTAAATGAAGTAGCTCCCCTTTGTCCTCCGGACATTTCCCCTCAAGGAGGGGAAAGATTACGAGCGGTGGTTAAGGATAATCTTTCCCCTCCTTGAGGGGAAATGCCCGAAGGGCAAAGGGGAGCTAATATTATTTTACTTCTTCATAAATTGTTTCTAAAATATCTTTCATTCTCTTAAATATGTCGTTATCCCAAAATCTTAAAACTTTATAACCTAAACTTTTTAAATATTGTGTTCTTTTTTCATCATATTTAATAGCTTTTTCTTCATTATGTTGACCGCCATCTAGTTCAATAATTAATTTCTTTTCTAAACAAATAAAGTCGACAATATAGTTGCCTATAGGACATTGTCTTCTAAATCTACAATTATTCATTTGTTTATTTTTTAAATAATACCACATTAGTTTTTCTGCTTCTGTTGTATTTTCTCTATGTCTTAATTCTTTTGCGTTATTTAGAATTTTTGGAGTGTAGTTTTTAGAGTGGTGGTTATTGCTCATTTTTTTCTCTTAGTGTTATCCAATTTCCGTTTGTTATTCCTAATAATTCATTACCAATATAATTTTTAATAATATTATTACTTTGTGCTTTCTCTTTTAAAAACACAGTATCGTGTCTAGGTTCTGTTCCTAAATAGTAAAATTCTAAATTTCTGTTATTCCACTGCTGTATTAATACGTGCTTTACAGTTTCATCAACTAAATAATCTTTACTATATTTTAAAAACATATCTTTAAAGGTTTGTATTTCTTCTCTTTTAGTTAATCTTTTTAAAAAATATTGAGCTTCCTCTTTATAAACTTTTTCTACAATCGAGTTTTGAATATTTCTAACCTCATCTAAAGCTTTTGCTACTCTTTCATATTTTTGGTGTTTCAACCAATATTCATAACAAATATATTCAATTGGTGGTAAATTGTTATTTCCTTCGAATATTTCTGTAATTCCGTTTGTTAATTTAAAATCTTTATTTAATTGTTTGTTTTCTGGCAAAACTAAGTTTAAAGCATCTATTGTGTGATTTTTAAACCAGTCAAATCCTTGTTGTCTTCCTGTTTCATAAGCTCTTGCTTGTATTTCTTGTTGTATGTCTTGTGGTATTAAGTTCTCTTCTCCGTCTTTGAGATTATGTTCTAGCATGTATTTTCGTTGTATCTATATATCCATCTATGTCTATTTAACACATCTTCAACATCAAGACTTATTTTGTTAACTTTAAATTTTATGTCTTTTCCATCTATTTTTAGAACTATGTTGTTTGATAACTTTACTAAATCTACTATTATTCTTTTTAAGTTTTCACCTTAATAGTATTCTTTCTCTAAACTTATTAATAAAAATATGTTTATATTATAAATATCTTTTTCATACATTTTTAAAAGATTTTTCCTTAAGTTTAAGTAATTAAATTCTAAATTGATCGCTGTATAATCGTTATCTATGCTAAACATGTTTTGTACTTTAATATATGCCCGTAAATTTAATTATTTTATTATATTTTGTTTATAATGTTATAATTTTTATAAAAAATTATATTTAACAATTTTGTAAAAAATTTTAATATAAAATTACCAATAACTTTGTGGTGTTGGATCTCTGAATCCAACACCACAACAAGATAGCTTTAGGTGTTGGGTTCGGAGATCCAACACCACAAAAGATTGCTTGGATTCCAGCTCTGCGGGAATGGTTTTGTAAGTTACTTATAGTTTTAAAAATAAAGTGAATTATAAACCATCAATAATTTTGATTAATATTAAGCCTTAATTACATTTGTATTATAGTCAAACAACTTTCACTTAACCACCAACTAAACCCAACTTTTGCCTTAATCACCCTTCGTCGCTCTAAAATTTTATTGTCTCACCGTATTAAGTTATACGCTATCGCAATAAAATTTTAAATCTCCTCATATATTTTTGCAAAAGCGGTTTATTTAGTGGTTAAGTGAAAGTTGTTTG
>DATIQT010000058.1:0-3581 GCA_035470525.1 Rickettsiales bacterium
TAAAAGTATCGTCTTTTAAGTTCTTTATATAACTATATTTAGTCATTTAAACAAATTCTTCCAGTTTGTTCTGAATATGTGACTAAAGATAGTGTTGAATTATTGGAAAGTTAAGAGGTTTGCTGGAAACAGGTCTATTAAAACAACAAATAAAGGAAAATCATGACAAAAAAGAGAAACAAGTCATCAAAAAGTAATTATAGCTACAAAGAAGATAAAGTCGTTTATGAAAGCAATAGCGACAGCGACAACAAAAAGAAAGCTAAACAACCCATCAAGCGAAGACCAAACGACCTTCTAAAACTTTATGAAAAAGAAATCATAAACCAATCACAATATGCCTCCGGAGAAAGACTCTTACTTGACTATGAAACAAGTTTTAGAAATAAGTGTTCCACCAATATCGTTGATAAAGTAAAAGTGCAAAACTCTACAAAAATGAATAATGAATTTCATTTAATTCAAAATTTAGATGCTTGGGATAGATACAATAAAGCAATATCATCTATTACGGATTTAAATACAAGGGAAGTTGTAAGAGAGTTTATAATAGATGGTAAAGGGTTAACTGAGATTGATGCTGAATTAAAAAAGAGAGGTGTTGCAGAGGTTAGATTGTGTTATGGATTAAAAGAAATAGCTAGATATTATAGACACTTAGCAAAACTACACAAACAAGCAAAATAAAAAAGGTGGAGAGCTGAATTTAATTTGCGATCGGGAGAATATTATTATTATTAGATATCTGACTTTAGAAGTTCTGATAATTGGTATAGCATATATAAACAATCTAAATTTATAAATTTACCAATTTAATAAGTTCTCATCAACTCTCCATGGTTGAGTTTAATATGCAATTTTAAAATATCAAGAGTTTATATTTTTGTTCTTTATTGTATTTTATGATTTTTATATTATCATTCAAATATAGGAAAGAACCTGATATACAATGGAAAAAGAGTTAGAGGCTAAATATTTCATAGAAGATGAAGATTTAATGCGAGAACAATTAAAAGGTGCCGGTTTAGAATGTGTCAAACCTAAGGTTTTAATGAGAAGAAAAACTTTTGATACAGGAATAAAAGGCAAATGGATTAGAATTCGTGATGAAGGTAATAAAACTACCATGACATTTAAAAATATTACAGGAGCAACGATAAATGATGTTTCTGAGGAAGAAACCACTGTTGGTAGTTTTGACAAAGCATGTAATATAATAAACCAAACAGACTACAAAGAAAAATCATTTCAAGAAAACTATAGAGAGGTATGGCAAAATAATGAAGTTGAAGTTGTTATTGATACTTGGCCTTATCTTAAATCATATATTGAAATAGAAGCAAAAAGTGTAGATATTATTAAAAAATACTCTGAAACTTTTAAGTTTAATTTTTCAAAAGATGCTTTCTTTGGTAGTGTTGATGTATTATATGAAAATCAATACAAGATACCGCCTAAAGAATTTATAAAAATACCAAGAATAACTTTTAATGACATGGAACTTAAAAAGATCTTAGATTTATATAAAAATAATAACTTTAGGACGCTTGAGCGGGGTAATAATGTCTAGTTTAGAATCTTATAAAAATACACAAAGTATTTTTATAAAAGATTATGGTGTTTTATTCAAAATAAATAGAAAAGAAAATTTTATAAACACCTTTGATCCTGTAATAACAAAAAGTTGTAATTTGTGTTGCCCTCATTGTTGGGGTGATAATGGTGGAAGTGAATTCTTATCTATGGAAAATTATGAGAAAATACTGGATTTAGCTAGATATTTGAATATGAATACAATTCAGTATACTGGAGGTGAACCGCTTTTACACCCGAAATTTTTAGATTTTGCGAAAAGAAGTAAAGATTTATATTTTGATAATAGTTTAAGGACAAATTTTGCCACAAAAATATTAGATGAAAAAACTATTATAGGAATTTTAAGATATTTTGATTTTGTCTATATATCAATAGATGGTACAGCTGAATGTAATTTTTATCTAAGACCTTCGGTGCAATTTACAAGGATTAAAAAAAGTGATCCAAACAAAGCAAAGGAAACATTCACTAAATATGCAATGGAAAATTTTAATGTTATTAAAACTAATTTAGATAATTTAGTTGCTTTAAAAGAAAAGTTAAATTTCAAAACAAAGATTGTAATTGCTTCCGTTATTCAAAGATATAATTTAGATAAAATAAAAGATTTATTAAATTTTGTTAACCAATATAAAAACATTAGATGGGATATAACACAAGTAACATTAGATGAAGTTGATATAAATAATATAACTAACGATGAGTTCATGAAGGCAATTGAAGAAATAATGGAATTATCAGAAAACATAATAAAAATAAAACCAAAAACTTATCCTAGATGTTTAAGTGCTGACAATCAAGGAAATATTATGTTATCACAACAATTTAATATTAAAGTAGGAAATTATCTTGAAAATATAGATAATAATTTTGAATTAATAAAAAAAGCAATACACGAAGCTATTAAAAACAAGAATAATTATGATAATTATTTATACATACCAATGAAAAAAATAGGAAATTTATTTAATTTTTTAAATTAAATCAAATTTTGTAATTATTATTTTGATACTAATTTTTTAAATTCTCCTATTATCCATGACATAGGCTCTGTTAATAAATTATCTTTTAATAACATTACATTAAAAAATGCTTTGTCTATTAGATGGTCTATATTTCTGCTTTCAATTCCTAAATTATTTAAATAATTGTTTTGTAAAAATAATTCTGGAACAGTTGATATATTATCTGTTCGTTTTATTA
Source organism: Rickettsiales bacterium (assembly GCA_035470525.1). Lineage (GTDB taxonomy): Bacteria > Pseudomonadota > Alphaproteobacteria > Rickettsiales > UBA1997 > CALXSC01. The sequence goes on from DATIQT010000058.1 coordinate 2,800, forward strand.
TTTCTAGATTAGTTTCAAAACTCGTATTAATCGTTCTAATATTACTTGTATCCGCATTGAAACGACCGTAAACATTACTATAAGTTTTGGTTTCAACATTTCTTCTCAAAAATTTGTATTTCTCTAAATCTTCTTTAGTTATTTCTTGTTGTTCTGCTAAAGGGTGATGTTTATTAAATACTAAAGAAACATGACTTGGCATAGATTTTATTGTTTCTACACCAACTGGTAATTTTTCTTTTGGAGCATTAATATAGAAAGCTAGGTTAATTTCTTTATTAATCAATTTTTCAATAGCTTCATCTTTTGGTATACTGTATATATCAACCTTTAAATCTTTAAACTGTTCCAAAGCAATCATTTTTTCTAATATAGGCGGGAAAATATAAGTTGCTGCTGTTTGGTGAAGAGCAATACTTACATGAGTATTATTAAAATTTCTTAGATGTTCATTAAAATTCTTAAACAAACCATCTATACCATTAATATACTTAACAGCTTCATTATAAAATAAACTACCACCCTCCGTAAGCTTTAATTTTTTAAGGTGAGTTCTATCAATTAATTCTATACCTAAATCTCTTTCTAATGCAGATATTTGCTTTGAAAGTGTACAAGGTTCAAGATGTATTTTTTCAGATGCTTCTGTTATTGAACAGTTTGATTGTACTACAGCACAAAAGCCTCTAACTTGAGTTAATCTTGCTTTTCTATAATAAAAATCTTTTTCTTTAAACATAAATGAACGTGCGGAAATTATCGTTTTCTAAAAATTCATAATA
>DATIQT010000059.1:0-22471 GCA_035470525.1 Rickettsiales bacterium
ATTTCATATTATTTGTATCAATATTTTATTAATAATTTTAATAATTAATTATCAAATAACTTAAATTAAATTTTTAAACATAAAAAATTTAAAAATTTAATTAAGTTGTTTGATTATTGACACAGAATTTGGAACGGTCTCGTTTTAAAGGGTGATAATCGTGAGGGACAAAACACTCAAGCCGAGGTCTATAACTGCTTGCAAGCAAATCGAACAGCTTGCGGTCAGTAAAATGAGACGAAGTTAAATTTTTGAACGACAAAGTGGTTATTATTTTATTTTAATTTTCTTTTTAAAATATCAGCAGTTTTCATTGGAGATTCGTCTTTCTGTTTTTTAATTTTTTTAATTTCAGCAGGAGTTTTTTTCTCAGGCACTCCCATAATTCCTTCACCTTTTAAGCATCTTTCTATATGGTATTTTATTGTTGGAACACTTGAATAAAAAATTGAATGTCTAACTAGAATTTGATAGTCATTTTTATTTTCAAATAAATTTTTATCAACCATTTTAAATGCTTCTTTTATTCTTCTTCTAAGTTTGTTTCTGATAACTGCTTTTTTGTGTATTTTTTTTGATACAACAAGACATAATCTTACAAATTCATTTGCTCTGTATCTTGAATTAACACCTAGATTTTTTTCTGGGGTTGGTGCTGTGAATAGAATTATACAGCCAGAAGTACAAACACTTTTTGGGTTGTTTCTTTCTTTTACTATTTGTTGTCTTGATTTTATTGGAAGTATTATCACTATGAATTTGTATTTGATGACTTGTCTTCTTTAATTGGAACAAATATTAAATTGCCTTTAGAATTTATCAAGAATATATATTTTGATTTATTCAATTTTGCTCTGTGTATATTGTCAAGAATTGTATCGCTATTATTAATTTTATCTTGATTTATTGAAATTATTATATCACCTACTTTAACACCTTTTTTATTCGCAAAACCATCTTTTTTAATTTTTAAAACATACATTCCTTCATTTTCTTGTATATTAAATTTCTTTTTTGATTCTTTTGTAATAGGAATTAATAACATATCAAAGACTTCTATTGATTTTGATAAAATATTTTCATATTCTTCATCATATTTATAGTTTTCTTTTGATTCATCAACTGGTACTTTTATATTTAATAATTGACCATTCCTAAATACTGTAAGTTCAATATTTGAACCAATTTCAGTTGAACTGATTAAAATTGATAAATCTCTTACATTCTTAATTTTCTTATTATTACATGATGTAATAATATCTGACACTAATAAACCACTTTTATCTGCTGGGCTTGATTTTACTATTTTAGTAATTATAACGCCTTTTTTAAATTGACTATTTATTGTTTCAAAAACTTCTTTTTGAGCATTTTCCGTTGCAATTCCAATCCAACCCCTTCTAACATAGCCATATTTCTTTAATTCTTCTATTATTGGTATAAGGTCGGTGGTAGGTATAGCAAAACCAATACCTATATTTTCTCCTTCTGGTGAATATATTGCACTTGTTAAACCAATAACTTTTCCTCTAGAATTAAACATTGGACCACCTGAATTTCCTTTGTTAATTGAAGCATCTGTTTGTATAAAATTATCAAAAGCTGATATTTTTAAATTTCTATTTAACCCAGATATTATTCCTGTTGATACAGAAATACCTAAATTATACGGATTTCCTACTACAAAAATTGAATCTCCAGTTTTTTGTGTGGTTGTTAAATCAAATTCAGCAAATATTAATTTAGTTTTTAGATTTATTTTTAATAATGCTATATCCATTACTTCATCAATACCTATAACTTCAGCCGGAAAATCAGTATCAGAACCTTTTAATTTTATATTAATTTTTTCCGCTCCATCTATAACATGGTTGTTTGTAACTATAAAACCATCTTCACTAATTATAAAACCAGATCCTGTTGATTTTAAGCTTTCAGTATTATTTTCATAGTAATCATCATTATAATTTATACTTTTAATTACACTAATAGTTACAACTGTTGGCAAAATATGTTCAATAACATCTGATAGATTATCTTGAATATTAATATCATCTAAAATCTTTTCAATTTCATTATTATTTTCTAATACTTCTTTTTTTGTCACATCTTGAGCGTTTACTATTGAAAAAGTACTAAAAATAAAAAAATTAAAAATTAAAAAGATTTTAAATGTTTTCATATTATCTTCTGCTATCCCCAGTGAATCTTAATAACATTAAAAATAGGTTAATAAAATCCATATACAAATTTAAAGCGCCTATTATTGCAACTTTTTGTTCTGCATCAGCATTTACACCAACATAATCATATGTTTGTTTTAACTTTTGAACATCATAAGCAGTTAATGCTGTGAAAATGACAACGCCCAAAATAGAAATCATAAATTCCATACCAGCACTTTTCAAGAAAATATTAACAATAGAAGCTATAATTATACCAATTAAGCCCATCATCATAAATTGACCAACACCAGTTAAATCTTTCTTTGTTGTATAGCCGTACAAACTCATACCTGCAAATGTAGCGGAAGTAATGAAGAATGTTCTAACAATACTTGTTGTTGTGTATGCTAAAAATATTGAAGTTAATGATAAACCCATTATAGCAGAAAAAATCCACAAATTATTTCTAGCTTTTTCTGGAGACATTGTCCATATTTTTGCACTAAAATAGAATACATAAAATAATGGAGCTAACATTACAACTATTGAAAGAGGTGTTCCAAAAATTAACTTTAATAAAGCTGGAGTATTTGCTGTAATAAAAGATACTAATCCAGTTATTAAAAGAGCGAAAGACATATATTTGTATATGTTATTCATGTACACTCTTAAACCATTGTCATAAGTAGTACTTTTTGTTCGTGTTAGATTTATAAAGTTTTTCATTTTTAAAAAAATATTATTCTATTAAAAATGTATATTTTTTTTTATAAATTACAATAGCAAAAATAAAATATATAATTTTATTTTTTAATAATTTTTAACCCTTCTTTTTCTGCTTGACCTAATCCACCTTCTACTACTTTAACATTTGTAAAGCCTTTTTCGATAAATTTTTTCGCAACTTCAGTGGCTCTTTTACCGCTTCCGCATAATATGTTTAGTGTTCTGCAACCAGTTAAATTATATTTCCTAATACAGTCATCAATATTTATTTTTGTGGAATCCTCGTGTAAAAATGGCATTGCTAGATATTTTTCGGATACTTCACTTTCTGTTCTTACATCAAGTATAAGATCTCCTGCCTGTAATTTTTTTGGGTTTATTGTTTTGATTTCTGGTTCAGCCATATTTGTCCTTATATTTTTAATAAAACTAGTATGCTCCGCTGGAAATTTATATAAGATAATTTTAAAAATACAACTGAAAGTTTTTATTTTTTTAATAATTTTAAGAATACTTTTAAATTAAGTATACCTAATACATAAGACATTAAAAAAAATACTATTCCACTCAATCCAATACTTATTAATAAATTCAATATTAAGGATATTTCATATTTTTCTAAAAATATTTTAATACAAATTAATGTAATTCCCATTATAATTGAAACATATATTATTTTTAAAAGTTTTACTTGTAATAATTCAGAAAAATTAAATATTTTTTCTTTTAAGAGTTTATAAAACAATATACTTGTAGCAAAAATTGAAGATGACATTGTCGCTATAGCTATACCATTAGCTCCAAATTTAAAAACCAATGATATTGCTATGCAGCTGTTAAGTATCAAACAGTAAAGTGCATTTTTCATAGGTGTTTTAGTATCTTTTTTAGCATAAAAAATTGTTTGGAATATTTTTGACAAAATAAAAAATGGCAATGCAATCGCATAAAATTTAAGAATAGTCGAAACTTGTATTGTATTTTCATAAGAAAATTCTCCTCTTTGGAATAATATTTCTATAATTGATTGCGATAAAATGAATAGTCCTGTAGCAGATGGTATTCCAAGAAAACAAGACAAAAATATAGCATCTTCTTGAATTTTTTGAGCCTCTTCTTTATTACCCTTTTTACTTAAAGTTTTAGCTAAAATTGGCAAAATACTAATTCCTATAGCTGTTCCAATTAATGATAATGGGAATTGTGAAACTCTATCGCCATAATATAAAATAGAAACCGCACTGGGTACCAATGTTGCAATAATGGAATCAATTATTGAATTTATTTGGACTATTCCTGAAGCTAAAAATGAATTACCAAATTTTGAGAAAAATTGTTTTGTAGTTTTTGATAATCTTGGATAAACTGGATATAAAAATGCTTTTTCTTTCAATGTAAATATTAAAATCCAGATTAATTGTAATATACCCGCTACAAATATAGAATAGGACATTGCTTTAATTAATACCAGATTACTATAATCTTTAAATATATAAATTCCAGCAATTATTGAAAAATTTAATATAACAGGAGCAACAGAAACCGCAAAAAATTTATTAAAAGTATTCAAAATACCAGACATTAAAGAAACTAAGGATATAAAAATCAAATAAGGGAATGTTATTCTTGTTAAAACTACTAAAAGATTAAACTTTAATTCATCATTTAAATATCCAGGAGCCAAAATATACATCAAATAAGGCATCAGTATTTCAACAATCAATGTAAAAACTAGTAAAGAGTATAGTAAAATTGAATAAAGATTTCTTGCAAAAATCATCATTTTTTCTTTACCGTGAACTTGTACCCCACTTGCAAAAATCGGTGTAAAAGCTGAATTAAAAGCACCTTCAGCAAATATTTTTCTAAAAAAGTTTGGTATTCTGAAAGCTAAGAAAAATATATCAGAAAAAAATCCACTACCTAAATATTTAGCGATAAAAATATCCCTAATATAGCCCGCCACTCTGGACAACAGAGTTCCAAAAGACATTATAAATGCCGATTTAAAAAAACCTTTCATTTCAAAATTTAAGTATTTTGAATTAGTTTAAAATAATTTTTTATTAAAACAAGAAATTTATTTATTTTCTAAGTCTTTTCCTGTTTTTTGATCTATAGCTTTAAAGCTTAATTTAGGTTTTCTACTAAAATCGAAACCGATTAATTTAAAATAATAAGTTTCACCTTCTTTAAGTAAATCTTCAACAGTTTCTACTCTATAATTTGCCAATTGGCTTATATGTACGAAACCATCTTTTTTAGGACTTTCAGGAAATTCTACAAAAGCTCCAGAACTTAAAATCTTTATAACTTTGCCTTTGTAAATTTGTCCAACTTCAATATTCGGATTAAATTCTCCTCTATTTACCTTAAAATTTTTTTGATTAAAATTTTTCTTATTATCAAACATTATCTTCCTTTTTTATTAAATATAGCTAGGAAGCAAAATTGCCCCCTAAACTCAAATTATTTTTCTAAATCTTCACCCGTTTTTTGATCTACAGCTTTGTAACTCAATTTCGGTTTATTGTGTTTATCAAAACCGATAAGTTTAACTTTCACAACATCTCCTTCGTGGATAATATCTTCTACAAATTCGACTCTATAATTTGCTAATTGGCTTATATGAACAAAACCATCAACTTTACCGGGTAAATCAACGAAAGCACCAAATTCAACTAATTTGACAACTTTTCCTTCATAGATTTTTCCCATTTCTAATTCGCTTTTTCCACCGCCAACTATGTCTTCAATCAATTTTTTAGCCATTTCATTAGCTTCTGGTTTATTTGACATAATTACAACAGTACCATCATCAGAAATATCTATGGAAGTTCCAGTTTTTTCAATAATTTCTTTTATATTTTTTCCCTTAGGTCCAATAACTTCTTTAATCTTTTCAGTTTTAATTTTCATAGTTAAAGGTCTTGGTGCAGTTTCAGAAATATCTGGTCTTGACTCGCTTATAGCTTCAGCCATTTTTTCAAGAATGTGGAATCTACCTTCTTTAGCTTGATTTAATGCTACGGTCATAATTTTTTCATTAACACCTTTGCATTTAATATCCATTTGAAGAGCAGTTATACCATCTTTAGTTCCGGCAACTTTGAAATCCATATCACCTAAGTGATCTTCATCACCCATAATATCGCTTAAAACTGTAAAGTCATTTTCTTCTTTAATAAGACCCATTGCAATTCCTGATACAGGAGCTTTCATAGGAACACCACTTGCCATCAAAGACAATGAAGTTCCACAAACTGTAGCCATTGAAGAAGACCCATTTGATTCTGTAACCTCAGAAACCACTCTTATAGTATAAGGGAAATCTTTTTTGTTAACTATTCCATGAATTGCTTTCCAAGCTAATTTTCCATGTCCTATTTCTCTTCTACCCGGAGCTCTTAATGCACCAACTTCACCAACCGCATAAGGAGGGAAATTATAATGTAACAAAAAAGCCTCACTATCTTCAGCTTCTGACACACTATCCAACATTTGCGCATCTTGTTCAGAACCTAATGTTGTGATAACTAAAGCCTGTGTTTCACCTCTTGTAAATAAAGCAGAACCATGAACTATTGGCAAAATATCAATTTCAGCTTTGATAGGTCTAACTTCATTAACCTTTCTACCATCAATTCTTTTGCCTTCGTTAAGAACCATTTTTCTAACAACATCTTTTTCAATTTCTTTTTGAATTTCATCAACTTTATTAGATAAAACTTCATCTTCGCTTTCGCCAACGAATTTTTCTCTAATTTTTTCAGTAATTTCTTCAATTTTAGAAACTCTTTCTTGTTTTGTTGTAATTTTATAAGCTTCTTTAATATCAGATGTAGCGAAATCTTTAATATCTTTTTCTAATTGTGAAAAATCTTGTGCTTCTATTTTTAATTTTTCAACTCTACATTCACTAATAAAAGATTTAATAAAATCAACAACTTTTCCCAATTCTTCATGTCCAAAAGCTAATGCTTTCAACATTTCATCTTCAGTCAATTCTTTCGCCTCTGATTCCACCATTAAAATAGAATCCTTAGTTCCAGCAACAGTTAAATCCAACTTGCCTTCTTCTTCAAATGGTCTTTTCTTATTAAGTAAGTATTCACCATTCTTATAACTAACTCTTGCACCAGCAATAATATCTTCAAAAGGTGCAGGTGAAATACCTAAAGCCGCAGATGCACCAATCATAGCAATTATATCAACTGGACAAGTTTCATCATAAGCAATTAAAGTACAAAACACATTAGTTTCATATCTATAATTTGAAGGAAACAAAGGTCTAACTGGTCTATCAATTGTTCTCGCAATTAATGTTTCATTATCAGAAGGTTTTGTTTCTCTTTTTACAAATCCACCTGGGATTTTTCCAGCAGAGTAAAATTTTTCAATATAAGAAACAGTTAAAGGTACGAAATCTATACCTGTTGTCTCTTTCTTTGCAATTGTTACATTGCACATTACAACTGTATTTTCATACCTTACAATAACTGAACTTGCTTGCCTTCCGATTTTTCCCGTCTCTAAACTTAATTTTTTACCACCCCACTCCATCTCTTTTCTTTTTATGTCAAACATCCAAATTCCTATTTATTATCTTTCAAGCCTAATCTTTCTATTAATTTTGCAAATCTTTCAACTGATTTTTTCTTTAAGTAAGCTAGCAATCTTTTTCTTCTTGCAACCAACATCAACAATCCTCTTCTTGAAGAGAAATCTTTTGCATGAGTTTTGCAATGTTCTGTAATACTTTTAATTCTTTCAGTTAATACTGCGGCTTGAACTTCAACAGAACCAGTATCAGCTTCATTTGTTCCGAACTTTTTAATAAGTTCACTTTTTACATTTTTTTCTATAGTCATTTTGAGTAAAAATTAATTAATAATAAAATAAATATTTGCCATCTCAAAACACAGCAAACAATAGAATATTATAATAAAATTATTAAAAGTAAAGAATAAAATATTTTTAATTAGTGTACATTTAAAAAATAGGATATAATATATCCCTATGAATTTAAAAAAGGTACGAAATGACATCTTATAAAGAGCTAGGTTTTGTGAATACAAAAGAAATGTTTAAAAAAGCATATGAAGGAAAGTATGCTATTCCTGCTTATAACTTTAACAATATGGAACAAATTCAAGCAATCATTTTAGCTTGTCTTGAAACTCAATCTCCTGTAATTTTGCAAGTTTCTGCTGGTGCAAGAAAATATGCAGATGCAGATATGTTGAGAGGTATGGCAAAAGGTGCTGTTGACATGATGAAAAGAGTAGCTAAAGAAAAAGGATTAAAAGAAATTCCTATGACTTTACATTTAGATCACGGAGCAAATTTTGAAATTTGCAAGGATTGTATAGACTCTGGTTTTTCAAGTGTTATGATAGATGGTTCAGCTCTTCCTTATGAAGATAATATTATAGAAACTAAAAAAGTTGTTGAGTATGCTCATTCTCATGATGTTTCAGTAGAAGGCGAATTAGGTGTTTTGGGTGGTATTGAAGATGAAGTTGCTTCAGAAGAATCTCACTATACACATCCGGAACAAGTTGAAGATTTTGTAAAAAGAACAGGCGTTGATAGTTTAGCAATTTCAATTGGAACTTCACATGGAGCTTATAAATTTAAAGTAGACAGAGAAGAAGACATTCCAGAATTAAGATTTGACATTTTAACAGAAGTTGAAAAAAGATTACCTAGTTTTCCAATAGTTTTGCATGGTGCAAGTTCGGTTCCACAAGAAGCTGTAAAAATAATTAATGAACATGGCGGAAAAATTGAAAAAGCATTTGGTGTTCCTGAGACACAATTAAGAAAAGCCGCATCAATGGCTGTTTGTAAAATTAATGTCGATTCTGATGGAAGACTTTGGATGACTGCTGCGATAAGAAAATTCTTTGATGAGAATCCGAGTAAATTTGATCCTAGAGAATATTTGAAACCTGCAAGAGAAGCTTTGATGAATATGTATAAAGCTAAAAATGTTAATGTTTTTGGTTCAGCCAATAAAGCCTGAATTTAATTATTTATAAATTATTACTTTAAGCATTTAATAGTTGTTTTTCTGAGTTTATTTAGTTTGCCAAAAACCTCCTGCAAATAAAATTTTTCCTCAAAAAAAAGACAAGGATATTTCAAAGTATTTTGAAGTAGAAATTAGAATTTTGAGGAAAATTATTTACTACTAAGTATTGAAATTGTTCAAATTTTATTTGCAGGAGGTCTAATAACTAGTAAGTCTTAAAGTGGTAATTATTACTATTCTAATAAGTTTTATTGATTTTAATAATTTTTTAAATATAATTTCTTGCTAAGGTTGGGATATTTTATGAAAAAAGAAACTCTAAGAATATATTTTTATATATTTACATCATTATTTATTATTGGTGTATTGTTTTTATTTGCTATAATTGCTTATTATAGTAAAGATTTACCTAATTATAAGAGTTTAAGAGATTATAATCCTTCTTTGACTACTAGATTATATAGTAGTGATGGCAAATTTTTAAAGGAATATGCTAAAGAAAAGAGATTATTTGTTCCAATAGAACAAATACCAGATTTAGTTAAACATGCTTTTATTTCTGCAGAAGATGCTTCATTTTATCATCACGCAGGTGTTGATTTAAAATCTATTGTTAGTGCTATTATTAATAATGTATATAGTAAAATTACTGGAAAAAATAATCTAAGAGGTGGTTCAACTATTACTCAACAGGTTGCTAAAAATTTTTTATTGTCAAATGAGAAAACTCTAAGTAGAAAAATAAAAGAAGCCATTTTATCAATTAGAATGACTCAAGCTTTTACTAAAGATGAAATTTTAGAACTTTATTTAAATCAAATATTTTTGGGAAACAGAGCATATGGTGTAGCTTCTGCTGCTTTGAATTATTTCAACAAATCGCTTGATCAATTAACTATTGAAGAAGCAGCTTTAATAGCTTCATTACCAAAAGCTCCTGCTAAATTAGACCCAACTAGAAATGATAATATTGAAATTGTTTATAGAAGAGATTGGATAATTGATAGAATGTTTGAACTTGGTTATATTGATAAAGATGAAAGGGATTTAGCTAAAAGTACTCCTATAAAATTAAATGAAAAAAGTATAGAAGAAGTTTCAAATGGTGAATTTTTTAGTGAAGAAGTTAGAAAAGAATTAGTTAATTTATATGGTGAAGAAAATTTATTAGAAGCTGGTAATGTTGTTACAACAACTTTAGATCCAGAATTGCAAAAACTAGCTGATGAATATCTAAAACGAGGTATAGAAGAATACGATGTTAGACACGGTTTTAGAGGACCTATAGGAGATTTAACTGGAGAAATTGATTTTAAAAATAATTGGGGAGATTTAATAAATAATTTTAAGACAAATCTACGTTTCAGAGATACATGTAAAAAAGCTGTAGTTTTAAAAATTGATGATCAAAATAGTAGGATTTTGATTGGTCTTGAAAAAGTTCCTTATAATGATTCACATGCAAATAATATAGAAAATAATCCTTTTATTACAACATCAAATGACGACCAACTTTTAATTACGGGATATATCCCTTTAGAAAATTTAAAATGGGCAAAAAAATATATAGATATTGATACAATGGGTCCAGAAATTAAAAAAGTTTCAGATGTCAATTTAAAAGTTGGTGATGTCATTCTTGTTGAAGAGAACAAAGATATTAAAAATGAATATTTTTTTAGACAGATACCAGCTATTAATGGTGCTTTATTAGCTATGGATCCTCATACAGGAAAAGTTTTAGCAATGATGGGTGGTTATATAGATTCACAAATGGATTTTAATAGAGCAACTCAAGCTGAAAGACAACCTGGTTCTACAATGAAGGTTTTTGCTTATTTGACTGCTTTGGAAAATGGATATACACCAGCTAGTATAATTGTAGATGAAGAAATAGAATTAGATCAGGGTCTTGATAGACCACCATATAAACCAAAAAATAATGAAGGGGAAGGTATATTTTTTGGACCTACAACATTAAGAGTTGGTTTGGAAAAATCAAGAAATGTTACTACTGTTAGATTAGCCTCAGAAGTTGGTATTAGTAAAGTAGCTGAAATGGTTAAAAGATTTGGTGTCAATAATAGACCAAAGAAAATATACTCATTAGTTTTAGGTTCTACAGAAACTAATTTATTAAAAATGGTTAAAGCTTATGCTATGATTGTTAATGGAGGAAAAGAAATTCAACCAAGTTTAATTGAAAAGATACAAGATAAAAGGGGAGAAACTATTTTTAGGAGAGAGGATTTTGATTGCCAATACTGTTTAGTTGATGATAATACTGAATTAGGAGAAATTATAATTCCTAATATTCCAGATGTAAGGAAGAGTATTATAGATTCTGCTACGGCTTATCAAATTACAAATATGTTGGTTGGTGTTGTTCAAAGAGGAACTGGTTGGAGAGCTAAGTGGATTGGAAAGCCAATAGGTGCTAAAACCGGAACAACAAATGATGGAAAAGATGCTTGGTTTATTGGTTTCTCTCCTGATTTAGTTGTAGGTGTTTATATTGGTTTTGATATACCAGAATATTTGGGATTAAATGAATATGGTTCTAACGTTGCTGGACCTATATTTACTAATTTTATGAGAAATGCTTTAAAAGATAAACCGTCTATACCTTTCAGAGTTCCTGATAGTGTTAAGTTGGTTAAAATAGATACAAAAACAGGATATTATCCAACACCTTATTCAGATCCAAAAGATATAGTTTTAGAAGCATTTAAAGAAGGTGATAAAATTCAAAAATTTGAAAATGAAATTAGTGATGATGAATTTGAATATGATATATCAGAAATGGAAAGTGGTAGTAGATCAGACAGACCTACAGTTATTACAAATACTCCAGAAAGAGATGAGGAGTATATAAAAGAACTTGATGAAGAAAGTTATTATATTGATGATGAAGAAAATGATAATAATAACAAGACTTATAAAGTAAATAAAACTTCTAAAGAAGACGATTACACACAACAATATGATGAAGAAGATAACTTTGATTATGAAGGTAAAACTAATACTAACAAAAATTTTTATCAAATAAAGAATAAAAAATGATTATAATTGGTATAGATCCTGGATTAATAAAAACTGGTTGGGGTATTATTGAGAAGATAAACAACGAAGTAAAATATGTAGCTAGTGGTACTATAAAAACAGATACGAAATTATGTCTAAGTGAAAGACTTTTGAATATTTATAAATGCGTTGATTGTTTAATAAAAACTTATAAACCGGAACAGTTTTCAATAGAAGAAACTTTTGTAAATAAAAATCCTTTATCATCATTAAAATTGGGACATGCAAGAGGTGTAGCAATTTTAGCTGGAGCATTAAATAATATACCAGTATTCGAGTATTCTCCAAATCTTATAAAGAAGACTATTACGGGTGTTGGAAAAGCAGAAAAGCAACAAATGGTCGCCATGATGAAATATATTTTTCCCTGTGTTAAACTTGAAACAGAAGATGAGGCTGATGCTTTGTGTATAGCAGTCTGCCATTGTAATCATATTAATAATTTTTAAAACCATGACAAATAAACCAAAAAGTATTTTACAGTTAAGAATTCAAAAACAAATTCAAAGATTGTTATTAGATTTATTCTCTAAAAGCGATATGTCTTTAGGTGGTAAAAGCTTTTTTCTTTCCATAAGTGAAGTTGATATAAGTCCAGATTTAAAAAATTTAAAAATATTAGTAGATATTCCAAATATAGATAAACAAAATCAAATTAAAGTGATAAAAAATCTTAATGAAAATAATATTTTTGTAATAAAAAAAATATTAGCTGAAAAAGTTAATTTAAGATATGTGCCGGAAGTTTTATTTGTTTTAGATGAATCAAATGAAAAATTGTTTAAAATGAAACAAATAATTGATAAAGAAGCAAAATTTTTTGATGATAAATAATTTTTGTAGGAAATCCATTAATGTTTTGGATACTTATAAAAGTATGAGTTAATATATTATTTGACTTTAGCGGTTTTTTTATATAAAAAAATGATATGTGAATAAAAAATATTAATATGTTCAATTTAACCGACAAAAAAGTTTTAATTACAGGTGCTTCGGGAGGTATAGGTAATTCTATTGCTAAGATATTTTCTGATGCTGGTGCTATAGTAGGTTTAGCTGCAAGAAATGAAGAAAAATTGAAAGAGTTAGCTAGTACATTGAAAGGAAAAAGTCATATTTTTAAAATTGATTTGGGTAATTTAGCTAGTGTTGAAAGTTTTTTTGAAGAAGTTGAAAAAGAAATGGGTGGAGTTGATGTTTTGGTTTGTAATGCTGGAATTACAAAAGATATGCTTAGTATGAGAATGAAAACAGAAGATTTCCAAGAAGTTATAGATGTTAACTTAACCTCAACATTTGTTTTAAATAGAGAAGCATGTAAAAAAATGATGAGAAGAAAGTTTGGTAGAATTATAAATATTTCTTCAATAGTTGGGGTTATGGGAAATGCCGGACAAGCTAATTATTGTGCTTCAAAAGCTGGTATGATTGGTATGACAAAAGCTATCGCTCAAGAATATGCTTCAAGAGGAATTACGATTAACTGTATAGCTCCAGGTTTTATCAAAACACCTATGACAGATGTTTTAACTGAAGAACAAAAAAATGTGATGTTAGCTAAAATCCCACAAGGTAGATTTGGAAATCCGGAAGATATAGCAAATACTACAGTATTTTTAGCAAGCAATGAAGCTTCTTATATAACTGGACAAACTATCCATGTAAATGGTGGAATGATAATGATATAATAGACCTTCTGCAAATAAAATTTGAACAATTTCAATACTTATAGTCAAACAACTTTCACTTAACCACCAACTAAGCCTAACTTTTGCCTTAATCACCCTTCGTCGCTTTAAAATTTTATTGTCTCACCGTATTAAGTTATACGCTATCGCAATAAAATTTTAAATCTCCTCGTATATTTTTCCAAAAGTTAGGTTTAGTTGGTGGTTAAGTGAAAGTTGTTTGACTATAGCAGTAAATCAAATTATAATTTTAAAATAATTTTCCTCAAAATTCTAATTTCTACTTCAAAAGCCCTTCGGAATTTCGAAGTATTTAATAACGAAATGTATAAGTATACTATTTCTATTAAATACTTTGAAATATCCTTGTCTTTTTTGCAGAAATTATTTTTTGAGGAAAAATTTTATTTGTAGGAGGTCTAATAGATATGTAATTGTATCTATTTAATGTTCATACTTTTAATACTTTTTATACTTAATTTATAAAGTATATCATTTTCTGGCAATGGTTGTTCTGAAATTTCTGATATTGGTATCATTATTGAATAACCAACTTCATGACCTTTTAAATATTTAGCAAAAATATTTATTTCATCATTGTTTATTATGATTGGCATTTCATCAACTTTGGTAATTATTTTATTTATTTTTTTGTTAAATAATGTCATTTGTACCATGACTAAATCACCATCATTTGCTATATTTGAATCGTTTTTAACTGATTGCTCTGCGTTCGTTTTTTCTTTTTTTGTATTTTTTATTTTATTTTGTTTTTCTTTATTATTTTTTTCTTTTAAGAATGCTTTAATTTCCATCTTATCTTTTAAATTTCTAATAGATAATTCTTTTTCTTTATCTTTAATTTTTTCTATATGTTTAGGTACGGAACTATAATTTCTCAGAACAAATATTAAGAACATAACTGCAAACAAAATTCTAAATAATTTATTAGAATAAATATTTGTTACAATATTTTTTAATTTATTAATTATATCCATATTATTTCCTATATTTGTTTAATAAATAATTATCAATTTTTAAAATTTCTAAATCGCTCAATATTTTATCAAAAATAATTATTTCTAAAATTTCTCCAATAAAATCATTACTTCCTATATAAAACTTTGAAGGTGAACTTGATAAATTATCTGAATTTGAAATAGATGTGAAAGTTGAAGCTTTAGCTGTTTTCATGTATTTTGCTGAACCTGTATTTTTAATTGATACAATTTTGTTTTCTCCTAACTCACTAGAATTAAAAACAAAACCTGTATCATAAATATCTCCAGTACTATTAGATTTTGCTACAATAAAAGCTGTATATTTATTTAAATTAAGTGATATTGAAGATTCTAAATAATTACTTCCATCAAATTTAATTGATTTAACACTCGGCAATATACTACTATCAGTAAAAGTTAAGGAACCAGAATTGGTTTCAAAATAAATTTTACTTTTACTTAAATCTTGCCAACTTGAAATATAACCAGTTTTATTCTCTCTACTCATAACAGATGTTTCTAACCATAAAACCAAACTATCGTCATCAATAAAATCAGCTTGTGCGGTTAAATTTATAGCATTAGCAATTCTTGATGTATTAATTATTTTTCTTGAACTATAAATAATACCAGTAAGTACTAACATAATTACAAGAACTGCTGATAATTCCATTAATGTAAAACCATAATTATTTTTTATTTTCATAAATTTACTTAATATATTTGTTATTTTTTAATAAATTATGTTCAAAAAAACTATAATATTTCTCACGAGAAACAATAATGTGATCTATCAACTCAAATTTATTTATATGTTTTATAGTATCTTCAAAACTTCCTGTTGTTTCTTTATCTGCTTGTGAAGGGGAAACATTGCCAGATGGGTGGTTATGAGATAAAACCAAAAATTTTGTATTATTGTTCAATGCAACAGCAATCATGTCCGCTATATTAAAGCTAGTTATACTAGAATTTTTATCACCAAAAATTTTTTTCTCAATTAATTTTTGTGCTGAATTTAAAAATAAAACCATAATATATTCTGTTTCTTTAAAACCTATTTCTTTCTGAAAGTATTTTATTATTTTGTTTCTACTATCAAATTTAATTTCATCTAATAACTCTTCTGTATTGCATAAAGACATTATTTTACTAACTGTTAGTATACTTGCAATAACTGAATCTGTCAAATTTAAAGAATTTTTTAAATAGTCGTAGTTCTTGTTAAATAAATTTACTAAGCTACCACCAACTTTTTCTAGTATTGATTTTGATAAAATTCTAGTATCTTTCATAGGTATGGCCATACACATTAAATACTCAAAAATTTTTTCTTTACTTGCGGTATCAAAATTTTTTATTATATACTCTCTTAATCTTTGTCTGTGACCGTAATCTAATTTTTTTTCTTTGTTATCTTTAGTTGGCATATTTTGTATCTTCACTCCTAAAGTATAATTAAAAACATTATTTAAAATAAAATCAAGATTTTTCCTAATTAATTGATAAAGATTGAAGTTTTAAAATATTTTTTTATACTTACAGAAGTTAATAATTTTTCTTTTATGTCAGATTCTGAATTATCTAATAATAAGCATTTATTAGTTCCCACTAGAATTATTGGTCCTATAAAAATTTTAAGTAATTTAAATAATTTCATTGAAGAAAATATAAAAGTGCCAATGTCAACTTTTGAAACATCTCTCTGGCATTCCGCCTCAAGAGGTGCTAAATTAAGTAGATTAACAAGTGGTATAAAAGTAAATGTTATAGATGATAACATGACAAGATCGATACTTCTAGAAACAAAAAGTTTAGAGGATTCATATAAACTTAAATTGGAGTTAATAAATAGAAAAAAAGATATTGATGAGGTTATATCAAAAACAAGTCACTATGCTAAATTGATTGATATGCATTTTGAATTTGTAGGAACATTAGTTTTTATTAGATTTAAATTTACCACTGGAAATGCTTCTGGTCATAATATGGTAACAAAATCTGCTAATGCTGTTGCGGAATGGATAATTGAAAATTATAAAAATATTGATTATGTTTCTGTTTCTGGAAATATTTGTGTAGATAAAAAAGTTTCTGCTATAAATAGTATATTAGGTAGGGGAAAAAATGTTACCGCTGAAATAGTTATTCCAAAAACTTTGTGTGAGGAAATTCTACATACAACTCCTGAAGCAATAGTAAATATAAATACTAAAAAGAACTTAATAGGTTCAATATTAGCTGGTAGTATATGCTCTGCGAATGCTCATTATGCAAATATGTTATTAGCTTGTTTTTTAGCTACAGGACAAGATGCTGGCAACATTATAGAGGGTTCACAAGGTATTACATTTTGCAAAGTATTACAAGATGGTTCGTTATATTTTTCTGTAAATTGTCCAAATATAATTGTTGGGACTATAGGACATGGAAAAGATTTGAATTATACAAAAAATAATTTGGAACTTATGGGTTGCTTGAATAATGAAGAAAGCTCGAAAAAACTAGCAGGAATAATTGTTGCAACAGTTCTATGTGGTGAACTATCTTTGTTGGCTGCACAAGTTCACGGTGGTAGCTTTGTAAAGGCACAAGAAAGAATAGAAAGGAAAAAACGTGTTTGACGTTGGTATAGATAAAATTTCATTTTATGTTCCTAAATATTATTTGGATTTAGCAGACTTAGCAAATATCAGAAACATACCAGTTGAAAAATATTATACTGGAATTGGTCAAGAAAAAATGGCTGTTTTACCAACTAATGAAGATATAATTACTATGGGTGCTGAAGCTGGTAGTAATATTTTAACTGAAGAAGATAAAAACGATATAGATTTATTAATTTTTTGTACTGAATCTGCTGTAGATCAATCAAAAGCAGGTGGAATTTTTATACATAAACTTTTATCATTAAATAAAAATTGTAGAACAATAGAGTTAAAACAAGCTTGTTATTCTTCTACATCAGGATTAAAATTTGCTATAGAGCATGTAAAAGCAAATCCTGAGAAAAAAGTTTTATTAATAGCTAGTGATAATGCTAGATATGGGTTAAATACTGCGGGAGAGCCAACACAAGGCTGTGGAGCTGTAGCAATGCTTATTAAGAAAAATCCATCAATAATTAGTTTTGATGATTACTCTGGTTATGTTACAGAAGATTTTGATGATTTTTGGAGACCAAATGGAAGAGACGAAGCTATAGTTGATGGAAAATATTCAACAAAAATTTATTTAGAAAAATTAATAGAAACATGGAAAATTTACAAAGAAAAATCCAAAAGAAATCTCGAGGAACATTATAAAATTTGTTATCACTCACCATTTACTAAAATAGTTCAAAAAGCACATAAATTTTTATACGATTATGAAAAAACAAATATAGATAACTCATTAGACAAAATAACATACTACAACAGAATTATTGGAAACTGTTATACAGCTTCTCTTTACCTATCATTTATATCGTTAATAGAAAATTTAGAAAATCTTGAAGGTAAAAGAATTGGTATGTTTGCCTTTGGTTCTGGTTGTGTAGCTGAATTTTTTTCAGGTGTTGTATGTGAAGGATATGAAAAAAGTTTGTTAAAAGACTTACACATTAACATGTTAAACAACAGAAAAAGAATTGATTATAAAACTTATGAAGAATTATATAATTTAAGAAAAGTTGTTGATTATAGCGAAGAATTTTCTTTTGAGGAATTAGAAAAGGTTAAATCAAAGTTTTATTTAGCAAGAATTGAGAATAGTAAAAAAGTTTATATTAAATAAGGAAAAACATGAAAAAAATATTTATAATAGATGGCCCATCTGGCTGTGGAAAAACAACAGTCGCATTAGAATTAGAAAAAGTATCAAAAGATATAAAATATATTTGTAGCTGTACTATAAGAGATAAAAGACCGGAAGAAATTGATGGTAGAGAGCATTTCTTTTTACCAAAAGAAGAGTTTAATAGAAAGAGAGAAAAAGGTGATTTTTTAGGTCATTATCACATGTACTTAAATCAGTATGGTATAGATAAAGAAAAAATCTTACAAACACCAGAGGAAAACATAATAATAACCTACCATAGTGAAGAAGGTACTCTAAAAGAAGATATAAAAAAACTTGGTATTGAGTTTACTAGAATTCTAATACTCCCAGACAATGCAGAAGTTTTGGAATCAAGAATTGTAAAAAGAAATCCAAAAGTTAGTAATGAAGAAATTCAAGTTAGATTGACAAAATATAAAGAGATTTTGGCATATAAAGATAAATATGATTATGTATTTATAAACAAAGAAGGGGCTTTAAACGAAATAATAGAAAACATACATTCAGTAATAAAAAATGACAAAAATTGAATTAATAAATAATATTTTTGGTTTTGATCCAAAAGAAATTAATATAGAAAAAAATAGAACTGGTAAAGCATTTGCTCCAACAAATTTTGCATTGATAAAATACTGGGGCAAAGAAAATGAAGAATTAATGATTCCAAATACCGATAGCATTTCTATTTCTTTAGGTAATTCTTGTGGAACAACAACAGAAATTTTTGTTAATGATGAAGATGTTTTGGTGTTAGATGATAAAACTTATACCAATGAAAATAAAGAATTTAAGAAAGTTTTTGAATTTATAAATCTATTTAGAAATCCAAAAATACATTTAAAAATAAAAACAAATAACGATTTAACTTTGGCTTCAGGATTAGCTACATCAGCATCAGGTTTTGCTGCTTTAACTTTAGCATTAAATGACTTGTTTGGTTGGAAATTAAGTAAAAGAAAATTATCCATGCTTGCAAGACTAGGAAGCATAAGTGCTTCAAGGTCAATTTATCATGATGGAATGGTTAGATTATCAAAAAAGTCAATTTATACAAGTTCATATAAATTAAAATATAAATTGGATAGTTTGTATATTGGAATATTAAATTTTGATAATAAAAGTAAAAAAATTGGTTCTACAGATGGTATGAAAGCCACTGTTGATAATTCTATATTGTATAAGTATGGTTGGAAAAAACAGGTTAATCAAGATATAAAATCTTTAATAACTTCTTTAAAAAATAATGATTGGAATTTATTTAAAAAGACAGTTCAAAATAATGCTTTGGCAATGCATGCTACAGCAATTTCTGCTGGGGTAATATATTGGAGTGAGAAGACTTTGAGTGCAATTAAATATATAATGGAATTACAAGAGCAGGGTGTTGAAATATGTTTCACAGAAGATGCTGGCGAACATTTAAAGATTTTATCACAAGACAAAGAATTAATTAGTAAATATTTTCCAGATGCGAAAATTATAAAAATTTAAGATTGCTATCTCTAATCTAACTTTAATTTATATTTTGATAGGTAATAACACATTTAAGACTTAAAGTGCATTATTCTATTTTAATAGATTAATTTTATTTGCTCTTTTATATAAGTAATTTATATTATATTATTGTTATTTTAATTGCCTATATATTGATTTTTAAAATTTTTTCTATAAATTTATACAAGAATTATTTAATTAAAAAATATGAAAAAGATATATTTTATATTAGGTTTACTTTTTTTATCTAATACAGCTTATTCACAAACAGTTCAAAGTAATCATTCTTATCAGAATTTAGGTTTTACCCAACTTCCAACAGTTTCTATTGGTGGATATTTAAATGTTATGGGTTCTGGCGTTCAACAAGAAGATGCATACTCTGAAGAAATGTTATCTAATGTATTATCTGATGTAGATTCAGATGGTACTGATGCTACAACCTCACAATTAAGTTTGAAAAATAAAGCATCAGATAAAACAAACGCAGCAATAGATGCTTCATTAAATTTCACGGTAAATGGTATAAATGATTATGGTTTCAAATATGGAGCTTTTATTGAATTAAATGCTAATTCGACAAAAGATTCTTGGAATGATAATTTAAATTCTTCAGAATCTTATATTTATGGAGAAAGCTGGGCAGGAAAATTAGAAGTTGGAAATACTTTAGGTGCAAGTCAAAAAATGAAAGTTGATGCTTCAACTTTTGCAAGGGCTGCAGGTGGAATAAATGGTCAATATTTAAATTTTATTAATTTACCATCAGTTGCTACGGCTGCTTCTGGAAGTACCCCGTTATTTATCTTAATCCCTGAATTGCCAACTGCACATGGTGGGTATGCTACTGGTTTTAATAATGTATATTATGCTTGTGATTATGATGGAAATGGTGCTATTAATGATGCTGCTGAAATTTCTTGTTATAATGACAATGCAAATGATAACTATAGATTAAATTTTGAAGAAATGCAAACCGCAACAAAAATATCATATTATACTCCTGAAATTTTTGGCTTTCAAGCTGGTGTAAGTTATACACCTGATACGGGAAATAGAGGTACTGCAGGTTATTTAACATCAAGACTAGATACAGGTGATATTGATGATGTTCTTGAATATGGTGTTTCATTTACTCAAACTATTTATGATGTTGGTATATCAGCTTCCTTTACAGGTGAACAAGGAAAAACAGAAAGTAAATCAACAACATCACCTTATGCATCTTTTAGAGAAGATTTAAATGCTTATCAATATGGTGTTAATATTACATTTTGGGGTCTAACACTAGGTGGTTCTATGGGAGATTGGAAAAACTCTTTATATTATAAAGATACAACATTAAATGCTAATAATGAAGGTGGAACATATTACACTTATGGCGCTGCATATGAATTTGGAGCTGTTAATTTAAGTTTTGGTTGTTTTAGTAGCGAATTTCAAAAAAATGAATATATAGCTTATTCAGGTGGTATAGATTTTAAAATTGCTAAAGGATTTTTACCTTATATAGAATTTACAAACTTTAAATTTACACCATATGATACAAATATAGCTGAAAATAAAGGAATTGTAGTTTTGGCGGGCTTTTTAGTTAACTTTTAATTATTAAGATGAAAAAAATAATTGTATTAATGTTTTTAGGATTGTTGGCTTGTAAAACTGACAATCCTAATATTGTAGCAAAATTTCCGGAAGATCCAGAACTAAAAAGGAATGCAAGGGCTGGTAATTTGTTCCATAATGAGAATGGAATTGTTATATTTAAAGCTGAAAAAAAGAAACAATCATCACTTTGGAATGACAGTTTGCAAGTTATTTCAAAAACTTTTCCGATTTTAACAATAGATCAAAAAAGTGGTTTTATAATTAGTGATTGGGGTACTATAAAATCTATTAGCAATAATGATAACTTATATAAAGTAAATGCTATAATAAATGGAGATGATTTTGCTAAGGAAAATATTAATTTAACAGTGTTTAAAAAACTTAAAAATCAACAAACGGTAGAGGACAAAAAAGTTGAAGAAAGTTTGTTGAATATGATTTTTGATGTAAAAAAATATTTATAGTCAATTCTAAATTATCTTCAAATAGCCCCCCCCTTTGTCGCTTTGTGACATTTCCCCTCAAGTGTATATAGTTAATCTAATAGACCTCCTGCAAATAAATTTTTCCTCAAAAAATAATTTCTACAAAAAAGACAAGGATATTTCAAAGTATTTAATAGAAATAGTATACTTATACATTTCATTGTTAAATATAGTCAAACAACTTTCACTTAACCACCAACTAAACCTAACTTTTGCCTTAATCACCCTTCGTCGCTCTAAAATTTTATTGTCTCACCGTATTAAGTTATATGCTATCGCAATAAAATTTTAAATCTCCTCGTATATTTTTGCAAAAGCGGTTTATTTAGTGGTTAAGTGAAAGTTGTTTGACTATAAAAACACA
>DATIQT010000060.1:0-20900 GCA_035470525.1 Rickettsiales bacterium
GTCTTTACTATTAGTTATATCTCTTTTAGTCATAATATACCTTATTTAGCTATTTCTTTATTAATAATTTAATAATTTTAGATTTTACAATTTTATAATTTCAAATTGTAAAATCTGTCAACGAAATAGTTAACATTTACAATTCCCGCGAAAGCGGGAATCCAATATTTGCAAATGATATAAAAAATGTAGGGGACTAAGCCTGCACCCCCACCTCCCACTCTCCCACTCCATCTTCACTTATCATACTACTTGTATAAGTCCACTCCATAGTGTCATTCACTGTCGTAGTTCTAACCACTTCACTACTACTTGAATCTGTAATGTTAATAGTATAACTCTTACTATCCAAACTCTCCTCTCCATCTTTCCAATTATAATTTCCCCTAATTCTGGCACACCAAGTAATCGTAAAATCGCCCGTCCCTAAGTCTAATACTTTAACATGACAAACTGGTAATGTATCTAAATTCTTTCCTGTAAGTTCTAATGTCTCTTCTGTTGCATTATCTATACTATCTTTAAAAGTAATTACTTTGTAGTCATAACTAGTTCCTACATTATTTATTGTGTATTGTTGATTGATTAATCCTTTATTTAAATATATAAATTTCTCACTATTTGTATGGGTTGATATATAAGCTTCTGTTCCATATTGTCCCCTTAATAATTGACTTAGTTTAAAACTTCCATCGTCTTGTAATTCTACTGTTTTAAATTGAATAATCTCATCTCCAACAAGAGCTAAATTCTCTCCATCAAGTAAATCAAACATATCTGCAGTTTCTAAAACATCTGTATTAACCATATCACTAAAACCAACATATAGAGAATTTGAATAATCAAAATAATATGGTCTTGCGTCGCCTAGTGTATTTAAACAAGTTCCAACTATTGAGTTTGTTTTACTTTCATTAATTACATTAAAATTACTGCTACCGGTTTTTGCAGAATATATAGCACAACCGGTCCAACCTTTTTCATTCGCATTTGTTGTGAAAAATACTTCTGGTTTATCAATGTCTGTGAGTATGTTTTCTATTGCAGGTAGTTCAAATACTTGTATGTTGGTTTCACTTGTTGGAAGAATTGTTTCAATGTCTTCATAGCTTTCTTCTTCTTTTTCAAAATTGTATAAAGAATTGTCGCATTTTACGGCCTTGATTGTTATTGTGTTGTCTTCATTTATTTTGATGTTTGCTAATCTTAAAATAATATCAGTATCATTAATGTTTAAAGTAATTACATCTGACGGATTTAGATAAATATATTTTGGGGGTAATTTAAATTCATAAATTATTTTTTCTAGCCACATTGAATATAATAATTTTTCTGCAATTTGTTTTGCTTTGAAAGCTGTAATGACTAAAGGCAAACTCTCTGTTTCTATTTTATTGCTGTCAACAGAGGCTCTTTCTGCATAAGTATGTCCTGTTTCGTAATCAAAATCTTTGTCTACATAACTTAAATCAAGTTTATATGGTAATTCATTTTCACCAATAATACTTGTTTTAAAATATACACCATCTTCAATTTCAACCAAATCATCGTCATAAATTGTTAATGAACTTGTTGTATTTTTTGATGTTAAGTATAATTTACCATCTTGTTCGTAATAATCAAAAAAGAATGCCTTTTGAAGTATTGTTAAAACTTCATTTACAGAAACTCTGCTGTTTAAAGCAATTCCATTTATGCTATCATAAATATCTATATCACCAATTAAATCATAATCCAATCCTGCGTCTTCAAATAAAGTTTTTATCATATTTGAAAACATGAGGTTTCCAAGTTTTCCATTTATCCAATGTCCGTAATACCAAATATTTCCATCAGCCCAGACACTTAACAAATTTGGGAAAAATGGATATGGTCTTGCATCCCATGCCCACAAAAATTTTCTTTCAACCATTGTTGAATCTGCCCAAACTTCTTCAGTTGCTTGTATTGCTCTTCTTTGTGCGAAATAATCAATATTTCCTTCAGAAAATCTAGGAAATCCGCCATCTACACAATTTGGGTCATAAAATTTATTTGGTTGATTTGTAGTTCCATCAACACTTGCAAAACCATATTCTGTAAACCATATTTTTTTACTTTGTGGAACCCATTCTGTAGTAGTTTCGTCAGGATTTATATGATAATTTTCCCACCACCATTGAATATTTTTCCAAGCATATTTTGATTCTATAGTTTCTTTTGTTGTTCTATCATCATCTGTGTAAATCCAATCATAACCTTCACCGCTAGTCCAACCATCTTTTATATCTTGTTTAGTGATTAAACTTTCTTTTTTATCGGTTAATGGAAAATAAGCATCAATACCTACAAAATCAATATTGCTATCCGCCCATAGTTTATCCATATTGTACCAACCATCATCTGTATGGTGATATTCAGACCAATCTCCTGCATAGGCAATTTTTACATCAGTTCCCACAATAGCTCTTACTTGACTTGCAAGGTCTATAAAACAATCAACCGCAGGATAACTTCTAACACCGTCGGTTTCAGTGTAAACTGATGTTAATCCTATCATTTCACTACCGATAATAAATACATCACAATAATCTTTTACTAAATTTGCATAATGTAAAATGAAAGCATTGTAGCCTCCACTTTTTGTAAAGAATGTACTTACATCACTAGCACTTCCCGTTAAATATCCTCTCCATGGCTTATTTTCAATATCCATAAACATCATAGGATAAAACATTATATTATAACCTTCTTCTTTTAAATATTGTAAATATCTAACGAGACTATTATCACTAACAGTTCCACCATATCTTAATGTGCCATTATCACTTGAAATTAAATTAGCAGTATATCTTGTGTAACCTCCAACCTGCCATTCATCTGGCGAAGTTAAAATAGTTGGATACTCAGGATCTAATTTAAATTCAACTCTTGGTTCAATCGTGCAAGAAGCTATATCTAGATTATCACCAAACCACACAACAACGGGAGCTACCCAATTACAATTCGGTAAAGTAGATTTTAATTGCTCCGTTGCGACTATTGAATCTGCTACCCCACTATTATTGTTTTGATTGATTCTTGATTGAGTTCCTGTGTATTGCCAAGTATCCAACCAAAC
Organism: Rickettsiales bacterium; assembly: GCA_035470525.1. GTDB lineage: Bacteria > Pseudomonadota > Alphaproteobacteria > Rickettsiales > UBA1997 > CALXSC01. The sequence goes on from DATIQT010000060.1 coordinate 3,101, forward strand.
CAAGCCATTAAGTTTAGAAATAACTGTTGTATCATAAACAAACTCACCACAACCGGGTATTAAATTTACTGCACTTACTAAATTCTCCGCTTCATCTTCTTGAGCAAAATTTCTTGTAATTTCAAATGTAAAATTAGGTATTCTATTTCCAAACTCAGCTAAAGGCAAATTTTCAAAAACTATATAGCATAAACCTCTATAAGCCGGTGTTGCATCAGTACCCTCATTAGATTGTATCAAACTATCAGGTTCTTGAGTTTCAGTTCCATAATAAAACCTATATGTATAATCTGACAAATCTATTAAATCAGTATCCGCCCAAACATTTCCAATTTCACTAACTTCACCATTACAAATACCAATAGCAACATTTGCATAGTAATAATATTCTGTAGTAGTTTGAGATGCTGTACTAGTTTTTCCTGTTGAATAAGTTGTTGTATACGTATTTTCAACTTCTGTAATATCTGTTGCCCAAATGATATTTCCAGCAAGCCTAACAGTTCCATAAATAGTTGGAATAATTTCATTATATCCACTTTTTTGAACAGTCAAATCACTTAATCTGCTACTTACTTTATCTTTTTTCCAAGTATTTTCATCTTCATTAAAAAGTTCATAAAAAGGACTACTTTTAAATGTATTTAAAATTGAAGATTTTTTGCTATTAATTGTTCCAGCAACTGTAGTTATTACAAAATTTGTCATAAAAAAATTCTATTTTTTAGTCAAGACTAAAAAATAGAATAGATGACGGAAGTCTAAAATTATAATTTTTCTACAGCTTGTTTAATTAATTCTACACCTTCTTTTATTTCTTCAAAACTACAAGCAAAACATATTCTAAATGAATTTGGTATTCTAAATGCTTCACCCGGTGTAGTAGCTACACCATTTTGAAGCAAGTATTCGCACATAGCAACATCATTTTGAACTGCGGGATTAGTATTATTTTTCAATGCGCTGTAATCAATCATCATATACAATGCACCATCTGGCATTTCTGCTTTTAAACCTTTTATATTATTATTTATAAAATCATAAGCAAAATCTCTATTTTTCTTCAATCTATTTATTAAAGACTTGTAATATTCAGTTAAATCTTTTTTTATAATTTTTTTAGCAATTATTTGTGCTATATTGTTAGTATTTGAATTTATTAAAACTTGGCAATTATAAATTCTCTGCAACAATTCTTGATTATAACAAAGTACGTAAGCAATTCTATCGCCAGCCATTGAAATACTTTTTGAAAAACCATTAAATATAACAATTCTTTTTAATAATTCTTTATCTTCTGTTGCTTCAGCTATACTATTAACTCTTATATTTGTGAAATATATATTACTATAAATTTCATCAGACATAACAATCATTTGAGGGTATTTTTTCAATACATCCAATAATGCTTTTAATTCTTCCATGCTATAAATTGCGCCAGTTGGATTTCCGGGATTTGTAATTACAAATGCTTTTGTTTTAGAAGTGATACAACTTTCTAAAATTTCAGGAGTTAATTTATAATTATCTTCAACTTTAGTATCAGCTAAAACTGCTTTTCCTTTAAAATTTTCCAACATATTAAAATATGTTACCCAAGTTCCTCTTGGTATTATAACCTCATCATCTTCATTTAGGAGTGAATTAAATGTATAAAAAATACCAGCTCTTGTTCCACTAACTATTGTAATTTCTCTATTAACATCATATATAAGACCATTTTCTTTTTTTATTTGATCAACAACTAATTGTCTTAATTCTAAATCACCTTTTATATTTGTGTAATGGTTTGAATTATTAAATTCTGCATCACTAATTTCAGAAATTTTAATTGGTCTTTCTGTGTCTAAATTACCTATGTTTAATTTTATGATTTTTTTGCCTTGTTGTTGAAATTCAATAATTTTTTTATTTATTAAATCAATACAAGAAGGACTGATTGTTCTATCGGAAAAATTTAACATATGCTATCCAAAATTTGTTTATGTGAGTTTTTATATCTAAAATAATTTATTTTTTCAAGTACTTTAATTTATTAGTTGAAAAAATAAATTTATATATAATGATTAATATGCAATTATAAATTTATAGATTATGAAGAAAATCTTTTTAACAATTTTAATCTTTTGTAGTTTTTTAACAAAACCTGTTTTTTCTTTAACTCAAGAAGAATTAAAAGGGGCTATCTATATAGATTTTTACAATTTTATCACTAGCTATTCATCAAGAAATAAAAATGTTGTTGAAGGTGCATATGAGGATAAAAGAATTGATGTTAGTAGTACATCATTTATTACATATTTAAATCCACCAGAAAAGTATATTACTTATCTTGAATATAGAGGTGCAGTTCAGAATGTTAGTGCTTTCCAAAAACCATTCTTGTTGGATTGGTTTAAAGTTTTGAGTTCGACATATATGCATCAAAATGATAGTACAGCAGAAAGTATTTTAGCTGATACAAATTTTGAATTATTCTTTTCTTCAATATCATATTCAACTAGAGGAAAAGCGTATTTTTTAACTACTCAAAAAGCTGTTAGTGATGATATGGCAAATAATTTAAAAGTTGGTGAATTAATCAAAGTCTATCTCTTAAATTTAGGTCAATACAATAACAGTATGCCGGTATTCTTGGTAATTGGTTATGAAAAATCAGCTACAATTTCACAGGCCATTAAAGATAAAATGTATTTTCAGCAATATTTCCCTGTTTTGAAAAATTATATTTTAAATAGACAATACGACACAGCAAAAGGAAATATAGAATTATTATTAAAAAAATATCCTGATAATGTGGAATTAAAATTAAACTTATGTCTTGTTTATAACAAAACCAATTTTTTTGATAAATCTATAAGTTGCTATAAAGAAGTTTTATTGCAATATCCTAAAAACTATAATGCTTATTATGGTATAGCAATATCATATTATAATAGTACGCAAAATAGTATGGGTACAACACAAAGAATGCAAAATGTTATTGATAATGCAACAATGGCTATAGGTTTAATTAGTAATTTAACACCTGATCCTCAAGGAAGTATGTCTTTGATTTATTATAATTCACTTTATTTAAGAGCTATGGCTAAGTTATATTTTGGTGATAAAACTGCTGTTGATGATTTAACAGAGGTTTATGAAGCACAACCAATATTAGTTAGTTCAGATAGTATTGGTACTGTTAAAAAAATATTAGGTATTTTTTAGAATTGTTTTTTAAATTTAAAATCATACAATTATAAAAAAATTAAATATTAATTATGAAGATTTTAAAGAAAATACATGATATTTTTTTATTTATTCCTTATTACTTAAGAGGATTAGTTGTTTTTGCGATCATTGTTTTGCTTTCTACATTTATTAATAAATTAATAGGTAGAGTTGATTATTGGGATACAGATATCGGAAAAAAACAGCTTGAAGAAATCAAAAGAATGGCTAATGAGAAAAAAAATAATACTAAAAATTCTGATATATTAGAAAAAATTGAGGTAGATACAGAAAATAATACAGTTAGTGGTACTGTAAAAGAAAACGCAAAGTTTGGTGAATTTCCTAAATTAAAAAAAGAAAAAGATAAAACAGCTTTTAATGATTTAAAAAGCGATTTTGTTTTTGGTTCTTTAGAAGCACCAATTACTATAATTGATTATTCAAGTTATTCTTGTCCTCATTGTAAAGAGTTTTATTTTAATACTATGGACAATTTAATGAATAACTATATTAAAACTGGTAAAATAAAATATGTAAAGAGAATGGTTGTTCAAAAAGAAACATTATTAGGTGTTATGCTTCCTTATTGTATTAATAGTGGAGAAAATAGATATAAATTAATTAGAGATTTATATGAAAATACAAATGATTGGACAAAAGGTAATAGGAAAGAACAGGTTTTAAAAGAGATAGCTCTAAGAAACGGATTTACAGAAGAAAGTTTTTATAAATGTGTAAAAAATAAAACATTAGCGCAAGGTTTAATAGATAAACAAGAAGCTGAATTAAGTAGTGAGAGTTTATTTTATGTTCCAACAATATTTATTAATGGTAAAAGAGTTGGTAATGGTATGTCTTATAAAGATTTATCAGAAAAAATAGATGAAGTAATAAATAAAAATAATTAAAAATTTAATATATTATTTTCCATAAATAATTAGTATATTAATCACAACTTCACTTTTAAACTATTTAAATATTTTTAAATATTCTTTTCCATTATTTAAATAAGGTTAAATTAATAGTTTTTTATATTATTTTATTTATAATTTCTGAATTTTTGCTTTGTTGCAATTATAATTCAAGTCAATATTTCTATTATTCCCGTTAAATTGGGAGTCTAGAAATAAAAGAAAATAAAAACAATTAATATAAAGCTATACAATAAGTAAAATAATTCTTGATTATTAAAAAATGATTATTATAATTTGTGTTATGTGTATTCGGACTACCCGCAAAGCAGTGTAGAAGAATGAACAATAAGTAGCGGGTGTAGCTCAATGGTAGAGCTCCAGCCTTCCAAGCTGATCACGTGGGTTCGATTCCCATCACCCGCTCCATTGTATATATTATTAATATAAGAAATGTAAAAAAAAATGGCAAATAAAGAAAATTTTGATAGATCAAAAGTCCATGTAAATATTGGTACTATTGGTCACGTTGATCATGGTAAAACCACTTTAACTGCGGCTATTACTAAAGTTTTAGCTGAAAAAGGTTTAGCAGAAAAGAAAGATTATGATCAAATTGATGCTGCTCCTGAAGAGAAAGCAAGAGGTATTACAATTAATACAGCACATGTTGAGTATCAAACTACTAAAAGACATTATGCTCACGTTGACTGTCCTGGTCACGCGGACTATGTAAAAAATATGATTACTGGTGCTGCTCAGATGGATGGTGCTATATTGGTTGTTTCTGCAGCTGATGGTCCAATGCCTCAAACAAGAGAACACATTTTGTTGGCTAAACAAGTTGGTGTTCCTTATATCGTAGTATTTATGAATAAATGCGATATGGTTGATGATAAAGAATTGTTAGATTTGGTTGAAATGGAAGTTAGAGATTTGTTGACTTCTTATGGATTCCCTGGAAATGATATTCCAGTTGTTAAAGGTTCTGCTTTGAAAGCTCTTGAAGGTGATAAAGGTGAATTAGGTGAACAAGCTATTATGAAATTGATGGACGCTGTTGATTCATATATTCCGGATCCAAAAAGAGATACTGATAAACCATTCTTAATGCCTATTGAAGATGTATTTACAATATCTGGAAGAGGTACTGTTGTTACAGGAAGAATTGAAAGAGGTATAGTTAAAGTTAATGAAGAAATTGAAATCGTTGGTTTGAAACCTACACAAAAGACAACATGTACTGGTGTTGAAATGTTCAGAAAATTGTTGGATCAAGGACAAGCTGGTGATAACGTTGGTATTTTGTTAAGAGGTACTAAGAGAGAAGAAGTTGAAAGAGGTCAAGTATTATGTAAACCTGCGTCAATTACTCCTCACACTCAATTTGAAGCTGAAGTTTATGTATTGAATAAAGAAGAAGGTGGTAGACATACTCCATTCTTTAAGAACTACAGACCTCAATTCTATTTCAGAACAACAGACGTTACTGGAACTGTTACTTTGAAAGAAGGTGTAGAGATGGTTATGCCTGGTGATAATACAAAGATCACTGTTGAATTAATTTCACCAATCGCTATGGAAGAAGGATTGAAATTCGCTATTAGAGAAGGTGGAAGAACTATTGGTGCTGGTATAGTATCAAAGATTTTAAAATAGTTTGATTTTATTGGAGGTGAAAATTTAAATATTTTCATTTCCAATATTGTTGTTTGAAATTGTTAATAAATATATAATTGTGAAATGAGTAATGAGAATTATTTAGGTAAGTTTGTAAATGTCGTTATCGATAGACCGCTTGGTTCAAAACATCCTAATTTTGATTGGATTTATCCTGTAAATTATGGTTTTATTCCTAATACTGTTAGTGGAGATGGAGAAGAAATTGATGTTTATGTCTTGGGAGTTGAAGAACCAATAAAAAATTTTAAGGGTATTTGTATTGCTACTATTCATAGAATAAATGATGACGATGATAAATTGATTGTTATTCCTGAAGATATTGCTTATTTGACTAAAAATGAAATAGAAAAGCAAGTTGAGTTTCAGGAAAAATGGTTTAAGCATGAGTTAATTATGAAGTGATTATATATTTATAGGGGTATAGCTCAGTTGGTAGAGTAGCGGTCTCCAAAACCGTTGGTCGAGGGTTCGAGCCCTTCTGCCCCTGCCAATTGAAGAAAAAAATAAAAGTGAGAAATTTGTGATAAATGTTAAATATTTTAAAGAAGTTATAGAAGAGTGTAGAAAAATTGTTTTTCCAAAATGGAAAGATGTTTATGTTACAGCTATATATATTAGTGTTGTAGTTTTTATTATGACTCTTGCTATAATTTTTGCGGATTTTATAATTTCTCATGTAGTAAAATTAATGTTTGGATTGGGGATTTAATGGCTAAAAAATGGTATATAATTAATGTTGTGGCTGGGCAAGAAAATAAAATCTGTGATGAAATAAATAAGATTGCCACGGAAAATAATTTTGTTGAAAAAGCTTTTATCCCAGTTAAGAAGATTTTTAAACATGTTAGAGGAAAAAAGGTTGAGGTTGCTCAAAAATTGTTCCCTAATTATGTTTTTGTGAATATGGAAATGAGTAATGCTAGTTATGGTATTATTAGAAATATTCCAAAGGTTTTGGGATTTTTGGGTTCAAAATTGAAACCAGAAGAAGTTTCTGATGAAAAAATTTCTAAGTTAATGGAAAGAATTGATGAAGAAAATAATTTGTTAGAGGAAAATATTTATGAAATTGGTGATACTGTTAAAGTTGTGGAAGGTCCTTTTGAATCTTTTACTGGAACAGTTGAGTCAAAAGATTCTGAAAAGAATATTTTGAAAATTTCAATTTCTATTTTTGGAAGACCTACTATAATAGATATAGAGGCTAAAAGAGTAGAAAAAGTTTAAATTATTATTAATATAGGTAAAAAAATGGCTCCTAAGAAAGAAAAAAAAGAAGTGTTGGGAATTATAAAATTGCAAGTACCTTCAACAAAGGCTAATCCTGCTCCACCTATTGGTCCTGCTTTAGGTCAAAAAGGTGTTAATATTATGGAATTTTGTAAGCAATTTAATGAGTTAAAGTTTGATTATCCTGCTGGAACTCCAATACCAACTACTATTACTGTTTATAAAGATAAGAGTTTCACTTTTGAAACTAAGCAACCACCTGTAACATTCTTGATTATGCAAGAAACTGGTATTAAGAAAGGTTCTTCTTCAACTGGTAAAGGTTTTATTGGAAAGATTACGATGAAGCAAATTGAAAATGTTGCTAAGAAAAAGATGGTTGATATGAATGCTGATACTTTAGAATCTGCTATGAGTATGATTAAAGGTTCAGCTATATCTATGGGTTTTGAAGTTGTTGAATAATTGATGGAATGAAAATGGCTAATATAAAAAATAAGAAGAAATTAGTGGAAGATAATACAATTAGTGTTGCTGAAGCTATAACATTATTGAAAAAAGCTTGTCAAGAAAAACAAAGAAAGTTTGTTGAAAATGTTGACTTGGCTATTAATTTATCAATTGATCCAAAGCAAACAAATCAAAATATAAGAGGTTCTGTTGCTTTGCCTGCTGGTTCTGGTAAACAAGTTAAAGTTATTGTTTTTACAGCTGATGAAGCTATGCAAAAAGAAGCTTTGAGCGCTGGTGCAACGATAGCTGGATTAGATGAATTGATGACAAAGATCGAAGGTGGATTTTTGGATTTTGATTATTGTGTTGCTACACCTGAAGCAATGAAAAAGATGGGTAAAATTGCTAAAATATTGGGACCTAGAGGTTTAATGCCAAATCCTAAGAATGGTAATATTACTACTGATGTTGTGAAAGTTGTTAAAGAGATCTTAAAAGGAAAGGTTGACTTTAAGAATGATAAATTTGGTATAGTTCATATCGGAGTTGGTAAAATTAATTTTGCTGATGGTGATTTATTGAATAATATTAAATCTGTTATTTCTGCTTTAAAGGAAATTAAGCCTGAAGGTGTTAAAGGAAAATATATTAAAAATATATATTTGACAAGTACTATGGGTCCTTCTTTTATGATTAGTATGGATAAATAATAGGAGAATTGATGAAAAAAGAACAAAAAAATACTTCGATAGAATTAGCAAAAAATATATTTGCTGAAAACCCAGTTTTTATATTAGTTGGGTATAAGAAGTTAAATGCAAAAGGTATGTCGTCTCTTAGAAAAACTTTAAAAAGTAAAGGTGCTAACTTAAGAATTTTGAAGAATACTCTTGTTAAAAAAGCTATAACTGATAGTGAAGTTAAGTCTTTGATGGAAAATTTTAAAGATCAAATAGCTATTTCTTATTCAAGTGATGCGGTTTCTTTGTCAAATGCTTTAATTAATTTTAGCAAGGAAAATGAAGCTGTTGATATAAAGATTGGATTTATGGATGGAAAAGTTTTAGAACTTAACACTATAAAAAGCTTATCTTCTTTGGGTTCTATAGAGGAAGTAAGAGCAAAGTTTATTGGTTTATTAAAGGCTCCGGGTTCTAAATTGGCGAGAGTTTTGGGTGCTTATGAAACCAAGTTGAATGAAAATACAGCTAAATAATAAAAAAGCTTGTATTTTTAAATTTATTAATTAAAAATATTTAACAAACTAAAAAGGTTGGAAAATGTCTGAAAATTTACAAAAGATTGTTGACGAATTATCAAAGTTGACTGTGTTAGAAGTTGCTGAATTAAGCAAAATGTTAGAAGAACAATGGGGAGTTAGCGCTGCTGTTGCGGTTGCTGCTGGTGGAGCTGCTGGTGGTGCAGTTGCTGCTGAAGAAAAAACTGAGTTTACTGTTATTTTGGAGGCTTCTGGTGATAATAAAATTAATGTTATTAAAGAGGTTAGAACAATTACTGGCTTAGGATTGAAAGAAGCAAAAGATTTGGTTGATGGTGCACCTAAAACTATTAAGGAAAGTGTAGCTAAAAAGGATGCAGAAGAAATGAAAGCAAAATTGGAATCTGCAGGTGCAAAAGTTAAATTGGCGTAATACATTATTATGAAATTTTAATGAGCTGGTTATTTTTAATCAGCTCTTGGTTGTGATTATTATTTATACAATAAAAAAGGTTGATGAATGACAAAAGTTAATCATTCCAATTACATATTAAGAAAGAAGTTTTCAGAAAAAGAAGACATAAATTTAATTCCTGAATTGGTTTTTCTGCAAAAAGAATCGTATGAAAAATTTTTAGGAAAAGATTTATTAGAGCAAGCTGATAGTGGTTTAAGTAAGGCTTTTAAATCTTTTTTCCCTTTATCTGATTTAAATAAAACTGTTACTCTTGATTTTGTATCTTATAGGTTTGGAGAGGCAAAATATACAGCTAAAGAATGCTTATATTCTGGAAGAACTTATTCCGCACCTCTTTATGCAACTCTTAGATTGATTCTTTGGGATGATGGTGAAGAAGGTAAAAAAAGTATAAAACTTATAAAAGAACAGGAAGTTTTTTTATGTGATATACCGTTAATGACTGATGATGTTAGTTTCATATTTAGTGGTATTGAAAGAGTTATTATTTCTCAAATGAGAAGAGCGCCTGGTGTGTTCTTTGATTTGGAAGACTCAAAAATTTCAAATGCTAAAATGTATGTAGCTAGAGTTATTCCTATGGTTGGAAGTTGGTTGGATATGGAGTTTGATATTAGGGATAATTTATTTTTTAGGTTAGATAGAAAAAGAAAAATGCCTATTACCACTCTTTTAAGAGCTATGGGTATGAATTTGGAAGAAATTCTAAAAGCTTTTTATAGACAATATGAAATAGTTATTGAGAAAAATAAATATATTACTGATTTTGATTTTACTAAGATAATTGGTAAGAAATTTGAATTTGATATTATAAATGCAAATACTAATGAAATTGTTATTCCTAGAGATACTAAACTTACTAAAAGAGGTTTAGAAAAAATTAAAGCTTCTGGTTTTGAAAAGTTCATTGTTAATGATAATATGATTTCTTCTTATGTTCTTGTTGAAGATGTAATAAATAAAGATAATGGTGAAGTTATTTTGTCTGCCGGTACTAGATTGACTCAAGAAAAGATGGAAGTTATTAAAAACTTTGGTTTAAAGTCTTTAAAAGCTATAAATCCAGATGTTTCTGAAATTGGCAATTATATATATGAAACTTCATTAGGTGACAAAAATACAACTCAAGAATTGGCTTTGTATGATATTTATAAGTCAATAAGAATTGGTGATAGTCCAACAAGTTTTGAACAAGCGGAAAAATTGTTTAATGGTATTTTATTCTCAACAAAATATGATTTATCTGATGTTGGTAGGATGAAGATTAATCATAGATTGGGTTTAAATATAGATGAGAGTATTCTTCATCTAACTAAGGAAGATATAATTTCAATAATTTATAATTTATCTAAAATAAAACATAATGAAGAACCAACTGATGATATAGATAATCTTGCTAATAGAAGATTAAGGGTTGTTGGTGAGCTTGTTGAAAATCAATTTAGAATTGGTATGGCTAGAATTGAAAGAGGTATTTTGGAGAAAATGAATAATGTTGATCCTAGTACTATTATGCCACAAAATTTAATTAATTCTAAGCCTTTGGCTGCTTCAATTAATGATTTCTTTGCGACTTCTCAATTGTCTCAGTTTATGGATCAAACTAATCCATTATCTGCTTTGTCTCATAAGAGAAGAATTTCTTCATTGGGACCTGGTGGATTAACGAGAGAAAGAGCTGGATTTGAGGTGAGAGATATTCATTATACTCATTATGGAAAAATTTGTCCTATTGAAACTCCAGAAGGTCAGAATATTGGTTTGGTAAGTAATATGGCTTTATTTGCAAAAACTAATAAATATGGTTTTATTAATACTCCTTATAAAAAAGTTGAGAATGGTGTTATTACTGACGAAGTTGTGTATTTGTCAGCTATTGAAGAAGATAAGTATACAATTTGTGGAGCTTCTGTTGAAGTTGATAAAAATGGTAAAATTCTTAATGAAAATGTTGTTTGCAGAATAGCTGGAAACTATGAAAATAGAAGTCCTATGGAAGTTAATTTTATAGAAGTTTCTACTAGGCAAATCGGTTCTGTTGCTACAAATTTAATTCCATTTGTTGAAAGTGATGATGCTAAAAGATCATTACTTGCGTCAAATATGATGAGACAGGCTGTTCCTTTTGTAAAGCCTGAAATGCCATTAATAGGAACTGGGTTAGAGCATTTAGTTGCTTATGACTGTGGTGCCGTTGTAAAGGCTAAAAGAGCTGGTATTGTTAGGGATTTAGATTCTAGTAGAATTGTTGTTGAAGTTCTTAAGAAAAATAGTTTATCAGAAATAGATATTTATGAATTAGATAAGTTTGTGAAAACAAATAATGATACTAGTATAAATCAAAGACCTTTAGTTGAAATTGGTGATAAAGTTGAAGCGGGTCAGGTTATAACTGATGCTCAATGTGTTAAAAATAGTGAGCTATCTCTAGGAAAAAATGTTTTAGTTGGTTTCTTGCCTTGGGATGGATATAACTTTAAAGACTCTATAGTTATTTCTGAAAGATTGGTGTCTGATGATGTATTTACCTCTATTCATATTGAAGAGTTTGAGGTAATTGCAAGAGATACAAGATTGGGGCCTGAGGAAATTACGAGAGATATTCCAAATGTTGGTGAAGATGTTTTGAGAAAACTTGATGAAAGTGGTATCATACATATTGGAGCTGAGATTAGAGCTGGTGATATTCTTGTTGGAAAAACTACTCCTAAGAGTGAATCTCCTTCAACTCCTGAAGAAAAACTTTTGAAAGTTATTTTTGGTGAAAAGGCTTCTGATGTTAAGGATACTTCTTTATATGTTTCTCCTGGTGTTTTAAATGGAACTGTTATTGATGTAAGAGTATTTACTAGACAAGGTTTGGAAAAAGATGAAAGAGCTGTATTCTTGGAAAATCAACAAATTGAGAAATTATTAAAAGATAAGAATGAAATGATTAATATTTTGAAAGCTAATTTGAATTCACAAATAATTAATTTAGTAGAAGGTTTTACTCTTGAAAAATCTGTTGGTGAATTAAAGAAAGGGGAAAAAATAACTAAAACATCTTTGAAATCTTTGTCTGATAATTTAATTGCTAAAATAGTTGTTAATGATGCTAAAATAATGGATAAAATTGAGATTCTTATTAAAGAATTAAAGAATAAAACTGAAGAGTTTGAAAAAAAGTTTAGTTCTGAAGTTTTAAAAATTAAAGAAGGTGAGGATTTAAATCAAGGTGTTTTGAAGATAGTAAAAGTTCTTGTTGCTACAAAACAAAAACTACAACCCGGTGATAAAATGGCTGGTAGACACGGAAATAAAGGTGTTATTTCAAGAGTTTTACCTATTGCTGATATGCCTTATATGGAAGATGGAACTCCAATAGATATTCTTTTGACTCCTTGCGGTGTACCTTCAAGAATGTCAATTGGTCAGGTTTTAGAAACTCATTTAGGTTGGGCTTCTGTTGAATTTGGAAAACAAATATCTAAAATTTTAGACAGTGTTTCGGAACAAAAACAAAAAGAAGAAGATTTAAGAAAAAAATTGCTATCAATATATGATAGACCTAAAGAACATGAACAAGTTAAAAAAATGAGTTCTGAGGATTTGTTTGAAATGTGTGAAAATTTTAGAAAAGGTGTTCCTTTTGCAACTGGTTCATTTGAAAATATCAAGATTGAAGAGATTGAAAAAATCATGGAGAATTCTGGTGTTGATAAAACTGGACAAGTTACATTGTTTGATGGAAGAACCGGCGAAGCATTTGAAAGACCTGTTACTGTTGGTTATATGTATATGTTGAAATTGCATCACTTAGTTGATACTAAGATTCATGCAAGGTCAATTGGTCCATACAGCTTGATTACTCAACAACCGCTTGGTGGTAAATCTCATTTCGGTGGACAGAGATTCGGTGAAATGGAATGTTGGGCATTACAAGGTTATGGTGCTGCTTATACATTGCAAGAAATGTTAACAGTTAAATCAGATGATGTTTTAGGTAGAGTTAAGATTTATGAATCAATTATTCAAGGTAGTCAAAACTTTACATGTGGTGTTCCTGAGTCATTTAATGTTATGGTTAAGGAAGTTAGATCACTTGGTTTAAATATTGAACTTATAAAAGAGTAAATTTAGTTGGGACAAGATTTTTTGTCTTGTTCCAAAATATTAATAATAAAGAAAAAAGTAAAAAATATGGCTTTAGATGGAACTTCTTCTTATGGATTAATGAGCTTGTTAAATCAATCAATTGATTTAGCTGATTTTGATGCTGTTAAAATATCCATTGCTAGTCCTGAAAAAATAATATCTTGGTCCTATGGTAAAGTTACAGAACCTGAAACTGTTAATTATAGAACCTTTAAGCCTGAAAAAGATGGTTTATTCTGTGCTAGAATATTTGGACCAGTAAAAGATTATGAATGTCTTTGTGGAAAATATAAGAGGATAAAATATAAAGGTATAATCTGTGAAAAATGTGGTGTTGAAGTAACAAGTTCTAAAGTTAGAAGAGAAAGAATGGGACATATAGAATTGGCTTGTCCAGTTGCTCATATTTGGTTCTTAAAATCTTTACCTTCTAAAATTAGTGTTCTTTTAGATTTAACTCCTAAGGCGGTAGAAAAAGTAATTTATTTTGATAATTATATAGTTACTGATTCTAGAATGACAGAGTTGGAAGATGGACAGATTCTTACAGAAACTGAGTATGAAGATGCGAAAGTAAAATATGGATCTGATGCTTTTGACGCTGGTATGGGTGCAGAATCTATTAGAAAGTTATTGGAAAAAATTGATTTAGAAAAGTTAAAGAAAAAATTAATAAAAGAATTAAAAGAAAGCAAATCTGAAATGAAAAAAGCAAAAGCTATTAAAAGATTAAAGATAGTTAATGCTTTTATTGATTCTGGAAATAGACCTGAATGGATGATATTAACAGTTCTTCCTGTAATTCCGCCTGATTTAAGACCTTTGGTTATGTTAGATGGTGGACAATTTGCTACATCTGATTTGAATGAATTATATAGAAGAGTTTTAAACAGAAATAATAGATTAAGAAGATTGATTGAGCTCGGTGCTCCTGAAATCATTATAAGAAATGAAAAAAGAATGCTTCAAGAATCTGTTGATGCCTTATTAGATAACGGTAAGAGTGGAAGTGTTGTAAAAGCTGCTAACAAGAGAGCTTTCAAATCTTTAAGTGATATGTTGAAAGGAAAACAAGGACGATTTAGACAGAACTTATTAGGTAAAAGAGTTGACTATTCTGGAAGATCAGTTATTGTGGTTGGTCCTGAATTGAAATTACAGAGATGTGGTTTACCAAAGAAGATGGCTATTGAATTATTCAAACCATTTATTTTCTCTAAACTTGAATTGTACGGAATGTCAAGTTCTATAAAGAATTCAAAGAGAATGGTTGAAGCTGAATTGCCAGAAGTTTGGGACGTTCTTGATGAGGTAATTAAAGGACATCCAGTTCTTTTGAATAGAGCTCCTACTTTACATAGATTGTCAATTCAAGCATTTGAACCTGTATTGATTGAAGGTAATGCTATTCAATTACATCCGCTTGTTTGTAAAGCTTTTAACGCTGACTTTGATGGTGACCAAATGGCTGTTCATGTACCTTTGTCAATAGAGGCACAAATTGAAGCTAGAATTTTGATGATGTCAACAAATAACATTCTTCACCCTAAAGATGGTAAACCAGTTATAGATCCTGATGAAGATATGATGTTTGGTTTGTATTATATTACTACTCAGTCTGATAGGTTTAAGGATAATCCAGTTCTAATATCTAGTATTCAAGAAATGGAATATGCTTTGTTTGAAAATAGAATTAATGTTCATGATTGTATATTATATAGATTTAATCTTTTGAAAGATGATGGAAGTTGGGAGAAAAAGAGAGTATTAACTACACCTGGAAGAGTTGGAATTTATGAAATTTTGCCAGATCATTGTAAGAAAGAAGAAGCTTTGGCATTGTTTAACAAAACTTTAATTAAAAAGGATATGAGAAATCTTTTAGATTATGTTTATAGAAATTCAAATCAAAAAGATACTTGTATGTTTGGTGATAAGATGATGGAAATTGGTTTCAAAGAAGCTTGTAAATCAGGTATTTCTGTTGGTAAAGATGATATGGTGATTCCTAATACTAAATCTAAAAAAATCGAAGACACTAAGAAAAAAGTTCAAGATATTGATAAACAGTATGCTGAAGGTTTAATTACTAATGGTGAAAGATATAACAAAGTAATTGATGAATGGTCTAAGTGTTCCGATAGTTTGAAAAAAGATATGATTGCTGAAATTTCAAAAGAAAAAGAACCAACTAAGAGAAATTCATTATACATGATGGTTGAATCTGGTTCTAGAGGTTCTGAATCTCAATTGCAACAGTTAGGTGCTATGAGAGGTTTGATGACTAAAGCATCTGGTGGTATTATTGAAACTCCTATTTTATCTAACTTCAAGGAAGGTTTGAATATTCTTGAATACTTCATTTCCGCTAACATGGGTAGAAAGGGTCTTGTTGATACAGCTTTGAGAACAGCTAATGCGGGTTATTTAACTAGAAGATTAGTTGATGTTGCTCAAGATTGTATAGTTACACAGCAAGATTGTGGAAGTACAACAGGTATTTATCTTGAAGCTAAAATTGAAAATGGAAAAGTGACTATGCCATTATCAGAAAGATCTTTAGGTAGAGTTTTAGTTGAAGATGTTTTGGATTTAGATACTAATAAAGTAATAATTGAATCTGGTACATTAATTGACGAAAAATTAGCTAAATTAATTGGCCAAAAAGGTATTAGAAGAATTAAAGTTAGATCAGCTTTGACATGTAATTGTAAAGAAGGTATCTGTGCTAAATGTTATGGTAGAGATTTAACAACTGGTATTTTGGTTTCTGTTGGTGAAGCTGTGGGTGTTGTTGCTGCACAAGCGGTTGGTGAACCTGGTACACAGTTGACAATGAATACAAAACATGCCGCGTCAGCTAGTGGCGTTGCTGCTGAGTCTTCAATTTCTGCTCCTGATGATGGTAAAGTTTCAATTAAAAACTACAATATCTTAAAAGATAGAGATAATAATAATATAGTTATATCAAGAAATTACAGTTTTGTATTATTAAATGATAAAAACAATATTTTAGCTACATTTAAGATTCCATATGGTGCAAAAGTTTTCCATAAAGAAGGTGATGTTATTAAGAAAGGTGATTTAATTGCTGAATGGGATCCTTATAATATTCCTATTTTAACTACAAGAGCTGGTGTTGTTGAATACAGAGACTTATTTGATAATATTTCTTTAAAAGAAAGAATTGATGAAGATACTTCTGTTTCAACTAAAACAGTTATTGATTGGAAACATCAAAATACAAAAGCTAAATTAAAACCATTAATTGCTGTTGTTGGAGAAAATGGAACAACGGAATATGATTTAACTATTGGAGTTGTTATTATAGCTAATAATGGTGATAAAGTTTTAGAAGGCGATATTTTAGCAAGAATTCCAAGAGAATCTTCAAGAAATAAAGATATCACTGGTGGTCTTCCTAGAGTTGCTGAATTGTTTGAAGCTAGAAAACCAAAGAACTATTCAATCATGGCTGAAGTTGATGGAACTGTTAAATTTGATAATGATTATAAGATTAAGAGAAAAATTATAATTATTCCTGATGACAAAACAAAAGACGAAGTTGAATACATAATACCAAAAGGTAAATATTTATTCGTTAATGATGGTGATAAAGTTAAGAAAGCTGATATTTTAGTTGATGGAAATCCTGTTCCTCATGATATTTTGAGAATCTTAGGTATTGAAAAGTTTGCTGAATATATGACAAAAGAGATTCAGAAAGTTTATGAAATGCAAGGTATTGCAATTGCTGATAAACACATTGAAGTTATTTTGAGTATGATGTTAAAGAAAGTTGAAGTTGTTGATACTGGTGAAACTTCTTTAATGATTGGCGAACATTTAGATAAAGATGATCTAGATGAAATCAATAAAAAAGCAATAGATGAAAGTTTAAAACCTGCTAGAGTTGAGCCTGTATTACTTGGTTTAACAAGAGCTTCTTTACAAACTAAATCATTTATTTCTGCTGCTTCATTCCAAGAAACAACTAGAGTTTTGACTGATTCTGCTGTTCAAGGAAGAATTGATAGATTAAAAGGATTAAAAGAAAATATAATTCTTGGTAGATTAATCCCTGCTGGAACTGGTCTTTTAATTGAAAAATTTAAAAAAGAAGCAAAAGAAGAAAAAGAATTAAAAGAAGTTAATGAAGAAAAAGAAGCAAAATAAATAAAACAAAAACTTCTAAAAATAAAAAATCCACCAGTTTATCTAGTGGATTTTTTAAAGTCGTAAAATAAATAAATCTAACATTTTTAATAGACCTCCTGCAAATATAACACTTGACATTTCAATATCTCCCAATATTTATTTATACTAAATAAATATTAGACCTGTTTCCAGCAGCATTCTTTCACCTCTCATAATTCCTTATTCCGCATACCAAATTAAACCTTAATCCAAATCTCTTTCTTCTACATCTATATTTATCACTTAAAATTCTAAATCTTTTATTTCACCAATCAC
>DATIQT010000061.1:0-16401 GCA_035470525.1 Rickettsiales bacterium
ACCCTTCGTCGCTCTAAAATTTTATTGTCTCACCGTATTAAGTTATATGCTATCGCAATAAAATTTTAAATCTCCTCGTATATTTTTGCAAAAGCGGTTTATTTAGTGGTTAAGTGAAAGTTGTTTGACTATAAAAACACATTAATATAATTATTTTTCACCAAAAATCACTCTACCTAAATCGTTGAGTGATTTTTTTAATTCATTATCATCAATTTTGGAAGTTAAATTATCAATAGCTTTTTCATCTTTAGTATCTAATTTTATAGGATTATTTTTATGCTGTTTTACTAGTTTTGGCAATTGCTTAATTTTGATATCAGAAAGCAAACCATAACCAAATATAGCATTCATCTTTTCCAGAATAAAAGATTTATTATTTTCAATATAAAACGAAATTACATTATTAAAAGCTATAATATGGATAATTCCACCAATTTTTTTGTTTTTAGGAAATGAAACCTTTTCTACTTCACAAAACTCATAATATTTCTCTCCCATTATATTTTGCCAATTTCTCATTAAAATCAATAAAACTGGAGAATAATTTTTGGTTATTGGTTTTATAACATCTCTAATTACAAAATTTATATCTTTCATTTTACATAAAAATAAGTAAATAAAATATTTCTTAAAAAGTTAAGTAAAAGAAATACAACGATTGGAGAAATATCTATACTACCTAAATCTGGCATAAATTTTCTAACTTTATTCAAAACTGGCTCAATAAATTTCCCAAATGTATACATTACTTTGTAAACAAACTTATTATCTCTGTTTAATATATTAAAATTAATCAACCAACCAGCCACACAATAAACAATTAAAACAAAATTGTATAAAGATATTACCTGCGATATAAGTATAATTATTGGATTAATATTCACTTTTATAAAATTAATTGCATAGCTAAATAATAGAATAAAATAATAATTTTGCAAACACTTATGGCTTTATAATTCCTAATACCAAAATCATTATATTTTTTACTATTTAATCCAGTTCTAATTTTAAATGCTATTTTTTCTTCTTTGGTTTTTGATTTTTTTAAATATAAAAACTCATTTTCTTCAAAAATATTTTTAGATTCAATTTTTTTGCTATATTCTATATAATTATCATAATTTTTTGAACCTATAATAAATCTATTATCTTTACCATATAATTCATTTAAGACTTTAATTGGTCCAGAAATTAAATTATCCTTTACAATACCCCTAATCAATATAGCGAAATATATGTTATCATTTCCCAAACATAAATCTAGTCCGACTTTTGAACTAAATGTTGAATATTTTGATTTTTCTAATTTACTAAACCTGTGGACATACCATTCTCCAAATTTTCGTTGTCTTTCATTACGATGAGAGGTTTCATCTTTATGTTTATTCGAATATAAATAAAATTCTATTTCTTGAAATCTATAAATATTTTTACCTTGTGAAACAATTGAGTAATTATAAAATAATTCTTTAGCTATTTTCTCAAATATCGATATAGTTTCTTTTTCTTTTGAAACATTTTCTAAAACATTAAGAAATTCGTTATTCATATATTGAAATTAAATTTTATAATAATAATCTAAAAGCATTATTTAGTTATACTTTATGAATTACAAAACACAACTATCTTATATTGAAAATTCTACAGTTATAAAAAATATAACAGAGAGTAGCTTAAAATATTTAGTTTATAATATTTTGAATGAAACTAAATTCAAATTTTTTGTTTATATTTGTAATAGTAATTTTGATTTAGAATTAGCAAAAAAAGAAATAGAATTTTACTCAAAAGACATAGAAATTTTAACATTTCCAGAGTGGAATACTATGCCTTATGATGTAAATTCACCGGACTTAGATTTACAAACCAAAAGAATGGATTGCATTTATAAACTAATAAAACAAAACAACGATAGGAAAACTTTATTAATCATTTCAAGAAAAGCTTTAGTTCAAAAAATAATTAATAGAAAAGATTTTAAATTCATAAATTTCTACATTAACCAGAAATTAACTATAGATGAAACAATAAAAATTTTAGAAGAAAACTGTTATAGTAAAACAGAAACTGTATACAACATTGGCGATTATTGCATTAATAACAGTACAGTTGACTTTATTACTTTTAATAATCAAGCTTATAGAATTTCAATAGAAAAAGATGTTATTAAAGAAATCAAAACATTAGATACAAATAGCCAAATAGCTTCAAAAAATCATAAAGAAATTTTACTACTACCTATAAAAGAAGTATTTTTTAATCAAAATAATATTCAAAATTTTAGACAAAATTATAAAAAATTATTTGGTATACCTATAGAAAAAGATACATTATATAATATTATTTCAAATAACCAAATATATGATGGATTTGAAAATTGGCTACCATTATTTTATGAAAATGAATTGGAATCCATCTTTGATTACATACCTAAAACATCAGTTTTAATTTATGAAAACAATACAAAAAACAAAATAAATGATTTCTATGAATTAATACAAAATTATTATAATTTAAGAATAGAACAAACAAAACAAAAAGAAGTAGAAAACATTTACAATCCAATACCCATAGAAATGATGTACTTAGAAAACTTTAATGAAAATATTAGCAAATATATAAACATTATATTTGATATTGAAAATTCAATAAAAAATGAAAGGCAAATTGAATTAGACTTTAAAAATTTACCAGAATTTTATAAAGATTCAAATGAGGTGTTTAAATCTTTGAAAGAGTTTTTATGATTATCTCTTTTCAATATCTTCTTTTATATATTCTATAAAAGCTTCCTCTATATTATTAACATTTCTATTTTTGATAATTTCTTCTGGGGAATCGCAAACCAACAAACGTCCATCATTCATCATCGCAACTCTATCACATCTCATTGCTTCACTTAAATAATGTGTTGTAACAAAAATTGTAACTCCTTCTTGTCTTGATAATTTTACAATCATTTCCCAAAATTCATCTCTTGCTATTGGATCCACACCAGATGTTGGTTCATCAAGAATTAAAATTGATGGTTCATGAAGAACAGAAACACCCAATGAAAGCCTTTGTTTAATACCAAGTGGAAGGTTTGAAGTTTTTTCATTTAATATATCTTTCAATCTAAAATTATCAATTATATAATTTATTCTATGATGAGCCTCTTGCTTAGATAAATCAAAAATAACTGCATGCAACTTTAAATTTTCCATTACTGTTAATTCACCATAAAGTGAAAAACTCTGAGACATATAACCCAAATCTTTCTTTACTTGATTTATATCACTAGAAGACGTTTTACCAAATATTTTATGAACACCAGATGTTGCCGGAAGAAGTCCTGTCATCATTTTCATCGTAGTAGTTTTACCACAACCATTTGGACCTAAAAAAGCATAAATTTCTCCTTGTTTTATATTAAAATTTATGTGATCAACAGCAGTAAAATCTCCAAACATCTTTGTTAAATCTTTAGCTTCCATTACTGTTTGTTTATTTGAAAAATCAAGTTTTACTAGGTTAAAATCTTTATGAGTACCTCTTTTTTCCAATGGCAACATTTCAATAAAAGCTGATTCTAAAGTATCTTTTTTTGCTTTTTCCAATAAATTTTGCATATTACTATCTGCAATAATCTTTCCAGCATTCATCATAACAATTCTATCAAATGCTTTAGCTTCTTCCATATATGCAGTAGCAACAAGAATTGTCATATCTTCTTCCTGTTTCTTAATATTAAAAATCAATTCCCAAAAATTTTGTCTTGAAAGTGGGTCAACACCAGTAGTTGGTTCATCTAATATCAAAATTTTAGGCTTATGAACTAAAGCGCAACACAAACCCAACTTTTGTTTCATACCACCTGATAATTTTTTAGCTTGTCTATCCCTAAATTTCCACAAATCAGTTTTTTTCATAACTTCAACCATAAGCCTTCTGGTACATTCTTCATCTGAAGAAAATAAATCAGAAAAAAACTTTATATTTTCATAAACACTTAATTCACCATATAAATTTTTTCCAAGACCTTGAGGCATATATGCTATATCGGGAGAGATTTTTGTTCTATGTTTTGCATCTAAAACACTTCCTCCCAACACTAAAACCTTACCACCATTTTGAAGTTTCTTAATTCCAGCAATCGTATCAAACAATGTAGACTTACCTACCCCATCAGGACCAATAAAAGCAACAGTTTCACCATTTTTAATATTTAGATTAATACCGTCGAGAGCTTTTACAAGTTTTTTACCATTTCCATAAGTATGTGTTAAATTTGATATTTCGACTACATTATTCATTAAAGTTTATTTAGCTCCTCACATTTTTTTTCAATAATATTTTCAAGCTTTGTTAATAATTCCTCTTTAGACATTTTTTTGATATCTTCAAATTTTATAGGATCCATAAACTCCATAGTTATGGTACCGCTATATTTTAAAAATTGCTTTTTTCTCCATAGTTTTCCAGAATTTAATGCCATCGGAACAATATCAGCCCCAAGTTCTCTAATAAGCCCTATAAAACCAGTCTTATAAGGATACTCTTTAGTCTTAGCCTCGGGCGGAACCCTTGTACCTTGAGGAAATATAATAATATTATGACCTTCTTCAATATATTCTTTTCCTTCTTTTAATACTTGTTTTAAAGCGCTTGCTCCAGCCTTTCTATCAATAGCAATTTTACTTGCTGTAGCTAAACACCAACCAAAAAAAGGGACAAATAATAATTCTTTTTTTAAGATAAATACAGGAGCTGGTTTCATAAAAGTATGCATAATCAATGTATCCCAAGTAGATTCATGTTTTCCAACAATAATATAAGCCTTACCTTTTTCTAATTTTTCATAGCCAATAATTTTACTTTTAATACCAACTGTCCATCTTAAAATAATTATCATAAGTTTGCACCACAATGATGCATTTAAATCAAAATTCCTTCTTCTATTTGGAAAAAAGGGTAACCAAAAAAGTATAATACCAAAGCTAAGAGGTACACTACTAAATAAAGTAAATATAGAGAATAAAAGAGATCTCAAAAAAGCTATTGTTTTTTTCATAATTAAAAAATTTGTTATTAGTAATAAAATATATAATATTTTTAAAAAATAAAGTTTTAATTATTTTAACTTGATAATTATGCATTTAAATGATTAAATATTGTATTAGTTAAATATCACATTATAATAATATTGCATTTAATGAATTGTTATTTAAATTGTTTAAATTCTTCTTTATTTTAGAGAGTAGTACTAAACGTATATATCTATATCTTTAAATATAAAATATTGCTTTATTAAAAAAAATATTTATTCTTACTTATTATATTATTTTATTTAAAATGCGAGTTTTGATTAGATATTTTATATTTTTTTTTATATTTTTTAATACACTAGTATTAGCTGAAATATCTGATAATGAAAACAATTTTAAAAATTTATTCTTTAAAACTAATCAAGATATCAAAATAAAACTAGAACTTGACGATGCCGATATAAAAACATTTAATAAAACTGAAAAGTTTTTAAATAAGAAAAATTGGGCTGAAGCTTTATCTTGGGCAGATTCAATTAAAAGTGAAAATTTGAAAGATGCAGTAATAGACTATGTACTATGGAAGAAGTATACTAATATGACTTTATCAAATGCTGATACAGATTTTAGTGATTTACTTTTATTTATCCAAACACATACTTACTTACCAAACATCGTTGATTTAAAAATTAAAGCCGAAAGTATATATTTAACCAAAGACGTTCCTTATCAATTTGTTGAAAAATATTTTGAACAAATAAAACCGTTTAAAACAAATACCGCAATAAAAGTTTTACAAGACAAATATATAACTAATGATAAGAATGTTGATGAAAAGTTACAAAAAGAAATAGTTGATACTTTTTATAAATATGATTTTACTGATGAAGAAATGAATAAATTTCTCGATTTATTTTCTGAGTTTATATTAGAGGAAAATTATGCTGAAAAAATAGAAAGTTTACTATGGGATAAAGATTATTTAAAGGCAAATTTTTTAATGAATAATTTAGGTGTAATAAGAAGAACATTATATTCCGCTATAATAGAAATTAATAAAAATCCAAAATATATAAATAATATTTTAAGGTCTATTCCCAATGATTTTAGAGAAAATGAGTTATTACTTTATACAAGATTTGTTTATTTATATAAAAATAAAGACAAAGATGAGGCATTGAAAATATTATTAAATTTAACAAAAAATACTAAATATCCAGAAAAATGGTGGTTATATCAAAAATATTTTTCTAGAGAATTATTAAATGATAAAGATTACAAAAAAGCTTATTACTTAGCAGTAAATAATAATTTAAAATATGGAGGTTCTGATTATGCAGAAGCTCAATGGTTTGCTGGTTGGATTGCATTAATATATTTAAATAAACCAAAAGATGCTTATTATCATTTTTATGATATGTATAATGCTGTTAACTATCCTGTAAGTAAGTCAAGAGGAGCTTATTGGGCAGGTAGGGCAATGGAGGCTGATAATAATAAAGAAGAAGCAATAAAATGGTATAATATAGGTTCTCAATATCCTTTGTATTTTTATGGTCAATTGTCATTTCATGCTAAAAATGAATTATTAGATATGCCTTCATTAATAAATACAAATCCACTTCCAGTAGAGCCTTCTTTTACAGAAAAAGATGAGGAAAAAGTTCTTAATAATGATATAGTAAAAATTGCCTATTTAATAGCTAAAAGTAATGGAAATGAAAAAGATTATACCGATCTTTTTATAAGTGCTATAAATAGAGTATCAACAAAAGAAGAAATGGCTGTTATTTTTGAAGTTGTTAAAAATACAGGCAATGAAAATTTGATAACTAAAATAGCAAAAAATTTAACAAACAAAGATGTATATTATGTTGATAATCTCTTTCCAATATTAAATATTATAAATCTTCAAAATCCAAACTCAAATTTAGTTCATTCGTTAATTAAACAAGAAAGTGGATTTCATGTTTCGGCGGAAAGTTGTGTAGGAGCAACTGGATTTATGCAACTAATGCCAGATACAGCGAAACAAGTTGCTAAACAGATGAATTTAAAATATAACTATAAATCTTTAAAAACTAATCCAGTTTATAATATACTTTTAGGTTCTTATTATATAAATTCACTAATAAAACAATTTCAAGGTTCACAAATTCTCGCTATAGCTTCATATAATGCAGGACCAACACCAGTAAATAGATGGATTAAACAATATGGTGATCCAAGAGAAATGACAGATATAAAAGATGTTGTTAATTGGATGGAATCAATAGGATATTCAGAGACAAGAAATTATGTTCAAAGAATAATAGAAGGCTCTATAGTTTATGAATATATTTTAGATAAGGTAAATAACAATAATATAGCACAACAATAATATATGAAAATAAAATTTAAAAAGCTTATTCTTTCTGAAAAAATTTTGAATTTTTTAAAAAAATTATGGTTTGTAATTTATAAAAGTATCTTTACATTTAATATACATGGTGGTTATGAAAGTGCGGGAAATCTTGCTTTTATAATGGTTTTTGCATTATTTCCTTTTATGATATTTTTTACTATTTTGATTGGTTATTTAGGGCAAACTGAAATAGGTATAAGATTAATTAGTATTTTAAATAAAAGTTTACCAAAGGATATAGCGGAAACACTTTTACCAGTTATTGATAATGTTATTAATACTCCGAAGAGTAGTATTATTTCAATAGCAAGTTTAACTTTGATTTGGAGTGCTTCTTCATTAGTTCAAGAATTGAAATATATATTGGATAAAGCATTAAAAATAAGAGCAAACAAACCTTATCTTTTGAATAGGCTTAGTAGTATAATAAAATTTTTGATTATTACTAGTATAATCATATTTTCCATTTTTTTTACTATTGTTTTTCCAAAAATAACTTTCTTTATAGGAAAATTTATACCTATAGACCTAGACTTTAGTAATGCTTTAGTATTATTTAAACCAATTTTAATAGGATTTTTTATGTTACTATTTATAATTTCTATTTACTACATAATACCATCAAAAATAAAAAGACTAAAAGATATTATATGGGGAGCTTTATTAACAGTTTTTGGTTGGTCTATATCTTTAAAATTATTAACTTTTTATTTAACTAAAATGGCTCAATTTCAAGTAGTTTATGGAAGTTTAGCTGGAATAATCATTACACTATTCTTTTTTCAAATTATGGCTATAATATTAATCTTTAGTGCGGAATTTAACCAAAATATTAAAGAAATATTTAAAAATTAATGATAAAAGAATTAGAAGTAAAATCCGCAATACATTTTCATAATTCTAAATTTGCTAGCAATTGGGATTTAAATATATACAGAGGCTGTGAGCATAGATGTAAATATTGTTTCGCTCAATATTCTCACAAGTACTTAAATGAAGGAAATAGTGAATTTTTTGGCGACATATTTGTAAAAACAAATATAGCTGAAATTCTTGACAAAGAGTTAAGCAAAAAATCATGGAAATCTACAAATTTGCTAAATATTTGTGGTGTAACAGATTGCTACCAACCAATTGAAGAAAAATATCAGTTAATGAGAAAAGTTTTAAAAGTTTTAATAAAACATAAACAATCAGTTTTTATTTTAACTAAGTCTCCTTTAATATTAAGAGATATCGACTTAATAAAAGAACTTAGCAAAGTAGCTTATGTAAATGTAGCATTCACAATAACAACCCTTGATGAAAATATAAGACAAAAAATTGAACCAAATGTGAAATCTTGTATGGAAAGATTACTAGCTTTAAAAGAATTTTCTAAATTAAATTGTAAAACTGTTGTTATGTTGATGCCGATTATACCATATTTAACTGATACAACAAAAAATTTGGAAAATATTTTTAAAATTTCGAAAGAATACGGCTGTGATTTTTTACTTTCCGCTCCAATTAATATGAGAGGTTTTGTTAAAACAAATTTTTATAATTTTTTAAAACAAGATTTTCCTGAAACATATCAAAAAATTCAAAAATTATACAAAGGCGCGTATAGCTCCAAGGAATATAATAAAAAACTAAATAAATTTGTATATCAAATGAGAATAAAATATAAAATGGTTGGCAGTGTTAGTTTAGATAAAAGTATTGAAAATTATGTAAAAAGTTTTGAGATTAATAATGATTTATTTGGTAATGCTAAGCAATAATATTTGCTAAAATTAGTTGAAAATAATAAAAAACATATTATTATTAGATTGCGGTCATAACAAAGTTTGTATATGAAAACATTTAAAGGAAGCAAATTCATTTTAAGGGAATTAGATCCAATTAAAGATGAAAAAAGTATTAGCGAAAATATTAATAATCCAAAAGTTTTAAATAAGATAAATCTAGAATTTCCTTATACAAAAGAAAGTTATCAGGAATTTGTAAAGAAAGTAGAAGATTCAAAAAATAATTTAAGTTCTGATAAACACTTTATAATTGATATAAATGGAGAAGCTGTGGGATCTGTAGCTTTAATGATTGGAAGAAGAAGTAAATCTCATGTTGGAACATTTGGTTACTGGCTTGGAGAAAAATATTGGGGACAAGGAATAGTTCCTGAGGCTGTAAAAATGTTGATTGATTATGCGTTTAATGAACTAGGATTACTGAAGTTAAAAATTGATTTCTTAGATGATAATTTAAATTCAAGAAGAGTAGCAGAGAAGAATGGTTTTAACCTTGAATATGTTCAGAAAAAAGAATGTTTTAAAGAAGGAAAATACAAGAATTTGATTTGTTTTACAAGATTTAAAAAGGAATTATAAACAAAATCAAAAATATTGATTAATCAAATAAATAATATATATATTATTTATTAAATATTTGGAGATATTATGACTGATTTTATTTACAACAATAATCCTTATAAAATATATTTTAAAGGTAATATTTCTTGTGAAGAAATAAATTTAATTAATTCTTTTAAAAATAAAGATATTTCAAAAGAAGGTTATGAATTTATAGAAAAAAATTGGCAAGAAATTGTTAAAAAAAGTAATGATGTTTATGACGGTGATTTAGTTGAATTAATAGATTTCAAAGATAAAAATCTTTATTTTGATTACACAAAGTACAGTTATACATTGACTACAAAAAAACCAGAATGGAAAACAATAAATAAAGGTAATTATAAATCAAATCACATAGCTTGTAGTATTATAATTAAGACAAATAATAATAAGTTTTTGATAGTAAGTGATTTAAAATTTAGAGATAATATTCAAAATTGGAAATTTATTGGTGGTTTTATGGAAAAAGAAGATAAAACTATATTTGATTGTGTTAAAAGAGAAGCTGAAGAAGAAACAGGATTATCAAAATACATTACTAATTATAATATTTTGAGTGTTTATGGAACAGGACATAGTTGTTGTGTTTTTGGTATTTCTGAGGTTGGTTTAACATCAAATGAAGCTATAGATTATATTCAAAAAAATAAAGAAAGTATAAAAGATAATTATGAAACAGCTGTAATAAAAGCTATAAATTTTGATAGTAAAAAAATTCAAAATTTATTGGATTGCCCTTTACTAAACTTTGGAAGCATGACGAGTTTTAATTTATATTTACTCAATGATTTTATCTTGGGAAATTTATAATTTATATACTGAAGGTTGTATTAATTTAAAAATACCTTAAAATAGTAAAAATATTTATTGACAATTGAAAAAATGATTTATATAATACTACTCGAGGTAGTAGTAATTCGTTAAACATCTAGCTAGAGTTGTTTACATAAGTGAATGAAACTTAATCTAAAATAGGAATGGCAAAAACCATTCCTATTTTATTTGAACTAAACCACAAGTATGTTTTTAGTTTACATGAAATCGTCCATGCCACCCATTCCGCCCATTCCACCAGGCATTCCGCCCATACCAGCACCTGCAGGAGTTTTTTCTTCAACTGGTTTTTCTGTAATTACACATTCAGAAGTAATCAACAATCCAGAAATTGAACTTGCACCTTCAAGAGCAATTCTTGCAACTTTTGCTGGGTCAACGATACCGAAGTTAATCATATCACCATATTGTTCTTTTTGTGCATCAAAACCGTAGTTTGGATTTTCGCTTTCCATAATTTTGTTTGCAATAACAGAACCGTCTAAACCTGCGTTTTCAGCTATTTGTTTTGCAGGAGCTTGTAAAGCCTTGAAAACTATTTGAATACCGGCTTTTTGTGCTTCATTTTCACCTTCTAAGTCTAATAAAACTTTTGAAGCATGAATTAAAGTCGCACCACCACCAGCAACTATACCTTCTTCAATAGCGGCTCTTGTAGCAGATAAAGCATCTTCAACTCTATCTTTCTTTTCTTTAACTTCCATTTCTGTAGCACCACCAACTTTCAAAATAGCAACACCACCAGATAATTTAGCTAATCTTTCTTGTAATTTTTCTTTATCATACTCAGATGTTGTAGCTTCAATTTCATGTTTAATTTGAGAACATCTAGCTTTTACATCACTTTCATCACCTGCTCCATCAATAATAGTAGTATCATCTTTTGTGATTATTACTTTTTTAGCTTTTCCTAATTGGTCTAGTTCTACATTTTCAAGTTTTTGTCCTAAATCTTCAGAAATAACTTGTCCAGCGGTTAAAGCAGCTATATCTTCCAACATAGCTTTTCTTCTATCACCGAAACCAGGTGCTTTTACAGCAGAAACTTTTAAACCACCTCTTAATTTATTTACAACTAAAGCTGCTAAAGCTTCACCTTCGACATCTTCAGCAATAATTAATAATGGTCTTCCTGATTGAGCTACAGCTTCTAAAATCTTAACAATTGATTGTAAAGTTGAAATTTTCTTTTCAACTAATAAAATGTATGGATTGTCAAGTTCACAAGTCATTTTATCCATATTAGTTGCAAAGTATGGAGATAAATAACCTCTATCAAAATTCATACCCTCAACAACTTCAATTTCAAAATCAAGTCCTTTTGCTTCTTCAACTGTGATTGGACTATTTGCACCAACTTTATCCATAGCTTCAGCAATCTTTTCACCAATTTCTTTATCACCGTTTGCAGAAATTGTTCCAACTTGTGCTATTTCAGCTTTTCCTTTAACTTTTTTAGCAACTTTTTTGATTTCGCTTATAGCAACTTCAACGGCTTTGTTGATACCTCTTTTTAAATCCATTGGATTTAAACCAGCAGCTACTGATTTTACACCTTCTCTAAATATAGCTTGAGCTAAAACAGTTGAAGTAGTTGTTCCATCTCCTGCAATATCATTAGTCTTACTTGCAACTTCTTTAATTGCTTGTGCACCAATATTTTGCAATTTATCTTTTAATTCAATTTCTTTTGCAACTGTAACACCATCTTTTGTAATTCTTGGTCCACCAAAGGATTTTTCAATTACTACATTTCTTCCTTTTGGTCCTAATGTTGTCTTTACTGCATTAGCAAGTACATCAACACCAACCAACATTTGTGATCTAGCATTTGCTCCAAATCTTACATCTTTTGCTGTCATATTTTTCCTTTTATTAATTATTATTCTATAATACCTAAAACATCACTTTCTTTTATAATAACTAAAGTGTCATCACCTGGTACTTCAGTTCCACCCCATTTTGAGAATAAAACTCTATCGCCTTCTTTTAATATCATTGGCAATATCTTTCCATTTTCATCTCTAGCTCCAGAACCAACAGAAACTACAACTCCAATTGAAGGTTTTTCTTTAGATGTGTCTGGTATTATAATACCACCAGCCGTCTTTTGAACCGCTTCTTCTCTTTTAATCAAAACTTTATCATATAATGGTTTTATTTTCATAATTTTGTTTTGTTGTTAATAAATTACATTCAATATATAATTACATTTTTAAAAATTACAATATGAATTGACTTTAAAATTAAAATTCTTATGTTTAGTAAAAAATAATATTTTCCAACTATGTATACAGGAAATCAAACAACTATTTTAAATGAAGTATCTTTTTTTGGAAAGCCAAAAAATAAAAAGAAGATTGTTAATGTAAAAATTTTGCCAGCAGAAGCAAATAAAGGTATTATCTTTAAAAGAACAGATTTAAAAAAAGATAATATAATAGAATTAAATTATAATAATGCTTTCATTGAAAATAATGAATTGGTTATTAAAAATAATAAAAATGTATCAGTTAGTAATGTAGAATTATTATTGGATTCCATATGGGCAAATAGATTAGATAATCTTTTAATAGAATTAGATGGAGATGCAATACCTTATATAGATGGAACAAGTGAACCGATATCATTTTTATTAACAATAGGAAGAGCAAAAGAACTAGAAAATGTAAGAAATGTTTTTGTATTAGAACAAGATAATGGTATAAAAATTGGCAAATGTGAAATATCTATTAAACCTAGTAATTCCTTTATAATAGAAATGAAAAATGGTAAAAAAACATTTCTATTTGATAATAAAGATTTGCCTTTTAAAGATTGGTTATCAAACATTAAAGATAATTCTAAAGAGAAAAATAAGTTAGATGTTATATCAGCTTTAGCTATTATTTTTATCAGTGGAAAATATTGTAAATTTGAAGTAAAATTCAAAAATTTTGATAAACAAATTGCATGTGAATTTTTTAAAAATATTTTAAAATAAAATGCTAGAACCTTACAACAACAATAAACTATTAACTTTAACAAAAATTAGAGATAATATTTTGAATGATTTTTTTGATAATAAATTACATCATTCAATAATGTTTGTTGGTAATAAGGGACTTGGTAAAGCAACTTTAGCTTATCACATTGCAAATAAAATTCTTGATGATGAAACAAGCTTAAAAAAGAATAAAACAACATCTCTATTTGGTGAAGAAATAAATAGCGATGATTTAGATATTAATAATCCAACTTTCAATCTAATAAAAAACAAAAAACACCCAGATTTGCTTGTAATAGAAAAAGAAGTAGATTCAAAAACATCAAAATTAGATAAAGAAATAAAAGTTGCTTCAGCAAGAAAAATAATTGATTTTATGTCTTTAGCACCATTTATTTCAAAAAATAAAGTGATTATCATTGATGCAATAGATGAAATGAATATTTCAGCACAAAATGCGATTTTAAAAAGTTTAGAAGAGCCAAATAAAAACACTTACATTTTTCTGATTTGCCATAATATAAACAACATTTTAGACACAATCAACTCAAGATGCAAAAAAATAAATATTCAAAAACATGGTTTTGATGATTGGAAAAATATATTCAAAAATAGTTATATAGAAGAATTTAAGAAATTAAATGAAGAAAAATTATTAGAATTATATAACTTATCCAATAGTTCTTTATCTTCCGCAATTGATATAATAGAAAATGATGGTTTATTTTTATATAATTATATTGAAAATACATTATCACAGAAATCCTTAAATATAGAAGAATTGCACAATTTAGCTACAAAACTAAATGACAATGAAAAATTATTTTTACTTTTTAAAGATTTCATATTGCTATTTTTGTACAAAGTATTACAATACTTTTCAATTAACCAAATTGATGAAGTTTTTAAAACAAAAAATTTAGAATTTTTATTAAAAAATAATGAAGGAAGCATAATTGAAAAAATAAAATTTACAAAAAATATCTTAAGAGACATTGAAATTTATAATCTAAATAAAAAGCATGCTGTTATCGTATTGTTTAATAAATTATTTACTTTTTAATTATTTCTTGCAATAAAAAAAGTTAGATATTAATATTGTTATATTGGTGTATTTGTACACCATTATTTTTATTATAAAAATTTGGTAATAAGTATGCAGAGATTTAAAATAACAAAAGGTGGATACCAAAAAATTAAAGACGAATTAGACAACTTACTAACAGTTGAGAGACCATCTGTATCAAAAGCTATAGGTGAAGCTATACAGTTAGGTGATTTAAGTGAAAATGAAGAATATGCAACAGCAAAAGATAAACAAAAAGTAATTGATGCCATGATTTCAACACTATCAGAAAGACTTTCAAATGCAGAGATTGTAGACATTAAATTATTAGCAAACGACGAAATTAATTTCGGTGCTACAGTTAAATTACTTGATCTAAATAGTGAAAAAGAATTGCAATATCAATTACTAAGCGAATTTGAATCTGATATAAACAGAAACATAATAGCAATAGAATCACTTGTTGGAAAATCTTTAATTGGTAAAAAGAAAGGCGACGAGCTAGAAATAAAAACACCAGCCGGAATCAAAGAATATGAAGTTTTAAGCGTAGAATATAAATAATATGAACATAATTGGAGATTTTAAACAGCCTAAAAAAAACATCAAAACAGCCAAAAGAAGAAAAGCTTCTTCAACAAGATGGCTTGAGAGACAACTCAATGATCCTTACGTTACATTAGCAAAACAAAAAGGATATAGATGTCGTGCAGCTTTCAAAATCTTAGAAATTGATGAAAAATTTAAAATCTTCAAAAAAGGACAAAAAGTATTAGACTTAGGTTGTGCGCCGGGCGGTTGGAGTCAAGTTGTATGTAATAAAGTTGGAGCAAACAACATATTAGCTTTAGATATACTACCAGTTCAATCAATTACAGGTGTAAAAACAATACAACAAGACTTTTTAGAAAAAGATGCAGAAAAAATAATCCTAAAAGAAATGAAAGGTGAAAAGTATGATGTTGTCATGAGCGACATGGCTGCAAATACAACCGGCAATAAAAATATCGATCACATAAGAACATCAGCACTTGTAGAAGAAGCTTTCAATTTTTCTTTAAAAATACTCAAAAAGGGCGGAACTTTCATAGCAAAAGTTTTCCAAGGTGGAACTGAACCAGAATTATTTCAAAAAATGAAAGAGAATTTCACAAAAGTAAAACATTTCAAACCAAATTCTTCACGAAAAGAATCCGTAGAAATGTATGTTATAGCACAAGGATTTAAAGATAATTAGTAGATAAATTATAAATGTATAGTCCCTATTGATTATAAAATAGATTTATTTGATAATCAATAATGACTATACACTTGACAGTGGTGAAGAGAGCAAAGCTTGACAGATGGGAATAGAACGGAGATTTTGATAAATAAGTTTAATCAATTCAATATTTTCAAGGTACAATAATCAAAATGTAAGGGAGTAAGAGGACACACTACTGTCCGAGATAATTTTTGATTTATTAAAATTATTTGTTTTAGTATAATCTTTTAAATTTTGTTACACTATTGCTTAGATTCCAGCTTTCGCTGGAATATAAGCAGTAGAGCAGTAAAAAAAACAGACTATAATGTTTTTATAAAGTTCAGAGTAAAAAAATAAATTTATTAAATTTCAAGTCTCTACAAAGATTTTTAACAAACCTAGTTATTATTTTCAATGATAGCTAAGTTTTTTGTTGAAA